>NZ_JBYTCJ010000007.1:0-115706 GCF_058790155.1 Neobacillus sp. FW104-15D2
TCAGATCGATCAAGGCAGAGACAGAGTCTTGCCTATAGTAAGGATCATGGCCGTACTTGGAATAAATATGAGGGGAATCCCGTATTAACGGAGGAATCTATCACTGATTTCCGTGATCCGAAAGTATTTTGGCATGAGGATAAGAATAAGTGGATGATGGTTCTGGCTGCGGGGAACCATGTAAGGTTTTATAGTTCAGACAACCTAATATCTTGGGAGTTTGCTAGTGAATTCGGTGCTCAAGCTGGTTCCCATGCTGGTGTCTGGGAGTGTCCTGACATCTTTAAGTTACCGGTTGACGGAAAAAAGGATTCGAGCAAATGGGTGATGATTGTAAGTATTGGTAATGATACTGCATTTGCCGAGGGTTCAAGAACACAGTACTTTATCGGTGAATTTGATGGTATCTCGTTTACCAATGATAACCCTGATGACACAGTTCTTTGGCTTGACCATGGAAGAGATAATTATGCTGGAGTAACATGGTCAGATATTCCATATGATGATGGACGGCGGCTCTTTATTGGCTGGATGAGTAATTGGAAATATGCGAATGAAACCCCAACCGTCGGGTGGAGAAGTGCCATGACCCTTCCGAGGGAGTTATCATTAAAAGAAACCTCCGATGGTGTTAGACTTATTCAAGCTCCAGTGGCTGAGCTTGAAAAAATCAGAGGGAAAAAACGGTCATGGGATCAGTTCATTCTTGAACCAGAGAAAAATGTTTCAGTTGACGTTAGTGGAAATCTTTTAGAAATTATTGCTGAATTTGAACTGCAGTCGGCAACAGAATTTGGTATCAAAATTCGAAATTCTGATTCAAAGGAGACCATAATAGGATATGACGCTGTAAATGAATTCCTTTTTGTTAATCGGATTAACTCGGGGGTTACTGAATTTAACGAATATTTTCCTTGTATGCATGGAGCTTCGTTAAAGTCGGAAAATAATAGAATTAAACTGCAAATTTTTGTTGATAGTTCATCCGTCGAAATTTTTGCGAACAATGGCCAAGTGGTGATCACGGATTTAATCTTCCCTGATCCTAAAAGCACAGGGATTGAATTATATACCACAGATAAGAAAGTTAAATTAGCCTCGTTAGCGATCGTTCAATTGGCTTTGATTTTTTAATGACTACATCCAGTCTTGCTTTTTCTGAACTGCTGAAGTTAATTGTTATTTCAAATTAAATGAATTATTTGAGTAAGGGCAGATTTCAACCTGAGTGAACCTGCCCTTTTTCTTTCATTAATTTGAGCATAAATCACATAACAGTATTTCTGGGTATATAAAGGTACTAGAAATACAGATGCCAGCAAACTTCAAAACTGCTTGTGACCTGCGTGCCAGGTCAGGTGGGTTCGATTCCCAGGCGGTCCCGCCAACCTAGTAATAACAAGGACTCTTTAGAATTTCTTCTGGACATAGACTAGTTGGTACTGGTCTTTTTTTTATGGGCAAGTGCAAAAAAAGTGCCATTTTCACGTTTGTGCCCTTATTGATACTTATTCAAGCAATTCATCCAAATAATCTACTGCAATAGCTTCAATCGAATCAGTAAGGTGAGAATAGGTATCCATTGTCACCTGAATCTTCGTGTGGTCTTATCGCGCACTAATCATTTTTGGAAGGACGTTTGCTTCAAATAAAATAGTGGCATTTTAGCGGAGCTATTTTCATTTCACTAATAAAAAACGGGCCATCCAGACTATCTGGGTGGCCTTATTTGCATGCTGGGTTTTCTCGCCAAACTAAGCTGACTGCCGCTGGTTCCTTCTTGCCCTGCTTTCCTTGTTAACAGATTTGTCATTCCTTTTTGTTTTGGAAACTCTAAAAAACATCACCAGTCCAGCACTGCCATTCAGCACCCACTCAAGTGCAAATTGATTGCTGCTGACATAGATCCCGGCTGCGGCGAAGACCAGCAACAGGATGCTTTTCAGATAATAATTCGACTTGGAATTGACCACCATCAAAACGGATAGGATTACAAGCACCGAAGGGATCAGGTGGCTCCTCATAAATAAAGTATGATTGGTATAATTACCATAAAGATAATACAGAAACGATGCTAACACTGCAAACAGGGAAAGAAAATACTTAATCCGGGACTGCTTGGCAAACAGAATCCAGACTGCTGCAAAGTTGATACCAACTGATATTGCTAACTTAATCACCAAATGATTAAATGTAAAGGTGCCGACCGGGTCCTTCATCAGACCCATAACGTATCTAACGTTGATGAGAACCGCAATGACTGCTGCGATTTTTATGACAAGATTGAGCTTCACTTTGGGCAGTTTCACATTTAGTCTCTTAAGGGAAGGTCTGGATTTGGAGACTGGCTTGGAGCTTGTCCTGCTTTGCGGAGTAACTCCCACTGTGTCCTCTGAATCAGCCGGATTGTTTCTCCTCTCCATTCTTGAGTGACTGACCCTGCTTTCCCTTGTTTCCCGTGTATCAGGTCCCCTTTGGTCCGTCTCCCATTCTGCCTGCGGTTCCTGGGTCCGTGTTTGTTCTCTATATTCTTCGCCATCGACTTTTTCTGGATGCTCGGAATCTGAATAAAAGTCCAATGCCTTTCACCTCTAATGTTTTTTGTTTAGGCTGTTTTCGTAAACTTTGTTGCTATTGGAAGTAGGAATGTGTTTTGGTTGGTTGGAGCGGAAATAAACTTATCCTCTTTTGAAAAACAACAATATTTTAGAAAACAGCCTTTGTTTAACACTACCAAGAGATTATACAGCTTAACCCGTAGAGTTTCTACCTGTCTCAGCTTAAAAAAGGTAAATAGGAAATAATAGCAGTCCGTCGTTTTATTGAAAATGAATAGCTCTCACCCCTGTTTTCATTAAAGCCTTTTTGTTCTAATGGAGAGATGTATCACTAGAAATGTTAATATAAACAAAAAATCTTGTATTTAAATAGGGGTTTAATGGAAAAGAGATTAGTATATTTAATGTAATATCAAGGGAGTGAGGAGTGGTAAAATGAACGAATCGTATTTTTATTTAAAAATAGAAACACATCATTTACATATGTCTTATAAAAATGAAGAACGTCGCGTGCGTGTTTTATTGCCGAAAAATTACGATAAAGATGAGGCTGAAAGTTATCCAGTCGTCTATATGCATGATGGACAAAATGTTTTCTACAGTAGTGAATCTTATAGCGGGTTTTCATGGAAAGTAATTCCGGCAATTAAACAAAACCCCGATCTGCCGAGGATGATTATTGTTGGGGTTGATCATGGTGGACAAGAGCGAATTAATGAATATACACCTTGGAAAATTACTGAAAGCCCGCTTCCTGAAGATTTTGAGCTAGGCGGAAGAGGCGCTGAGTTTGCCGAGTTTGTCATGACAGTCGTGAAGTCGTTTATCGATAACCATTACCGAACTAAATCGGATAAGTATCATACAGCGATGATTGGCAGTTCACTTGGAGGAAATATCTCGGCTTTTATGGGGATTGAATATAAAGATCAAATAGGTGGATTAGGTATTTTTTCTTTAGCCAATTGGATTACAAGTAATGCCTTTGACAGCTATATTGATAGAAAAGAGTTGGATCCTGAACAACGCGTGTACATTCAAGTTGGGACTCAGGAAGGCGATGATACCGACCGGAAATTTATGTATGGCAATATGAAGCAGGCATATATCGATGGCTCGCTTAAGTATTATAAACAACTACTAACAGGCTCTGTTCCAATTGATAGCATTCGTTTAAATATTTTTGCGGATGAAGAACATAATGAAAAAGCTTGGGCAAAGCACTTACCAGAATGTTTACGTTTCTTAAGTGAGAAGTGGTCATGAACGAACTGAATAAGTATATTTAACTGATAGTGGGAGGAAACTCTCACTCTTTTTTTGAATATTTTCAAATTTAAATTGATTTAAAATTTAAATGAATGTATCATTTGTAAAAACTATGATTCTTTTATTTTAAGAAAGGAGCCTTTTTTATTATGAATTATATTTTAATATCACCATATTATCCAGGTAATTTCCAACCGTTCGCTCATCGTTTAAAAGAAGCAGGTGTCAATGTACTAGGAATTGGCGAAGAGCCATATAACCAATTAGGCTCCAAATTACAAAAATCCTTAACCGAATATTATCGTGTGAATAATTTAGAAGATGTAGATGAAGTGAAACGTGCTGTTGCGTTTTTGTTTTATAAACATGGTCCAATTGATCGCATTGAATCAAATAACGAGCACTGGCTGGAACTTGATGCAAAGTTGCGTGAGCAATTTAACGTATACGGCAATAAAACGGATGAGTTGAAAAAATTTAAGTATAAATCTGAAATGAAGAAGCTGTTTAAAAAAGCAGATGTGCCCGTTGTAGAAGGAAGAGTCGTTAAAAGTAAAAGTGATTTTTCTAAAGCCATTGATGAATTAGGACTGCCAGTTATCGCTAAACCGGATAATGGAGTGGGATCAGCTGCCACCTTTAAATTAGATTCTGAAGAGGCTGTACGCCGTTTTGAAGAAGAATGGGGAGAAGCACAAGTATACTTCTTAGAACCATTTGTCGAAGGAGGCGTACTTTGTACATTTGATGGTTTAGTAGATCAGAAAGGGAACATTGTTTTCCAAACAAGCTTTACATATAATGTGCCAACTCTGGAACTCGTTAATGGCCAGTTGGATATGGCTTATGTGATTCAAAAAGAAATTGATCCAAAGCTCGAAACGTATGGAAAGGCGGTCGTGAAAGCTTTTGGCATGAAAGAACGCTTTTTCCATATTGAGTTTTTTAAATTAGAAAATGGGGATTATGTTGCTCTTGAATACAATAATCGCTTGGCTGGGGGCTACACGATTGATATGTACAATTTCGCGTACTCCATTGATTTGTTTGCTCAGTATGCTTCCCTTGTGACAGGCGGAGAATTTAAGGCGTCCGATGCAGAAAACCAGTTTTGTGTCGGTGTAACACAGCGTGATGCGTATGAGTATAAGCATGGTATGAATGCTATTTATGAACGATATGGCGATCGAGTGAAGTTTGCAAAGCGCATTCCAGTTGCGTTTGCGGTACTCCAAGGGAATCAAATTTATGCAATAAATGCAGATTCTCAGGAAGAAGTCGATGACATTATCCGTTTTGTACATGAACGAATAAATTAGGGATAGGAGATTTTCTATGCATATAGAACATTTAAGCCATTGGAGCGGCGAATTAGGCCGTGAAATGCTGTTGAATAGATATGGACACAGCGGCATGCCAATCGTCGTTTTTCCTTCATCGGGCGGGACGCACACTGAATATCATGATTTTGGAATGATTGATGTGTGTCATGACTTTATTGAATCCGGAAAAGTTCAGTTTTTTACATTGGCTAGTATCGATGGCGAAAGTTGGCTGCACGACTCAAAACCAGCGCATGACCGTGCATTAGCTCATGAAGCATATGAACGTTATGTGATTTCAGAAGCTATTCCATTTATTAAACATAAAACAGGCTGGTTTGATCCAATGATGACAACGGGGTGCAGCATGGGGGCCTATCATGCGTTGAACTTTTTCTTAAGGCATCCGGATGTCTTCCAAACAACCGTTGCACTTAGCGGGGTTTACGATGTTCGTTTCTTTTTTGGGGATTACGGAAATGATCCGCTTGTATACGAAAATTCACCGAGTGATTACATATGGAATCAAAATGACGGCTGGTTTATTGATCGATATCGTTCAGCAGATATCATTATTTGTACAGGGCGGGGTGATTGGGAACAGGATGGGCTGCCTTCATACTTTAAATTAAAAGAAGCCTTTGAAAAAAAACAAATTCAAGCACGGTTTGATGAGTGGGGCGAAGATGTTTCGCATGATTGGATTTGGTGGCGGCGCCAAATCCCGTATTATTTAGGGGAATTATTTTAAGAAAATGTCAAAAAAACATCAGTATGGTTGAGTCGCTGGTTTTTCTTTTTATGTAAGGAAAGTTCTTGATGGTGTTTAATAGATAGTTTGCCGCACAGGTATCAAGCTGTGCGGTTTTTTTGTATGCAGTTGTTTATTGCCTTATTGTCATGGAGTATTTAAGAACAACAGTAATATCAATATTTCGAAAAACGAAATTTTTTTGTGAAATTAAGAGGAAATTATTTCACTGTGTCGAATTTAGGTAATTTACACGAAATTTTTTACTACATAAGGAGGATTCTTTCATGCAGTTTAACGATTTTCCATATACAAGACCGAATATAGAAGAGGTGGAGAGGAACTTTAATCAATTACTAGGGAGGTTCCAATCTGCTGAGTCCTTTGAGGTTCAAGACCGAGTAATGAGAGAGATCAATGAGTTACGTTCTGAGTTTGAAAGCGTGAGACAGATTGTTCAAATTCGTCAGACGATTGATACAACGGATGAGTTCTATAAGAGAGAAAAGGATTTTTTCAATGAAGTAGGACCTGCCTACAAGGGTCTAATCACAAAATATTACAAGGCTCTTACAGGTTCTAAATTCCGCTCTCAGTTAGAAGAAAAGTGGGGTAAACAATTATTCTTATTAGCTGACAGTCAATTAAAAACATTTTCACCTGAAGTGTTGAAAGACATGCAGGAAGAAAACAAACTAGTAAGTGAGTATGTTGATTTACTTGCTTCAGCTAAAATCCAATTTGATGGGGAAATAAAAAATCTGGCTCAGTTAGTTCCTTATCACCAATCTCCTGACCGTACCATTAGGAAGGAATCAAATGAAGCGAAGTACAACTTTTTCGTTGAGCATGCCGAACAATTAGATGATTTATACGACAAGCTCGTAAAAGTACGTACTAGTATTGCTAAGAAGCTAGGATTCTCTTCTTTTACAGAGTTAGCTTATGCTCGACTTTCTCGTACTGATTATGATGCTGAAATGGTAGCAAAGTTCCGTGACCAAGTGAAAGAGTACATCGTTCCTTTAGCTACAAAACTAAAACAAAGACAGCAGGAACGTATTGGTGTCGATGCATTTAAATATTACGATGACAGCTTCAGCTTTAAGACAGGAAATCCTGATCCTAAAGGAGATGCGGAGTGGATTGTCGAGCAAGCGAAGAAAATGTACGAGGAAATGGCTCCTGAAACCAATGAGTTTTACACTTTTATGGTAGAAAACAACCTAATGGACCTATTAAGCAAAGCAGGTAAGGCTGGCGGTGGTTACTGCACTTATATTAGCAAACATAAGTCACCATACATTTTTGCTAACTTTAATGGAACAAAAGGTGATGTTCGTGTATTAAAGCATGAAGTAGGACATGCGTTTCAAGTATATGAAAGTCGTGTATTTGAAGTACCGGAGTACGGGTTCCCTACACTAGAAGCGTGTGAAATCCACTCCATGAGTATGGAGTTCTTTGCTTGGCCTTGGATGGATCTTTTTTTCGAGGAAGATACGGATAAGTACAAGTTCTCTCATTTAAGTGAAGCGGTCCTATTTATTCCTTACGGTGTAGCAGTTGACGAATTCCAGCATTTTGTGTATGCCAACGCGGAAGCAACTCCAGGTGAGCGCAGGCAAGCTTGGAGAGAAATTGAGAAGAAGTACTTGCCGCATCGCGATTATGAAGGAAATGAATTCTTGGAAAACGGTGGTTTCTGGCAGCAGCAGGGACATATTTACAAGGTTCCTTTTTACTATATAGATTACACACTAGCTCAAATTTGTGCGTTGCAATTCTGGAAACGTACGCAAGAAAATAAAGAGGATGCTTGGAAAGATTACCTACACCTATGTAAGCAAGGTGGAAGCCAATCATTTACAGCGCTTGTAAAAGAAGCGAACTTAATTTCTCCATTTGAAGAAGGTTGTGTGAAATCTGTGATTGATGAGATTAAAGTTTATTTGAATACAGTTGATGATAAGGCTCTTTAATTAAGAAATATAGCAAAAACTTAAGTATCGGAATAATGGGATTGGCCGCTTTGGTGGGCCAATCTCCTTTTTTTCCTGTTTTACATTGATTCCTTTTCTAAATTTATTAATTTCCGCGGTTTCCGAGACAAGAGATTTGATCAGCGGAAATTTGATTCCAATACATCCAACATGAGCGAATCTCGCCGCTTTGTTTATAAATGGCTCTGGTGATTTGCTCTAAAGCAGTGAGCTCTCTCACTAAAACTGGATTTCAAAACAAAAAAGGAAAGGAATTATATTCCTTTCCCACCTTTAATACTTACCTACTAACGTACTTCTACTTCTTTAAAAAACTGTGGTAAATATTCTTTATGTGCTTCAAGCATTTCATCTAAAATGATTTTTCCAAGTTTATCAGAAGGAACTAGCGGATTGATGGTCATTGCTGTAAGGGCTGTTGCATAGTCACCAGTTACAGCAGCATCAATTGCTACTCTTTCGAACGATTTGATTTGTTGTACAAGACCATTAACGGCTACAGGGAGTTCACCCATTGTAATCGGTTTAGGGCCATCCTTTGTGATGACACAACTGATCTCGACTGCAGAATCATAAGGAATTCCGGCAATAGCGCCTCTATTTTTAGTATTAACAGGTTGGATATCGCGTTTATCCGTATAGATAGATGTAATTAAACGAACGGCTGCATCACTGTAATAAGCTCCACCGCGTTGTTCTAATTGAGGCGGCTTAATAGCAAGATTTGGATCTTTGTAAAGTTCGAATAATTCAGCTTCAAGCTCTTTTACTACCTCGGCACGAGTTCTGCCTGTAGAGAAATCTTCTAATTCCTTCTTCAGCATTTCGCCCGTTTTGTAATAGTATTGGTGATAAGGACATGTTAACACGTTTAACCCTTTAATGAATTCAGGCTCCCATCCCATACCGTCAATATTTTTTACAAAGCTTGAATTTTGTGGATTTGTAATCATATTCATTACTTCTTCTTTTACACTCTTACCGTCTAAGTAAATGTCCAATCCGTAGACCATATGGTTTAAACCTGCAAAATCAATGCGGATGCGTGAATGTTCTACATTTAATAATTTAGCAATTCCCATTTCAAGACCGATTGGCACATTACATAATCCAACCACTTTATCAAATTTACCATAGCGGAGAACCGCTTCAGTTACCATTCCAGCAGGGTTTGCAAAGTTTACTAAAAAGGCATCAGGGCAAAGTTCTTTCATATCCTCAACGATAGAAAGGATAACAGGAACGGTACGGAATGCTTTAAAAAGTCCGCCTGGTCCGTTTGTCTCTTGTCCGATAACCCCATGACTTAAGGGAATTCTTTCGTCTTTTGCACGAGCATCCAATAAACCGACACGTAGTTGAGTGGTAACGAAATCGGCATCTTTTAATGCCTCGCGGCGATCAAGTGTTAAATGAATGTCAATCGGTACACCAGCTTTTTCAACCATACGTTTTGCTAAGTTACCAACAATGTTTAGCTTTTCTTCTCCAGCCGGAATGTCTACAAGCCATAATTCACGAACGGGCAGTTCATCGTATCTTTTAATGAAACCCTCGACTAGTTCCGGTGTATAGCTAGAACCTCCGCCAATCGTTACAATTTTAAGGCCTTTCTTCATAGTTTTATACCTCCGTTTATGGATAAATTCTCATATAAATCAACAAATTCTATAGCTAAGTCCTTTACGGTGATAGCGTTCATTAGATGATCCTGTGCATGGACCATTAAAAGGGTAACTTCTGTTCTTTCCCCTCTAATTTCCCCTTGGATAAGCGATGTTTGAATATGATGAGCTTCATTTAAAGCATTACTTGCCTCAGTTAATTTTGCACGAGCTTCCGAAAAATCCCCTTGCTTAGCAGCCGCGATCGCTTCCATGGCACTGCTTCTTCCGTTTCCGCCGTGTAAAATTACTTGGAATACAATTTCCTCAAGATTTATCATGTCAAATCCTCCTGTAGTTATTATAAAGGTAATCCTATAATAGTCTTGTTCCTCAAAATCTATGATTCTATCGATTTTGAGGAACAGTTCTTTTAGACTGCCTTTTTATTCGATTCCATAGCAGTAAATTCCATTTCTTCTCTTGCTTTAATCTTATCCCATAGCTTAAAGAACGGGAGATACAGTAGGATATCAAGACCGACACTGACAAGCTGCATAATCGCACCTGAAATGTGACCGCCTGTTGCCAAGAATCCGGAGATAATCGGCGGAGTTGTCCAAGGAACAGCAGCGACTGTTTTAGCAACAAGTCCTGTATCCATTCCGATATAGGCAGCAATAACATTCACAATTGGTGCAAGGAAGAATGGGATGAATAGTAATGGATTCATTACGATTGGTGTACCAAAAATAACAGGTTCGTTAATCATAAACAGTCCAGCAGGGAAAGATAGTTTTCCTAATTGCTTTAATTGTTTACTTTTTGACGCAAACATAAATAATAAGACAAGTGCGATGGTTCCGCCTGTGCCACCGATTGTGACAAAGCTTCCATAAAATTCATTAGTAAAAATTTGTGTCGGTGCATGGTGATGAGCGAAAGCAGTTGCATTATCACCTGTAGCTTTTAACCATATTGGACTCATGATGGTCCCAACAATATTGTCTCCATGAAGACCAAGGATCCAGAATAAGCTGATTAAAAATACAACAACAATTTGTCCTGCTAAATTTCCTGTTAAAGCGCTAAGAGGTTGTGTTAAAACAACACTGACTACATCATGTAAACTTGCAGCATTTGTTACGCCAGCTTCATGCAGATAATCAATTAAGAGACGAACTCCCCATGTAGCGGATACAACGAAGAATCCAGGGATTAAGGCAACAAACGACTTGCTAACTGCCGGCGGAACACCGTCAGGCATTTTAATAACAATGTTTTTCTTCAGAACAAAGCGGTAAACTTCCGTTGCGAAAATACCTATAATAATTGCTACAAATATACCGGCACTTCCCATATACATAGTAGGAATAACATCAGATACCATGTACGTATGCTTTGAACCATCCGGTGTAAAGGCGGTAGTGAATGGTGTTGCAATCAAGAATGCACACAATGCGATTACTCCTGAGTTCACGGCGTCGATATTGTATCTCTCAGCCAATCGGTAAGCAACACCAAATGCCGTAATTAATCCCATCATTCCAAAGGTAGCTGCTTGCGGAATTAATAGTTTGGCACGAATCGCCTCGCTTGTGATTAAATACTGGCGGTTTGGATCATCGCCAAAGTAAGGTAAGAACGCAATGATTAGAAAGAAAGAACCGATGATAATCATAGGCATGGATAATGTAATTCCATCCCGTAAGGCCTGCAAATGTTTTTGCGCCCCGAGCTTTGCCGCAAGCGGCATAAAGTGTTTCTCAAGAAAATCTAATATACGATTCATTCAGGTCCACTCCTTATTATTTTTTTAAACCAATTGCAAATTTTACGACTTCAGCGCCGTTCATCATTCCGTAGTGAACAGGATTGATGGAATCAACTGGTATTCCTTTTTCTTCGCCAACTTTTTTAAATTGAGACAGTAAATAGCGAACTTGTGGTCCCAGTAATAATACATCTGCATTGTCAATGTGATTTTTTACATCATCTGCACCGACTGCCCAAATTTTTCCTTCAAGTCCCTGTTCTTTTGCATACGTTTCCATTTTTGTTACCAATAAACTTGTACTCATTCCTGCTGCACAGCATAATAATATATTCATTATAAAGTCCCCCTAATAGGTTTTAAGAGATGACTTGATAAAATAATTGTGTTAGCAAACTAGGTTTGCCATCTCTTGTAATTTGAATTCTACTATTGAAGCGCTTTCATTTATACTTATTCTTTTTCCGTTGCCCAAAGGAAATGATTATTTCGATTTTGCAGAAAATTACGACAACAGGTGACATTTCAAGAAGGAGTGAAATGTGTTAGTATTATATGGAGAAACTAGTATTTTTCATCATGAAGGGAGGATAGACATGCTTAATCCTCGGAAGACTTCTATTTTACGAGAATTAATGAAAGCGGATACATTTGTAACGAGTGAGTATTTAGCGCAAGTACTTACGGTTACGTCAAGGACCATCAGAAGTGATATTAAAGAGCTGGAAACGGTTGCCGAAGATTACGGAGCCTCGATTAAATCGATAAGAGGAACGGGGTACCAGCTTGAAATATATGACGAACATGCTTTTCATCAGCTGTTGAAGGGAATTGTCGAGCAAGAGAAAGGGAAATATGATGAGATTCCGAGCCTGCCGGAGGAGCGCATCCGCTATATCATGAGGCGGCTGCTGCTAGCTAAAGACTATTGCAAACTGGATTCAATTGCCGATGAATTATTTATCAGCAGATCGACGTTGCAAAACGATTTAAAGCTGGTAAAAAATATTTTTCTCCGATATGGAATTACGCTGGAAAAACGCCCTAACTTTGGCCTTAAAGTCATTGGTGACGAGTTTAAGCTGCGTATGTGCATTTCTGACCATCTGTTTGAAAAATTTAATCATGAAATGGAACTAACCGAAACGGATCTGCCGATAAATTATAAGGAAGATTTGACTTTTATTCGAAACGTGATCGTCAACCAACTTACGGCTAATGAGATCAGCTTATCAGATATTGGCTTGAACAATCTGATCATTCATATCTCCATCGCTTATAACCGAATCAAAAGTGGAAAATATGTGTCCTTGTATGATGATTTACTCGAACTCAAAGAAGAGAAGCAACATCAAGTGGCGGAAAAAATAGTACAAGAACTCGAAACAAAATTAAATGTTCGCTTCCCTGAGCAGGAGGTAGCTTATATTACTATCCACCTGCTTGGGACAAAGATGATGACTGAGAAGAATTTATATGAAAATTTAAATAATATACAGATTAATAAAGTTGTAAAGAAAATCATAACAGTCATTGACGACGAACTTCACCTGGGGATTAAAGACGACAAGGAATTGTATGTAGCAATCAGCATGCATCTGAAGCCGGCCATTCATCGGTTTCATTTTGGAATCAATTTGCCGAATCCCCTCCTTGAGGATATTAAATCCAGTTATCCGATTGCCTTTCAAGCGGCTGTGATTGCCGGTACCGTTCTCAAACAGGAACTGCAAGTAGAAATAAACGAAAATGAAATGGGGTATTTGGCATTACACTTTGGAGCTGCCATTGAAAATGCCAAAAGCGCCGAAAAAGCAAAAAGGTGTCTGATCGTTTGTGCTTCAGGAGTGGGAAGTGCGCGGTTATTAGCTTCAAAAATCCGCTCAAAATTCGGGGATAAGATTGAAATCGTGGGGACAACGGATTATTACAAACTAAATCAAATTTCTTTACACACCATTGATTTCGTCATAAGTACGATTCAAATTCCGATTCATCTGCAGGTCCCTGTTATTCAAGTTCATACGATTCTAGGCGGCGGGGATCTTGAAAAAATCGAGACCATTTTGACACGGCCAAACATCCCTTTTATAAAGGAAGAGTTGGTGTTCCTTGGACAGAATCTTGAAACAATGGAGGAGGTTCTGGGCTTTTTAGGTAAACAGCTGCAATCATTGAAGCTGGTGGATGAGAACTTTTTAGAGAGTGTTCTGGCAAGAGAAAAACTATCACCCACAAGCTATGGGAATTTTGTAGCGATCCCACATCCTATGACACCGCAGACGGCGACCACCTTTTGGGTGATTTGCACCTTGAAAAAGGCGATTGCATGGGGCGGGAAAAGAGTTCAATTCATTTGCCTGCTAAGTGTGGAGAAGAATAGCGGGAGTGACTTGCAAAATATGTATGAGTATTTAATTGAACTCATCGATGATAGTCAAGTCGTACAGCAGTTAATAAAATGCAAGACCTATAAAGAGTTTGAGACCATTTTCTCTAGTAAATATAAGAATCTTGACTCGGGTCCTGGAGGAATAGGATGAATATTTTATTATGCTGCAGCGCAGGAATGTCGACGAGCCTATTAGTTTCCAAAATGAAGAAAAGTGCATTACAGCAGCACCTTGATTATCGGATCTGGGCCATTCCGATTGAAGCGGTCAGCAGGGAAATTGACCAGGCGGATGTGCTGCTTCTCGGCCCGCATGTCCGCTATTTATATCAGGAATTTAAGCAGCTAGGTGAACAAAAGGGGATACCCGTTGCCGTCATTGAAATGGCGCACTATGGGACCTTTAATGGGGCAGTCGTGTTGAGAAGAGCCGAAAAACTATACAACGAAAAAAACAGGATCAGTTAATGCCTAACGGGTTTACTTGTGAGGTGCAAACATTATAAAACATATAGCAAAACGCACTTGATGAATTAACAGTGCGTTTTTTTAATGATTTATCAACATTTTGGCGAATATTAAAGTTTTTCGATTAAACAAAGTAAAGTTACCCATTTTTACGTTTTTCGAGTCAATAGTCGGAATTTCTCCTTCTATTTAGTCAATTTTCAGTGCGATTTCCTAATTAAGAGAAATTTGTTCCCTTATTTATTAAACTCCCCTTAGTGGATAGTGAACTTGACAACTTACTGGTGCTTTAGTGAAAAAAGGAATTAAAAAAAGGCTCAGAGATATTCGCATCTCTTAGCCTTTTTGACTGTGCAATATACTGTGAATAGTGTTGTGAAATTTATGTGACTTGTTTGTGATTAGGTTTGTAATTTACCGTTTCGTACCTCAAAAGTAAACCTGTTAGTTAATCATAGATCCTGTTTTTTTGCGTGCATCAATGATTTCCTTTGTTCAAAGGAAAAAGGATGAGTGTAAATCAATACTCTTTTACATTACAGTATATTTAGAACGCTTTGTAGTTCCACTCCTATTTAGGAAATCAGATGACCAGTTAGGAGGAGAGTACATGGCTTTTAAGATGCTTATTTTTGATATAGATGGAACGCTTCTTGATTCCAATCATAAAATTTCTGCAGAAACAAAACACTCCATCCAATCCCTTCCTAAAGACTTTCCTGTTGTCTTAGTATCTGCGCGAATGCCCAAGGTATTACTTTCCTCTACAAAGAGCTAGGGCTAAAAACTCCGATTACTTGTTACAGCGGGGCTTTAGTAATTGATTTGCTAATGATGGTTCATATCAGCCTATTTTTAATAAAAGGTTATCATTGCAACAAATTGAAAATATTTACCAACTAACCAAAAAGAGAAAGGTTCATATTGGCTTCTATAAAGATGATGAGTGGTTTGTTGAAGACTTGGATGATTGGGCCTTACAAGAGAAGGATACTGCGAAAACAAGTCCTGTAATCAAAAATTTTCAAACATTATTTCATCAGCCGGGGCATACAAATAATGGGGCCAACAAGGTACTATGTATGGAAATGCTGATGAAATTGAAAGTCTGGAATTCACTTTAAAGAATACTTGCCGCGAATACCTCACCTTTTTCGTTCTAAGCCTGAATACCTGGAAATTATGCATCATGCTGTTACCAAAACGTCGGCGATACAATTTTTATTGGAAAGTTTTCATATACAAAAAAGCGACATCATCGCAATTGGAGACAACTTCAACGTTATAGATATGATCCAATATGCAGGGCTTGGAGTAGCTATGGGAAATGCACCGGAGCAGGTTAAACAGATTGCAAATGAAATTATTTTATCAAATGATGACAATGGGGTAGCTTGGATTATACAAAAATATCTGTTGTGAACAGAATGGACTGATATAAAAATGAAACAGACATTTTTTAGTAAGGTGAAGGAAAGGGCATTATTTATTTGGAAAATCCCTTCATTTCCAAGCCTTTTTCTAATTAACTTTATATTCGGGCTCTCGTCATCATTTTTTCTTCCCTTTTCATCTATCTTCGGGATTGATGAAGCAAAAATGAGCAATATTGAGTTTGGAATATTTATGACCATAACGGCCTTGGGCGCGGTATTTATCAGTAGTTATCTGGCCAGGTTATCCGATACAAATACAAGCCGAAAAAGGCTGTTAATTTTAACTTCCGCTGCAGGCGTTATAGGCTATTCTCTTTATGCATTCTTAAGAAATTATTACGCATTGTCGTTAACAGGCTTCTTTATATTGGGGGCTAGCGCCGGGACAATCCCGCAATTATGGGCATATGCACGGGATGCCCTCAAATCTGCCAATATTCCGAATGAAGAAGCTCCGCTTATTATGAATGTGTTTCGAATGTTCTTTGCTCTTTCCTGGACAGCTGGCCCGGCAATCGGATCAGTGCTGCTGATGAAAACTGGTTTTACGGGTTTATTCTTATTTGTAGCCGCTGGTTATTTACTGGCTTTAGTGACGATTATTTTTCTATTAAAAGATATTTCCATCCAGAAAGTTTCGGCTGACAAACCGCCAATGGTAAAAACATATATAAAAAGACCATATATTTCTGGTTATCTAGCGGCGGCATTTATGCTGTCAGCGGCGACATCCATCCATATGCTGAACATTCCGCAATTTGTGACGAAAGCATTGCATGGGTCCGAATTGGATGTGGGTCTGGTCTTCAGTGTTCCTCCTATTTTTGAAGTCCCGTTTATGGTAATCGTAGGGATACTGGCCACAAAAATAAATAATGCGATTCTGATTCGAATCGCTTTTTCAATCGCCTTTATATACTTTTCCATGATTGGCTTTGTTAAAGAACCGTGGCAAATCCTGCCATTGCAGATTTTAAGTGCAGCCCAAATCTCTGTTACAGCAGGAATTGCAATTTCATTTTTTCAAGATTTAATACCGGAAGCCCCAGGAATGGCCACTACTCTTTACATGAATACTACTCAAATCGGTTCGACGATCGGTTATTTGATGTTCGGTTTCATCTCCGAAGCAATCAACTATAGAAGTGTGATCACGGTATACACGGTTATGGCTGGAATAGGGGTCTTATGTCAATTTCTGTTGGCAAAAGAGAAACAGGAAGTTCCAAATAGTATTCCAACAAAAGCCTCAAGTTAAATTAAAAGGGATTGCAGTGATGCAATCCCTTTTTTTTGTACAAATTATTAAAGTTATAGATCACAAGACAACATTAGAAAGTAAAAAACCTTGATATATCAATAATTCAAGGTACATTACGATACTAGAAAAACAGATGTTAGCAAACTTCAAAACCACTTGTGAACTGCGTGCCAGGTCAGGTGGGTTCGAATCCCACGCAGTCCCGACAACCCATTAATATAAAAAATCCTATAGAATTTCATTTGGTCACAGACTAGGTGGTACTGGTCTTTTTTTATGGGCAAGTACAAAAAGTGCCATTTTAGTTTTGGTAAGTCTGTAACACTTTTTATTACAATTTGTGTTGTTACATCTAATTTTACATTCTTACGTAATTATATTTGTAAATACTAAATTAGCATTTCATACAAATCAGTAAACCGCACATAAATTTAGCTAGATAGTTTTAAAATTAAGGAAGTACCTTTCTTTAACTAATTGGCCAGTTTAATTGAATAAAGGACCATGTAAAAAACATAGGTAACTCGCTTATATTTTGAAGTTGTTTTCAACCAGCAATACTGAATCGACAAAAATTAGTAGTAACAACTATCAGAAAGTTATTACTATTTTTAATATTTTTACTTTTCAAAAATATAATTTGTAATTATAATTAATATACATCTATTGTTACAACAAAAATAAGAATTGCATTTCAGATGGTAAAGTTTAATAGTCTTTGGTTAAAAATGGGGAGGGAGAAAAAAACGAATAATAACTAAGAATCTATCTAACTTTGTATTAAAAAAACGTAATTATTCGTTTTTTCATCGGCACTATTTACAAAAGGAAAAAAAGGGGATGGCTAGATGGATAAAATTTTCGGGTTTTTCGAAAAATATTTTCTTCCTATTGCTGGAAAATTGGGATCACAAAGACATCTTGTAGCAATTCGTGATGGTTTCTCAGTTATTTTACCGTTAATCTTAGTTGGTTCTTTTGCAGTATTGATTAATAATTTGCCAATTCCTTTTTTTCAGCACTTTATGGCCAATGTATTTGGTTCAAAATGGACAGATGTTGGTGATTTCATTTGGAATGGTACTTTTGCTGTTATGGCAATATTGGTATGTGTAGGGGTTAGTTACAGCTTGGCCCGGTCTTATAATGTGGACCCGCTTGCAGCTGCCCTTGTTGCGTTTAGCTCTGTTATAGTGGTCACCCCCCTTACAAAGGATGGTGGATTATCACTTAATTGGTTAGGTGCTAAAGGTTTATTTGTAGTGTTAATTGTAACGCTTATTGCTACTGAGAGCTTTAGAAAACTTGTTCAGATGAAATTAACCATTAAGATGCCCGAAGGGGTGCCACCCGCTGTTGCAAGGTCTTTTGCTGCATTAATTCCTGGAATTATAGTATTAATATTTTTTGGTTTAGTACAAGTTGTGTTTATAGATGTAATTGGTAAAAGTCTACATGAAATTATTTATACTACCATACAAAAGCCATTTCAACATTTATCCAATACGTTGGTTGCTGTACTAATTGTAGAATTTGCTAAATCTTTTTTATGGTTTTTTGGACTCCATGGGTCCAATATTTTGGGGCCGATTATTGATACGATGTATTTACCACCATTACAAGAAAATATTAAGCAGTTTCAAGAAGGCGTATCAGCAATGGATGTGCCGAATATCATTTCAACCACCTTTATGGATGTTTATGTTGCGATGGGAGGTACAGGAACGGGCATAACCCTCTTAATTGCTCTCTTTATTATTTCAAAAAGTAAACAGTATAAAAGTCTCGGAAAAATGGCTGCTCCAGCTGCTCTATTTAATATCAATGAGCCACTCATTTTCGGTTTGCCGATTGTATTAAATCCAGTTCTGTTTATACCATTTATTCTTGTGCCTATGGTAAATGTTACAATCGCATACCTTGCAACTGCTGCAGGTCTAGTTCCAAAAGTTGTGGCCTTAGTACCGTGGACAACACCACCACTTATAGGCGGCTATCTAGCTACAGGTGGATCTATAGCCGGTTCTATTTTGCAGTTAGTAAACATCATCGTTGGTATATTAATTTACCTTCCTTTTGTAAAAATTCTTGATAGACAAGCAACTAAGGTTACGACTGAAGATCCAAATGTTATAGCGAATGATAATCATACCCTAAATTTGTGAGTACCAGACTAAAAAATTAATCCATACTGGAAATAGGGGAGAACGTTTGATGAAACTTATTGTAAATGCAGATGATTTTGGTTATACGCGAGCTGTAACGTATGGAATTTTGGATGCTTTTAAAAATGGAATTGTAACTTCAACTACAATGATGTGTAACTCGCCGCATATAGACCTCGCTGTTGAGTTGGCAAAACAAAATCCTGAATTAGGTGTAGGTATCCATCTTGTTTTAACCTGTGGAAAGCCCTTATGCAAGGATGTCTTTAGTTTAGTACAAGAAAATGGCAACTTTCATCACCAAAGTAAAATTTTTTCCTATGCTACTGTGGAAGATATAGAAAAAGAGTTTACTGCACAAATTGAAAAGTTCTATTCAACAGGTTTATCACCCACACATTTAGATAGCCATCATAATGTACATGGCAATGAGCTTGCACTCCCTATTGCCATAAGGCTAGCTGATAAATATGGATTGCCATTAAGAAGAGCGAGTAATGATTCTAAGATTGATGCGTTTTATGGGCAAGTATTAAGAACAAATTTGATGCTAAGAGAATTTTATGGAGATGGTGTAAGTATCAAAACGTTAGAAAAACAGTTATTAAAGGTAGTAGAGAAAGAACAAACGGTTGAAATTAATTGTCATCCAGGTTATATTGATGAAACTCTTATTCGCCAAAGTTCATACGTTCAACATCGTATTCAAGAATTAGAACTCTTAACATCTGAAAATATTAAGGAATTTGTAAAAAAATTAAATATAAAATTGATTTCTTACAAACAATTGGAAATAGCAAACCTTTCAAATTAAAAAAGAGCCTCTAAGGCTCTTTTTTTATAAACTACAGCCAAGTAACTTCAAAGCGATAAAATAAGCAAATTATCAACTGGATTATAGCAAAAACAACAAGTAAAGTTAGATAAAATACCTAGAGTAAATCCAAAAGATTTTAAGCCAGATTTGATAGCTTTCAGTACAGAAGACCACCAATGGAAAATTGTCGCATAGATAAGCAATATTATTAGCTAAAGTGTTAAAATAAGGTAAAATTAATTATCGAAATTAGTCGATCAAAATTAGGAGTACAAAAATGAAAGAAATAATTCATGAAGTGTTAGCTTTCCGTGATGAAAGAGATTGGAAACAATATCATCAGGAAAAAGATTTAGCTATTTCCATATCATTAGAAGCGATTGAATTGCTTGAAAACTTTCAATGGAAAACAAGTGAAGAAGCAGTAGCAAAATCAAGAGAAAATATTAAAGAAGAAGCAGCAGATATTTTAATTTATCTAATACAGCTTGCCGATAAAATGGGTTTTGATTTAGAAGATGAAGTTTCTAGGAAAATGCTTAAAAATGCAGAGAAATATCCAGTGAACGATGGGAGGTAGGCTGGCTTGATTATTTACAACGAAACTTCGTCTGCTTTTTTAAATCATATTTATGAAAATAAAATTGGCTATGTTCTTAAGGAAAAGGTTTTTAATAAAATGAATAAAATTGTCTCCCCAAGTGAGTTGAGGTCGTGGGAAAGATCGCTTCCTCAAATGGCTAAAGTACTTCGGGATGCCGATTTAAAAGATGGTACTCATGTTTTATTAGAATATAAGCTGCCTTCCACTGAAAAAAGGATTGACTTCTTGATTACTGGCCAGGATGAACAAGGTTCAAAAAATGCAATGATAATTGAACTTAAGCAGTGGGACAAGGCGAAGCTTGCTGAAGGTGATGGCATAGTCCGGACATTTTTAGGTGGAAGAGAAAGAGAAACCGTACATCCTTCCTACCAAGCATCGTCATATAAGAGATTTTTGCAGAATTTTAATGAGTCACTATATAATGACACATCCATCAATCTTCACTCTTGTGCTTTTTTACATAACTACATCATGGCTAGTGCTAGCGAGCCACTACTGGATACACGGTATAGTAAGTATATTGAAGAGTCTCCAGTATACTTTCAGTTTAATGACAGAGATTTAGCTAAAAATATCCGCCAATTAGTTTCAAAGGGGAATGGAAAAGAAATCGCGGAAACAATTGAGCATGGTAAAATTCGGCCTTCCATAAAATTAGTTGAAACCGTAAATTCATTGATTGCAGGAAACGAAGAGTTTGTGCTGCTTGATGAACAGAAAGTTGCCTACGAAAAGGTTGTTAGCTTGTATAACAATTTGAAAACAGAGACAGACCAAAAGCAGGTAATTATTATTAAAGGTGGCCCGGGTACTGGTAAATCGGTTATCGGTTTAAATTTAATGAGCTATATGCTGAACTCTAAAGCTTACGTGGAGTATATAACTCCTAATCAGGCTTTTCGGGAAGTGCTTCGTAAAAAGCTTGTAGGCTCATCTGGCCATGTAGAAGTGAGAGATTTATTTAAGGGTTCTGCCTCCTATGTACAAACACCAGAAAATTACTTCGATGTTCTTATTTGTGATGAAGCTCATCGTCTGAAAGAGCATGGGCATATGAAAAAGAAAATAGAGGGAGAAAATCAAGTTACACAAATTATTCGCTCATCCAGGATAAGTGTATTTTTTATAGATGATCTTCAAAAGATTTCAAAAAAGGATATAGGCAGTGTTGCAGAAGTTGAAAAAGAGGCTGCTAGACTTGGAGCAAATATTCATACTGTGGAATTGGAATCACAATACCGTTGCTCCGGTTCGGGTAATTATATCTCTTGGCTTGATAACATGCTAAATAATGTGCAAAAAGAAGATATCAAACTAGAAGGGGATTTTGACTTTAGAGTTGTAAAAAGTCCACAGGAATTAAAAGAAGAAATTGTGGATAAACGCGGAGGCCGGTTATTAGCAGGCTATGCCTGGGATTGGACCAAAGAAGTTATTGGTGGAAAGTTATTTGATGATGTTGTTATTGAGGAACATAATTTCGCAATGCCTTGGAATGATCCTAACAGAATTGATTGGGCTATCCATCCGGAATGTGCTTACCAAATCGGATGCATCCATACAGTTCAAGGATTGGAAATGGAATATGTAGGTGTGATTATCGGTAAGGATCTTGGATATGAACCGGAGAATAAGAAGATTATTGTGAGAAGAGATGAGTTTAAAGATAAAGGTGCTAAACCGGCAAAACCTAAAAAGGGACAGGCAGATCCTCTTGAAGATCTTGTACGGAACACATATAAAACATTGATGACCAGAGGCATGAAGGGCTGTTATGTTTATTGTTGTGATAAAGAGCTGGAAAACTACATTAAAACCCACAGTAATTTAAAATAGATATTATGTTAAAAATACCTTTAATACTAAATAATCTCGGAATAGCAAAAGCAAAGAAAAAATGTAATCTTATGTTTTGGGAAAACAGAAATCTGTTATTATATATCTATTTTATTTAAACCCTATCTGAAATAGGTAGACGCATGTTGTTATAGTTATAAATGAAATTAACTACTTTTTCTATTTATAATAGAATTTTTAGATCGTACTCTTCTCTAAGTGAAGAATTCTTCCTGCTTTATGGTGGAGGGGAAGCCAGCTTCCGGTGCTGAAGCACTACCATAATGACATCGAAGTCTTCACGTCTGTATATGTAAAGGAGTTTTCGATATGGAGTGGAAAGTTTGAGGAAAGAGGTACTTTAGAGGTAACTGAGTGATTGGAACCCGCTAAAAAGAGAAAGCGCCATCTGTTGTGAAAACAGATGGCTTATTGTTAATTAATAAAGTAACCTCAAGGCTCTGTCCTTTATTTTTCTTATTATTCCTTATATAAACCTTTAATCGTTTCTTTTACTATATCCCCAGTCTTTTTTCCTAAGGAAACTTGTTCTTCATAGCCGGTCAGAGTCCATTCTGATTCTGGAATCAGGTAGCCTAGTGTATCATGAGTTAATCCCAGGAGCATTTTATGCTTGCCCGGCATCAGTTCGCGAATGCTTAATCCCAAATTGGTTAGGGCTTCTCCAGGGAGGGTAACCATTTCAACTGAATTGGAGCCTTTTCCAAGAGTAATCCGGGAAATTTTGCTATCAAAAAAATATTGAGTTCCTTCCTGTCTCATGGAGGCATAGCCATTAAATAAACCCAATTGATTTGCACCGATAAAGGCAGGATTTTGTACTGGGAGCGCTACACTCTGCGTGTTATAGTAGATTCCTTGGGAAACAGTTTTACTATTGCCTGCGGCCAGTGAAACATAGTAGGAGAGTGTTTTGCCATAATCCTTTGCTAAGGCATACTGTTCGGTAACAGGGATCTTTTGGTCTACATTCGGTTCAACATCTCCCTGGGCGCCATTGATAAACATGGCAGTGCCCCCAAATTCGGATTCAATCTCCTTTTCAAATGAGCCAACGAAATCGGAGGAAAGCAGCTTGTTATCATCACGCAATACGACAGGATGGACTGCAAAGTTGACTAAGGTTGCGATGGTACTTGAACCTGTTTGGACTTGCAGGATGCCTAATTCCTGGTCCGTGTAGCCCAAACCTCTTCGATTCTTAACTAGTTGTTGAGGGACTTCTGTTGAACCGGTTTTAAGTGTAACATGCTGCATATGACTGGTAGATTCAGTGATTGCCCTGATCGATTCTGTAATGAAATATTGCTTATAATCCGCTGGAACTCCACCCCAAAGCCCATTGAGATCTGGTCCAGCGTGGGTATGGGTGGCACTAATAATAATGTGATCTTCCGGAAGGCCTGTATCCTTAGCCGCTCCTTTCCGGATGGCTTTAAGAATATCATTTCCAATAACCGTTGTATCTATTGTTAAAAAGACAAGTGACTCCTTCCCAGATGTCAGTGCAAGAGCACGGGCATAAATACGATCCTCTGAAATACCTTCTGCTGGTCCACGAGTTTTATAGCTACCATAACCACCCATATAAAGTTTTTTACTAGCCAGTTGTAATTGTGTGGGGGACAGGTCTGTCTTAGCGACCCCGGCGTAGTAGGAAGCAGCATTTCCTCCTTCCGCAAAACCAGTTGCGGGGACCATAAAGGAAAAAGATAAAACCAAAGTTAGGATTAAGACTATGTACAGATTGCTTTTCCTTACACTTTTAACATACAACAATAACAGCTCCTCCTGAATTTAGACTACATTTTTATTTTGGAGGACGAAAGAAGATAATTCTATGTTTTTAACTCTAAAAATTTCGACAATTAAATTAATGCAAGGCAATGAAGATGATATATTCGGGTACTACGACGGGTTTATACAACTGTCCATGGCCCAGATGGCTGCCGAATTTCTCAATTACAATGAACCAAAAGAGCATGATTTTCCCTGGCTTTTCCACAAATAGGGTACGAGCTCTTAATTTTTTTTTGCTAATTCTATGCTATAATAACCTAACTATTAAACTATTTTTAGATGAAAATCCCCATCAAACGTTTTATCGTCATTAAAAAGCAGGTGGACATATGATAAAGACAAAAAATATATATCGTTGTCCAATTACCTTGACCAATAAGGCAAAGGATAAAATGCGAGAGCTTGGATTGGATGAGCGATCGTTTTTTTTATTGGAGAAATCGTATCATGTTTATATAGAAAAGTATCCGCAATCTGGAGATGGTCTTGTTTCGGCTGCCTTGTTTTTTGACATGGAGAGAAATGAAAAGCTGGCGAACAAGCTCGATCGGTTTGTTGTCGTTCTGCATTGTTTGGTGAAGCAGGATCGGTTTGTTGTGACGAATGTGACGACGAGGCCAGTGCATATACCATTGGCTTCGAATTGGCGTGAGCCGGCAGATTTCACCTTTGACTTGAATGTTCAGGGCAGCGCCCCTTTACCATTTGATTTGCTGAACTTGATTCATAACATGCCGGCTGCACAGGAAAGTTCCATGTATGTGAAAAAGCGGATTTCCAGTTGGGAAGGCTACCTTAAAATTCAGGAGCAATCCGCAGATATTCCTGATATAACCTGCCGCTATTCTTCGCTTATCTTCAATGATGATTTTAGCCGGGTGAAAATAACCGGCTGCCAGATGAAGGAACAGGAATGGAAGTCCCTCAAGGATATGAGTGTGAAGCTAAAGGGAATGGACAAGGATATCGGCAAAGTCCTGAAAGCGAATCGTTCGGCTTCCACGGTTGAGGTGGAATTGCACGGTTATATGGAGGAACAGGCCCGTAGGCAGCGGCTTGATGCTCATCCCCGGGAAGTCATCTTCAGCAATTTTGCCACCTTAAGCCAGGTGAAAAGGCTTCGACAAGGGTTTAAGCAATTGGAGAACGGGTTGGCCGCGAATCCTGAACTGGAGCGCCTTTTGTTTGAAAATAAGCCCCCGGTCAAAGAGGTGAAAAAGCAGGCGAACCTGCAGTTTAACAATCGATTGAACGAGTTCCAGCGGGCAGCGGTCACAGGTGCTATGTCTGCTGAAGACTTATACGTCATTCAAGGGCCGCCCGGAACTGGAAAGACAACCGTTATTTCGGAGATCTGCCTGCAAAATGCAAAGGCAGGACTGCGCACTCTAGTTGCTTCGCAGTCGAATTTGGCCGTCGACAATGCCCTCGGTCGATTGCTGGCGAACAAGGATATCCGAATTCTACGGGTCGGTCGTACGGAAAGCATTGAAGAAGAAGGCAAAAAGTTCATAGAGGAAAATGTCGGACAGTACTGGAAAGACCATACGTTGCAGGAAGTTTCCGGTCAATACAATGCCCGAAAACAACGGGAACCGGAACTGGAAGCGGAATGGGCAACGAATGAACAGGAACATGAACGGCTCCAGCAAGAGCTTGTACAAGTAGAGGCAGAGCTCGAAGCAAAAAAAAATGCCCAGAAGCAATATGACGAATTCCAGTCCATTATTGAAAAGCTTCAAAAAGACATTCAGGCTGCTAAACAGGAGAGGCAAACTGTTCAGGAGCATTTGCACAAGATTGAACAGTCGCTACGATTGTTGAATGACACCATCGAAAAAGACGAAACGTTTCTGGCTGAGGAACCGGATAGTGACTTCATTCAAAAAGAGCTGGAAGACATCCAACAAGAGATTGAACGTTTACAAGAAAGTGTGGCCCTTCAGGAACTTGAAGAAGAAATTAATGAAATAAAACATATCATAGATGAGACTTCTGCTAACTTCCAGAGATGGAACGAGGCAACGACACAGAAGGAAGCTTTAGAAGAAAGAATCACAGCCGCTAAAAAAATTGACAGCTTAAAGTGGATCATGCTCGAACAAAATTTCACCAGGTCCTTGCAGGTTCAGTCCTTAATCGGAAAAATGGACATGCTTCGTGAACGAATAAATCAGCTGGACAAGCTGAAGGAATATAATGAAAAACTAAATCCACCTATTCACTATCTTGAACAGCTTTTGGGGCAGCAGTACGGACCGTCACTACAGCAATTGAAAAACACAGCTCCTCTAGCGGTGACTGCCATTGAAATTGATCAAATTTTAGACCAACTGAGAAGTGAATTAAAGGGAAATGCAACCATCCATCCGCAGCGAATTGCAGCTTTTCTTAAGGGGCTATATGGCCGGAGAAATTACATTTGGCAAAAAGCGGAAAAGTTAAAGCTCAATGATACAGATAAAAAAATGGCACAGGAAGCACTTCAGCAATTGAAACAGGAATTGCTTTGGCAGTTAAAGCCAATGTTAGATGAACATAAGATGATGCAGCAAAAATATCAGAAAGAGCTAGCCGAGCAGAATACGAAGCTTACTTTTTTGCAAACCAAGCAAAAACAAATGATGGAGTCTGCGGTATTCATCCCTAATGCAAAGGACTTGCTTCATGAAAAAGAAGCCAAAGCGCTTGAACTGCAGAATAAGAAGGAGCAATATGAGCAAGCCAAGCTTCGGGTTAAAATGAATCGCCAAAAACGGGACGAAGAAGCTCTTAAGCTGCAGGAAGCAGAGCAGAAACAAACCCAAATCGAAGCCCGCCATGTAGAACTCTCCAGTTTACTTGAAGAAAAAGAAGTTGAACTCACACCTTTAAACGAAATCCTTTCTTCAGATCCGGAACGGGAGCACGAAGAGGTATTAAAGAAGCTGGCGAGCATTTCTTTTACCAGGGAATCTTTGAAACAGGAAAGGCAGAAGCTTCCGCTGTTCCAGTCGGTCCAGGGTATGTGGCAGTCCTTGCTGGAAGAAGCAACCGACCATGACCTGAATGAAATCCGGAAGCTTTATGTGAAGCATGCCAATGTCATTGGGACAACCTGTGTGGCATCCGCGCGTAAAGATTTCATCGAAAGCTATCCGGTTTTTGATGTTGTCATCATTGATGAAGTATCAAAGGCAACCCCGCCGGAGCTTCTTTTGCCGATGCTGAAAGGGAAGAAAATCATCCTGGTCGGCGACCATCATCAGCTGCCGCCTCTTTTGGGAGACGATACGCTAGAGGAAACCTTGCAGGCAATGGCCGAGGAAAGTGAAGACTTTGAAGGAAAAGCTGAACTTAAGAAGCTGTTACATGAGTCGCTGTTTGAGCGGCTGTTTAAAAATCTGCCGAAAAGCAATAAAACGATGCTAGCCATTCAATATCGGATGCATGAAAACATCATGGAAACCATCACGCCATTTTATATGCAAGAAAATGAAATGCTTCAATGCGGCTTAACCGACTCCGATAGGGATCGGGACCACAAGCTTGCATCACCGACTATAAAACGTAACAATCACCTCCTCTGGTTGGATATGCCGAACGAGGCTGCCTTTTTTGAAGAAAGAATGAAAGGTGGAAAAAGCCTTTACAATCCGGCAGAATTGAAGAGGATTGGTGAATTGCTGATGGAATTGGACGCGGCAGCAGCAGAAGCGAAGCAGGCTGGAAGAATGGCCCCCGATGAGAAAAAAAGCATTGGCGTCATCAGTTTTTACGGGGAACAAGTAAAAAGGATTGACCGTATGCTGCAACAGGAGCTGCGCTTGTCCCACTTAACGATCCGTACGGGGACAGTCGATCGATTCCAGGGCATGGAGATGGATGTGATTCTGTTAAGTATGGTGCGCAATCACGATAATAAACATGATGATATCGGTTTTGCCAAAGACTACCGCAGATTGAATGTCGCGTTATCGAGGGCAAGAGAGCTGCTTGTGATGATTGGCAGCACGAAGATGTTTACCGAGCGGACGAAACATTCGGGTGCCAGAGAAATGTTTACTCACGTATTGAAAACTGTAAAGAAACAAGAGGGACTGCGAACCCTTGAAGAGGTGAGTCTGCATGGATAAACTAATGAAGAAATTACGTGCGGATTTGCTTAAAAATCCAGCTGTCCAAATCAACAAATCGGTTATTTGGCATATGCCGGTAATTACGTATTCTGTGGCATTTCATCGAGTAAAGCGGTCGAAGATGGATATTCTCATGAAAATGATGCTGTTTACGTTTGAGCAGGCTGAAATCCGGCGGGCAGCAAATTTAACTGAACTGCTGCTCGTGGAGGAACTGTTCATTGAAGATTTATTGAAAAAAATGCAGCGGATGGACCTTGTTAGGTTGGAAAAAGGGAGTTATCGGCTGACAGCAAAAGGGCAAGAACAGCTAACGGCGGGCGTTATGGAAGAGGACTTGGAAGAAGAGTCGACAGTGCTTTCATACAGTCCGCTCCACGATAAAATTTTGCCGGAACTAAGGGAGCCTTTGCCGGAACCAGATGAGGAACTGCCTCTTTATCGGTATACAGACAATCAGGGTTCGATTGATACAGAAAAAATCTTGCAAGTTCTCACCGAGCGGGAAAGCGGCGAAGTGGAAGACGGCTTTCATACAGTAGTGGCTGCCGTAAATAGTTTCGAAAAGCAGAAAGACCAACTCATCCCTTGCCTGGAATTTCAACTGTACAATAAAGAACAGGATACCTTTTACGCTCGTGTCTGGAATACATGGCTCGGGCGTTGGGATGAAACGTTCGAAAAACAAATCGATGAGAAGGAACGTTTGGAATGGCGGGAAGAATCTGGCCCGCATGAATCTCCTCCATACGAATAAGATGATTCCTCTACGAGAAAACTATCAAAAAACTCTGGAGGAAAGTAATGAAAGACAACACAGAAAAACATAAGGAAGTCCAAAACAAGGTTCAAAAAGAACAGTTATCTGAGATAACCAATACAGAGTACGGACTTGAATCTGTTGCAAAAGGTACTGATTTCGCGGAGGGAGATAAAAGCAATTCTCCAAATTGTGGCGGGTTGTAACAGCTAAGGCAGTGATAAAGTAAGTTCCTTTTTAGCTAAAAAAACCCCCCATTTAAAAGTATAAAGACTTTAAGCAGAAGCAGGTAAATGTTACCTGCTTCTTTTGTTTATTTGTTTGTCTTCCTTCAGTCTATCCTCTTATACTGAAAAAGCGCCGGTTGGGATAGTAAAGAAAACAGAAAAAGCTTTAGGGTGACTAACCCGAATACATATCATTGAAAAAAACTCCTTCAGCAGCTACTTTGTTTTGGTTTGATGCAGAGGTAAAGCACCGTTTTTAAGATAAGGTTTCCTATTGAAATGTACTGATAATTCTAATAAGCTATGATTAACATGTACATAAAGGTGTGGATGAAAAAGTGGAGGAAAAGATTAAGGAACTTACTCTGTTATTGTTATATTTAACATCATGGAATGAGAGTGACCTACCAGGGGAAATGAGAAGAAGCTGGAAGGGCTATCCTTTTGAAGCCTTAAATGAACTTACTGATGAAGATTTAATTCGCGGAAGTACCAGATCTAAATCTGTTTATTTAACCGAAGCTGGTATCAAAGAGGCTAAGGATTTAGTTAAGAAATATTAAATTAATGAAGTCTAGTAAAAGACAAAGCAAGAAACATAAGAGGAGATTCTTTTATCGAAGTTTTATAGTTAGAAAAGGAAATGTTCCGGAAAATCAGATTAAGGGGAGAGAAGTATGCTGAAAATAGGAAGAAACGATTTGTGTCTTTGCGGAAGTGGCAAAAAATATAAAAAGTGCTGCATAGGAAAAGATGAACTATTAATCGCAAAACAAATAGCTCTTCAAATTCTTACTTATAAAGAAGTAAACGAAATGAGCACTGATGAAATTATTCAGGAATTAAAAAATATGGGTGTTCCATTTACACAGGAAACCTTTTTAAAAGATATCGAATTGTTCTACTCCGCGCTAGATCTTTCAGAAAACTGGTTCAAAAAATACACAATTACAGCAAAAGGACGAGATGAAGACTTTCCTTTTCTTGCTGCATGGATTTTATGGGAGAGATTGGCTCCAGAAAATATATTATCCAGGGAACAAATGAGTGACCTGATTGACGCTGGTTTTGATTATTTGGCTGAAAATGATTCTATTTCTGCATGTGAGACTTGGTTAAAGGTCTGGGAGGCCATTAAAGTTAGAATAAAACCTGAATTCAAAAACCTGGATCATTTGGATAAGCACTATGAGAGCAGCTTTTTCCTATCAAATTTTTGCCAGGACCTAGAAGCGGAACTTTATGATGCTGGCTTGGCCGATCCTTCCTTTTTTACAAAGCGAATCCATTTCTGTCGTGAGTTTTGTGGGTATTTTCCAAAAGAAAGTCAGCTAATTATTCATAATATGCGACGTGCCATAGCAGAGTCTTTTGCTATGTTGAATCAATACGCGGAAGCAGAAATAGAGTTTGAGAAGTTAGTTCAAGATTTTCCAAATAATCCTTGGGGTTACATCGGATGGGGAGATATCTTTTTACTTGTTGGACCTCAGAAGAATTCTCTCAAAGCACAGGAATTTTACGAAAAGGCTCTGGCGATTGCCAAGGATAAGATGGATATTGAAACAATAGAGCAAAGGCTTGGAGATCTAAAGGAATCGTTGTGAGCCCAACATTTAGGCCATTTTAGCTGTCATAATGGCAGGGTGAAATGTTTGTTATTGATTTGTTTCCAGTTCGACAATGTATTTAAGAACTAAAAGCTTAAACAATATATAATTTGTGCAGGAGATAAATATATGAACGAATTGCAACTTATTAGCGATCTACATAAATATATAAATACATTAGGGGCAATGGAATATACACTTGCTCCTAAGAATCTAATTCTCGGATATAAACCTATCAACTTTTGGGGAGGAAGGCCGAAGTTCGCAACTTTGCATGGGGAAAAACGGTATAGGTGTTTAATCCTGCATGTTGATCCAGGGAATAAAAACTCCGCAAAAGGAGAAATGGTTCAACAACAAATTCAGGGGATTTTGCACTTTGATATTCGGGTAATGAGGACTTTCCCGCTAAAAAGCAACGAAGTTTATGTACCGTTAGAAGTAATTGACTCAAAGGAAAACCTTCAATTATTAAAAGGTTTTATTCAGGAGCAGTATACAAGCTTTGTGAAAAGGTAAAAGAGATTTAATCGGCAGGTGATGACGTCTTAAAGTGCCGAAAAGATATTATTCAAAAGGTGAACGCATCTATATTATCACTTACTATGCAATTATCCGGAAAGTAAAGAAACAGCTGGAGTTTATCCTCACTGCTTTGGAGAATAAATAAAAAGAAGGTATAATAAATTTACCAATATAGAAAAATGGTGGTGATCTTTATGTTATCACAACAAGAAATCCTTCGTGAATTATCAAAAAACTTAAATACATGGAAAGAAAAATACGGTGTAAAACGGATTGGTTTGTTTGGCTCTTATAGTCGGGAAGAACAAAAGGACACCAGTGATATTGATGTGTTGGTAGAATTTGATCTTTCTAAATTAACTTTTGATAACTATATGGAGTTAAAATTCACTTTAGAAGATCGATTTCGAAAACCGATTGATTTGGTCATAATCGATGATATAAAGCCGGCATTGAAACCTGTAATTTTAAGGAGTGTAAAATATGCAGAGGGAGCCTAAGGTATTTTTAGAGGATATTTTAGCCGCCTCTGCTAAAGTTGAGAAATACACCGAGGGCCTATCATATGATATGTTCATAGATAACGATTTAGTTTCTGATGCCGTCATAAAGAACATTTTAGTTATTGGGGAAGCAACTAAAAATATTTCTGATGAAATTAGACAGTTAAATCCTCAAATTGAATGGAGAAAGATGGCAGGTATGAGGGATATGATAATACATGGTTATTTCTCCATTAATTATCGAATAGTCTGGGATGTTGTTAAAAATAAAATTCCTGAATTAAAAAAACAAGTGGAGCAATTACTGCAAGAACTTTGATGAATTTTTTCGAAGAACTTCAAGTACATATATATGAACAATCTCTTCCCTATCATTTTATATTGGAAGAGTTTTTTTTATTGTTAAAAGCGATATTTCTAATAAAAAATGAGCTTTTTTTGATCAGGAATTAGAGGATTATTTTAGAGAAAGTATGGTGTAATCTAACAAACTTAATAAGATAAAAGAGGTTTTTTAATCGCCCCAGAGGAATAGAAAGACAATTAACTCCAAAAAGTGAAAAAAACTGGTTAAATATGCTCCTACGCTGGTTAGTGATATGGGATAATACCTGTTTCCTGGCCGAATGGAGTATGGAGAAAATGACTTTTGAAGACGTTGAGGAGTTTATTGAAAAAATTAACAAAAAGCCACTTTTACACTGCCTTCTTTAAGTGCACTTTTTAAGCAATTTTGTATGAAGGATAATATTTGTTTCTGATCCCATGGTAATTCCTGATCTGAACTGAGAGAATCATGATGATTGAATAATTGATTGTAAGTGTTTAAGGCCTTTTCCATTTTTTGCGATGAAAAAGTTGTACTGTCACCTGATCCGCTTACTCCGGCATAATATTGACCAGCATCGAGTAATTGATACAGTATGAAGGCGTTAGAATTGTCCATGCTAAAATTGGCAAAAGCAATTTCTTCTCCTGCTCTGTTGTATCCGCAAATATAATGGCTCATAAATGTTCCTCCTTCAAAATTTAACTAATAAGCGTATAGAGCAAACAGGGTGGAATGGATCATTATAATAATTATTTGTAAGTTTAATTCTAGGTTGAAAAATTGGGAATTTAATAGGGTGTTATGAGAAGAAAATCGTGAAGTTTCCATAGAAAGGGGGTAAAATGGGTCGCGTTCTTAATTAGTAGATTTGATTCAGGAAGGTATTTATTATGGAGGAGTTTCGCATGCAAGAGGAGTTTAACTGAGTTGATTGTTTCATTTTTTTAAACGTTCGTCAATACCTGATAATTCGACGAATTCCACGAATATAGTGGTTGAAATATCCCCCTGTAATTACAGATAGAGGGAAGTATAAAACAGAGCCCTATTATTTCAGGTTAATGCAGCACTACCAGGTAGCTCTAGTAGTAAGAAGATAAGTACGCTGATATAAAAAAAGGATAGGTGTGCATCTTGATACAGCACATCTATCCTTTTTTTTATAGAACAATTTCAAAAATAGTACCTTGGTTCTCTCATAGAGGCAGCAGAACAGGCTGGAACCGCAAGTAAAGCAATTGGTGTAACTGTTCAGGATAAGACACCGCCAACGGCACCGAAAGTAACCGAGATGACTGACCAATCATCAATAGAAATCACCAGAACAACTGAAGCAGGGGCAAAGGTAACAATTGTGGTAGGTGCCAAACATAAACGGTAACTGCAGAAGATAAAGGCCTTTAACGCAAAGAGGTCCGTGGTTCCGCGTAATCCGAGGTGAAAAAAGTGCCCTCTTTATTTAAATTCATACTTTGCTTATAGGAATTATAGGTTTATAATAGAATTAAATTTATAAGTTGTGGTATTCCTAGAAAAGTTGTTGTAAAAATAAAGGAGTGTTCCTGATGAGAGATAATAATGAAAAAAAGCGACAAAAACTTATCAATAAATTAATTTTTTTAAATGTATATAACAAAGAAGATCAACAGCTTTATGATTTGACACTATCGAAATTAAAATATGAATATAGAAGATTTAAATTACAAAACCATCCGCATGGTGAGTATGGGTCTATACAGTGGGTTTAAAATAAATATGATTACTTTACATTAGACTGTATGGTGGTTTCCACACCTGCGGTCTTTTGTAAAAAGCGAGTTAGAAAATAATGTGTTAAAATGAAATTCCTTGGCAGGGGCATAAAAATAGTTTGGGAAGCAGGGGACATGGTATAAATCCCCTGCTTCTTTTTATTAGCTAATCAGAAATTTAATAAATTCTGAACGCATAAGCAAAACTATGGCCTTTGCCTAAAGGACTTGGCGGAGGCCAAGTTTTTCTATGAGGGAACATGGGTATCTCGATTTGAAAATTAAAGAAGAATCATGGAACAATTTCAAAAATAGTACCTTGGTTAAGGTCAGTAACTCTCATAGAGCCATAAACCCCTAAGTATAATCTGGTTTGATCAATATTCGTTCCCAAACTCATAAAATATACTGATTGAGAACCGAAATTGTAATTGGTTTCAATAACACTAAAATCATTTAGCTTACCATCCGTTCTTACCCTGGTATAAGCTAAAACCCCTCTAACCGGAGGTCCGGGTTCTTCATTCCTGGCAAGGTCGGTGAACACAACGCTTCCCGTTAAATTTGGGATTCCATTCCCCATATATGACTGGACTCCTGTGAGGGCGGTTCCTCCAAACTTATCAGCTCGAGGATCTTTATGAAAAAAACTAGTTAGAGGTGGAAGACGCCTCACTGAGGTTGAGATTGCTTCATTGTAATAAGCAATTGTTTTCTCATCAAAAGTCGGATTCTCAGTGCAGCTATTTATAACAGAAGTAGGAAACGCGCCTTCCCATCCTCGCCAGCCAAGGTTGATAAATCCTTCTTGTTCGGATTCCATCATAGGAGCTTTAGTAAGCTGGGTAACCGGTATTGGTTTATACTGAACGAATGAAAAAATTGACTCAGCCAGATCCTGTCCGACATTTCCCACATATTTGATGTACTGATTAGAAAATCTTTGAAATGCAATGCCTGGTATATTGCGAATACCTTTGGCAATTAAGGTAAGTGTTTCCTGAATAGGTACGGGAAGTTCATTAAAACGTGTGACAACAGGTGGATCAACTTTAGATGTATTCTTACTTACGTCAATCTCAATTATTTTACCCGCAATCTCCATATCATCCTGGCTTAAATTAAAAGGATCATAGCCTGCTCCGCCGTCCCCGGTTGTTAAAATAAGTTTTCCTGTTTCAGGTGAGAAGTTTAAGCTATTGACACCATTATGATTAAAAAATGGTCTTCTTAAGTTAACTAATGTCCGTCGTTTTTGAGGCTGGCCATTCGATTGTAAAATCCATTCCTCAACTGTATCAATATGATTATACTGAGTTTCTCTATTAGTCCACTTTAGGTTTAGGGTCTTCGGATCACAAGGGTTAGGCTTAAAATGTTCAGTAAGAGCAGCTGGACCCTGTGTTCCAGCTGCTGAATAATGAAGATAAAACAGACCGTTAGAATAAAATTGAGGATGAAACGCCAGACCTAACAATCCCCGTTCATCATACCCACCGGAAGAACCTAATTTTAAGATTCGTTGCCGAATATCTAAAAAAATCCTTACTGCGCCATTTCTTATGTAAAAGATCTCTCCTACCTGGGTTGCAACAAATAACGTTTCAATAGAGTCTCCCGGAAGTACAGCTGTTTTTATAACAGTGGGTAAATTGATTTTAGTAATAATGGGCCGCAAATTAACCTTAACTTTTATCACCTAACCTTACACTCCTTCTGATTGTTTCCTTTCATAAAGAATATGAATGGAAGTGTTCCATTAGCACCAATTAGGACTGAGGAACCAGATACAAGAAGTCACGCCGGTTCTAGGGTGGCTTTCTCTAATTTCTAGAGCGATGAACAATGGTTCGCAATAACCCCCATAACCGTTCTGTGATTCATTCACATTTGCGGTTTTTTCTTCTTTGGCATGACAATGGCAACATTATTATAGGTATTTGTCAGAAATTTCGAATGTAAGGACATCTCCTTTAATAAAGTAAATGTAAACGGGCATAAACAGTTTTTTTTATTAGAAGGAGAGGGTTACATGCTGCATATTGTTGCCTGCATTAAGCAGGTACCTGACACTAAAATTATCAAGATGAATCCAAAAACAAACACGATGGACAGGAGGACGGCGCCTGCGATATTGAATCCGTATGACGCTCATGCTGTTGAAGAAGCTGTTCGTCTAAAGGAACGGTATGGAGGAATCGTCTCGGTTTTAACGATGGGACCGCCACCAGCGGTTGCTGCGATTAAAAAATGTGTTGAAATAGGCGCTGACGAGGGTTATTTAATCACGGACCGCCGATTTGCCGGTGCGGATACTTTGGCCACGAGCTATGCACTGTCAAAGGCGCTTGACAAAATTGCAAAACAACAGCCCATTGATTTGATCATTTGCGGAAAAATGTCTATTGATGGAGACACTGGGCAAGTCGGTCCCGGTATTGCGCGGAGGCTCGATATTCCACCGCTGACTTCTGTGAATAAAGTAGTGGAAATCAATCAAGAAGAAGGATATGCTACTGTCCACCGCAAGCTGGAAGACGGATATGAAGTAGTTCGATCCACATTGCCGTGTATGTTTTCCGTTGAAAAAACCATCAATGAAGTGCCATATTCTCCGCTGCCAAACATAATAAGAGCTGCAAGATATAAACCTCATATCTGGTCTGTTGACGACCTGGAAGAAGTGGATGTGAAGCAGCTTGGTTTAAAGGGATCACCAACCATTGTCTCTAAAGTATGGGCTCCGCAAAAACCGGCAGGGGGAACATTCCTTGAAGGAAACGCAGCGGTACAAGTGGACCAATTGCTTTCTGTCCTGCTTGAAAAGAAAGAACTGTTTGAAACAAAGGAGGAAATTTAATTGGATTTCCAGGATTACAAAGGTGTTTGGGTATTCATTGAACAAAAGGATGGAGAGGTTGCTTCTGTATCTCTCGAACTATTGGGTGCGGGAAGAAAGCTGGCAGACAAACGCGGAGTGGAATTGGCTGGTATTTTAATGGGGGAAAATGTTAAGGATTTAACAAAAACCTTATTTGAATATGGTGCAGATACAGTTTATGTGTATGATCAGCCCATCTTTAAACATTACCGAACTGAAACCTATATGAAGGCGCTGCTTGAATGCACTGAAAAATACAAACCGGAAATTATCCTCTACGGGGCCACCTCAACGGGAAAAGACCTGGCAAGTGCGGTTGCCACCGATTTGCCGACAGGTTTGACAGCGGATACGACGGAGCTGGATGTTGAAGAGGATACGGGGCTGCTATTGGCGAGCAGGCCGGCATTTGGCGGAAATATTATGGCGACCATTTTATGTAAAAAATACCGGCCGCAAATGGCGACAGTCCGCGCCAAAGTCATGAAGGCGCTGCCGCCCGAATCAGGGAGAACAGGCAAGGTGGTTGAAGAAACCATCTCTCTAAAGGAAGAAGATATTCGGACAAAAGTCTTGGAAATTGTTAGGGAAACTGTAAAGAAAGTTAGAATCGACGAGGCGGATATCATTGTTGCAGGCGGAAAAGGATTAGGGAGCTACGATGGATTTCAGATAGTACATCAATTGGCGGAAACTCTGGGAGGAGCCGTCGGTGCCAGCAGGGATGTAGTAGAAGCGGGCTGGATCGATCACCCTCATCAGGTCGGGCAAACTGGTGTGACGGTAACTCCAAAAATTTATTTTGCGATCGGAATTTCCGGTGCGATACAACATATTGTGGGAATGAAAAATTCTGGTTTAATTATTGCGATTAATAAGGACAAAGAAGCTCCCATTTTTCAGACCTGTCACTATGGAATTGTTGGCGATGCCTTTGAAGTAGTTCCTATACTAATTGAACAGTTTAAGAAAGCTATTTCAAGAGACAAGGTAATTAATTGAAATTAGATTATAATGCCGGGCTAGAAACATAGAATATAAATTTCTCGGAAAGTTAGATTACTTATTTTTCTAAATTAATTCTTTTGAAAACTCTATAAATTTAGCCTCAAGGTAAATTTTCACTTGAGGCTTTTTCCTATATGTATTTTGGCTACAAATGCAGGCAGATATCTTTGATGTGAAGATTGAAAAGGTGGCAAATGAACAAGGACTAGGAATGGGCGCAGTTATGTTAGCTGCCGGTTTTCTTATTTTGTCTATACGTTAAAAACCGCTTTTGAAGGATGGGTATCAATAGAATTAAAAAACAGAGGCCAATCGCAATGATGGCCTCTGTTAATTTAATATTGCTTATCTCTCATTACTGTGCTCCGCTAACATCCCAATTTTGGATTCCATCATGGAAGCCTGAAATTTTTGGTTCTCCATTGGTTACCTTTTTGGAAATGGCATCAAAGTCGCTGTCAGAGTAGAGTGTAATGATCGGCATATCTTGTTCCCAAATTTTTTGGAGTTGGGAGTAGATCTCTTTTCTTTTTTCTGGGTCTGGTTCTGCTTTACCCTGTGCGAGCAGTTGATCTGATTGTGGATTATTGTAACGCATGAAATTGTAAGACCCAACCTTGCTATATAGGTTGGCCATATCCGGATCAAAGGTGAACGTAAAGCCCATTAATAATAAGTCGAAATCTCCGGCTTTTCCTTTTTGCATGATGGTAGGGAAGTCGAAAGTGGAGACTTTCACTTTAACCCCTGCAGCCTGAAGGTCCTGTGTAATAAGGTCAGCGGATTGCTCACGAACCTTGTTGCCAATTGGAACGACTAAATTAAGAGTTTTATTAAAGTCCCAGCCCGCATCCTTCAGCATTTGCTTCGCTTTTTCAGAATCATACTTGATGATATTCGTACTCTTATCAAGATATGGATTGATAGAAGTGTACGGACCGTCCACAACTTCTCCATATCCTTTTAGAAGCTTATCGACGATTTTGGAACGGTTAAGAGCAAAGGCAAGTGCTTGACGCACTTTGGCATCTTTTATTTTCGTCGTGTTGAACATCATCGTTTGGAAGCCGATTGTTGGTTCCACTTTCGTTCTTACATTCTTTAATTGCTTGACACGATCAAAGTCTTCCGGCGGAATCTTCCCAATTCCAATCCCCACGTTCATATGAAGTTCACCTGTTTGCAGCTGTGCGGCAAGGTTCGGAGCCTGCATGATTTTGATATACATGTTATCGACCTTTGGCTTGCCAAGGTAATAATCCGAGTTGGCAGCAAGCTGTACATCTTGGTCCTTATTGTAGACGACAAACTTATATGGACCGTCTGTTACAGTTGGTTTTAAGAAGAATGGGTCCTTTGCAAGGTCTTCCGGTTTAATTTTTTCCAATACATGCTTTGGCAATGTCATGAATTTGGTGCCCAATTGTTCCTTGATCATATTAGGGTCAACTGGGGACTTTGTTTTAAATTGAATCGTGTTTTGATCGACCACTTTAACGGAAGGAATGGACGTTACACCATCCGGCAGCTTGCCCTTGGCATCAAGACCGTCCAACATGGAAATATAGGAGCCAATCGTGGTTTCCACCTTTGGATTCGCTACTAAATTCATCGTAAAGAGGACATCATCAGCTGTTACAGGCTGACCGTCAGACCATTTTGCATTCTTGTTAAGTTTGATCGTGAACGTTTGATTGTCTGACGTTTCAAACGAATCAGCAAGTTTTGCATCAAATTTTTGCGCGGCTGGCATTTCTAAAAACGGTTCGAAAATGAAATGGTCAACAAAGGTTGATGCCACATCGGGTGCGTTGACAGGGTTGAAGTTGATTGGCGGATTGACCATCCCCAGGAACATGGTTTTTTGGCCGGATGTTTTTCCTCCGCTTGCATTACCTGTCGTTTTTGTAGATTGTCCGCTGCAAGCCGACAGCATTAACATAGAAGAAATGACTCCTGCACCAACTACTTTTTTAACGTTTTTCATACTTTACCCCCTGAAGTTTTTATATTATTAATAGAACTACCTTAGACTCTTTGGATCCATAGCATCCCTTAATCCGTCTCCCATGAAATTAATCGAGAGAACAGACAGTAGAATCATGATTCCTGGCGGTATCCAAAGCCAAGGCTGGGAGGCAAGGACGGACAACGATTGGGCATCCTTTAGCATATTTCCCCAGCTGGCTGTTGGAGGTTGTACTCCCATGCCTAGGAAGCTTAAACTAGCCTCCGTAATAATGGCAGCGGCAATACCGAATGTGGCATTGACCAGGATCGGACCTAAACAGTTCGGCAAAATATGCTGAAAAACCAATCTCGGTGCGGAGTAGCCAAGTGCCACCCCCGCCTTTATATAATCCATTTGCTTGATGGAAAGAACACTTCCGCGAACAATCCTCGCTATTCCCGGCCAGCCTAAGAGACCAAGCACGACGATAATGTTAAAAAGGCTGGGACCCATAATACTGACTAGAACAAGGATGACCATTAAATAAGGAAACGACATAAACACATCTGTAATCCGCATAATGACCATATCGACCCATTTTCCAAAATACCCGGCAATTGCACCTAAGATCGTCCCGATAGCTACATAAATCGCCACTGCACCGATTCCAACGGCAAGGGAAACTCTCGATCCATAAATCAGACGGCTGAATAAATCCCGTCCTACCTGGTCTGTTCCCAGCAAATATTTGGAAGAAGGCGCTGCGGAAAATTGATCCGTTATCGCATATGGGCTCCTAGGCGCAAGAAGGGGCGCAAGGATTGCCATTAATAGAATCAAAGTGAAAACGATTAGTCCCAAAACCGCTAATTTGTGTTTGAAAAAGCGCTTTGTGATTACGTGCAGATAGCTTTCCTCTTCCCCTAATTCCTCAATAGGGGCCAATGGAATCTGCTGTTCAAATGAAACGGCTTGATCGTCCAGCTTGACATTGGCCAATGACATTTTTTATTCCTCCATCCGTTCTTAATTGTATTTAATCCTTGGATCAGCTACCGAATAAAGAACATCTGTAATCAGATTCGACAAGAGCACGGCTACAGCCGCCATTAGATTCATGGCCATTAAGGTCGGATAGTCCCGGGAGCCAATCGATTGAATCGTTAATTGTCCTAATCCCGGCCATTGGAAGATTTGTTCGGTAACAACCGCACCACCGATTAATAAAGGAATATCCATTCCGATGACCGTTATGATTGGAATCAGGGCGTTCCTAAGGGCATGTTTGTTGATAACGAAAAATTCCTTCAGGCCTTTTGAACGGGCTGTCCGTAAGTAGTCCTGTCCGAGTATCTCCAATACGCTTGACCTTACATAGCGGACCATACTTCCTGCTATACCAGTGCCCAAGACGAGTGCCGGCAAGATCAGGTGATTGAAGGTATCGGCAAATCCTCCGGTTCCGCCCAATGTATTCATGCCGCCTGTCGGAAAAATTTGAAACACAATCGAAAAAACATAAATGGCGCCTAATCCCAGAAAAAAGTGGGGAATGGAAATACCTAAAAACGAAAAGGTGGTAGACAGGTAATCCATCCAGGAATATTGGCGTGTTGCACTTAAAATGCCGATAGGGATTGCAATTAAATAAGCAATGATGATAGCTGTTCCCATTAAGAGAAGGGTTGGGCCCAATCGGTCGCTAATCATGCCAGTTACGGCTTGATGAGTCGAAAACGAAAATCCAAAATTACCATGGAGGATTCCGCTCAGCCAGCGTACATATTGCACATAAAGAGGGTCATTCAATCCCAATGTTTCCTTTTTTAATGCAATATCAGCTGCGGTAGCATCTGGATTTATTTGCATTTCTACCGGGTTGCCGGGAGCCATATTCACAATCAAAAAGCTGAAAATGGTTACCCCAAAAAGTACCGGAAGCGCAATTAAAGTACGCCGAACAATATATTGAAACAAGTTAATCGCCCCTTTATCCTTTTTATGCCAGCGGAAAATGACATGCTACAGTATGTCCGCTGCCCATCAATTCAGGTGTTTTTTCACGGCAGATGCTTTGTGCCAGAGGACACCTTGTATGAAAGCTGCAGCCTTTAGGAGGATTCGCTGGGTTTGGAACATCTCCTTCGACGACAACCCGGTTCCGGTTGCGAAGATGCGGATTCGGTATCGGATACGCACTGAGTAATATTTGTGTGTAAGGGTGTCTAGGATTTTTGAAAATTTCTTCCGTTGTCCCAAGCTCAACAATTTTGCCAAGATACATAACAGCGATTCGGTCGCTGATATATTTTACGGCACCAAGTCCGTGGGCAATAAATAGGTAGGTTAATTGAAACTTCTGTTGTAAGTCTTTTAATAAGTTCAGAACCTGTGCTTGAATGGATACATCAAGAGCTGAAACGGGCTCATCACAAACAATTAGTTTAGGGTTCAAGATAAGGGCTCTTGCAATCCCGATTCTTTGCCGCTGACCGCCAGAAAATTCGTGAGGATAATGGTTGCGGTGGTGCTTGGTTAACCCGACAATTTCCAGTATGTCATCCACTTTACGGGTGATTTCACTTTTGTCAGCCAGTTTATGGACCAGCAAAGGTTCTGCTAATAAATCCCCAACCCGCTTACGAGGATTCAAGGACGAATAGGGATCTTGAAAAATAATTTGCAATTGGGGCCGCAGCTGTCGCAATTCTGTATTCGATAATGTCGATAAGTCCCTTCCTTGGAAAATGACTTTTCCTTCGGTAGGAGGATCAAGCTGGACGATAGCCTGTCCCGTTGTGGATTTGCCGCACCCTGATTCACCAACAAGGGAAATCGTTTCTCCGGGAAAAATCGAGAAGTTCAAACCATCAACTGCTTTTACATGTCCAACCGTTTTAGATAGAATCCCTTTTTTAATAGGGTAATATTTTTTTAAGTTTTGAACTTCAATTAATGGTGTCCCTTGCCGAGGAGCATCGGCTTTTCGATTCGTTTCTAATGAAGTGGTGCTGCTCATGCATGAACCTCCCTTTGCCTATCAGCTAGTATTTGTTGCTGCTGGTCTTCATAAAGCCAGCATCTCACTTTATGCTCATCATGTTTATTAATAGGAAGGAGTGGAGGTTTTTCGTTTTTACATTTTTCATTAGCAAATGGGCAACGTGTATGGAAACGGCAGCCTTTCGGCATGTGCTTCAGTGTTGGTACAGTTCCTGGAATGGAAACGAGTCTTTCATGGCTGTCATATTCAAGGTGGGGAATAGATTCCATGAGTCCTTTTGTATAAGGATGTTTCGGTTCATCAAATAAGGTAAATACATCTGCTTCTTCAACAACCTGGCCTCCATACATCACGAGGACCTTATCGGCCATCTCAGCAATGACTCCTAAATCATGGGAGATCATCATGATGGCTGTATTGGATTCCTGACGAAGTTTCTTCATTAACTCAAGAATCTGGGCTTGAATGGTTACATCAAGAGCTGTCGTTGGTTCATCGGCAATTAACAATTTGGGTTTACAGGAGAGTGCCATTGCGATCATAACCCTTTGCCGCATACCGCCGGATAATTTATGCGGGTACTCATAGATGATTTCTTCCGCCCTAGGTATGCCGACTCTCTTCAGCATTTCAATCGCATACATTTTTGCTTCTTTTTTTGATAATTTCATATGAAGAATGGTTAATTCCATCATTTGATTTCCAATGGTGAAAACAGGATTCAACGAGGTCATTGGCTCCTGGAAAATCATCGAAATTTCATTCCCGCGAATATGTCTCATTTGTGCTTCAGGCAGCTGGGCTAAATCATTTCCACCCAGTTTAATCGATCCCTTTTTTATATAACCGGATTTCCCGAGCAATCTCATAACGGACAGGGAGGTAACACTTTTCCCACAGCCGGATTCACCTACAATTCCAATTGTTTCTCCCGGTTTTAAATAAAAAGTTACCTCATCGACTGAAATCACTTCTCCTTTATCATTTTTAAATGCGGTTTGAAGCTTTTCTACCTCTAATAGGTTGCTAGACAAAAGAATCACCCCCCGGTTTAGTAATTAAATAGATGGCTGTGCGGCATTTTCCTCTACTTTTTCGACAATATAGTGGTAAACCAGGCTTAAAAATGCCTTTCCCGCGTATACCATTGCTTTTTCATCAATATCAAACTTCGGATGGTGATGGGGAGCAGTAGCTCCTAATTCTTCATTGCGTGACCCGGTGAAAAAGAACATTCCAGGCCTTTCTCTTAAATAATAGGAAAAGTCCTCGCTTCCCATTATGGCTGGCATTTCAACAAGAGTACTTTCGCTGTGGCAGGCCTCCATAATCGTTTTAAACACTTCTGTTTCTTCTTCGTGGTTATAAACAGCAGGATATCCTTTTTTGTACATAATCTCGCATTCCGCATGCAGTGCACTGCAAATTCCCTTGACAATATTCTTTATTTCGCGTTCCATATGTTCTCTTACCGTTTCATCAAAGCTTCGGACTGTTCCTGTTAAGGTTGCAGTATCGGCAATGACATTATTAGCATTTCCTGCATGGAACGAGCCAACGGTTAAAACAGCTGATTTTTGAGGATCAATCTGCCTGCTCACTATGTACTGAAGCTGATTAACAATTTGGCTGCCAATCGCAACGGCATCAACAGTTTCATGTGGGGAAGCGCCATGTCCGCCTTTTCCCAGGATTTTTATTTCAAAAGCGTCGGCAGATGCCATCGCATATCCTTTTCGATAGAGGTAGGTTCCTGTTGGTGAACCTGATGATAAATGTGTTCCAAATACTACATCCACACCATCGAGGCATCCATCCTCAATCATGGCAATCGCACCGCCGGGAGATAACTCTTCAGCATGCTGATGAAGCAATACTACGTTTCCTGCAAGTTCACTGCGATTTTCGCTCAATACTTTGGCAACAGCCAGTAGTGTTGCAGTATGGCCGTCGTGGCCGCAAGCATGCATCACTCCGGGTACTTTGGATTTATAAGGAACTTCTTTTTCATCCTGAATGGGAAGGGCATCAAAATCAGCTCTTAAGGCAATGGTCTTTCCCGGTTTCCCACCACGGATCGTACCAACAATTCCTCTTCCTCCAACGTTTGTTCGCACTTCAATTCCATAGTCTTTTAAGATTTCTGCTATCATTTTTGGTGTTTCAACCTCTTGGAATGATAGTTCAGGGTTCTGATGCAAATGTCTTCTCCAATCCACCATTTGCCCATACGCCTCTTCTAACTGTGAATGCCAATCTTTTAACATGTCCAAACCTCCAAATGTTTTTATCGTCCTTCTTCGTAAAAAAGTTTCTGGAAAAACTATAGCATGTCCCATAGGAAATCTAATTTAATATGGAAGATTTCCTAACACACTTTTGGAAATTCCTCATAGTGGATTACTTTTAAACTTTGCCAATTAAATTTTCCTGTAGAAATAAGAAAGTTTATGTTGGATGTACCCCGCTCACTGTACCTTCTCCTCTCTGTAAAAAATGCAGCTTTCCTAAAAAAGTAAAGCTGCAAATAATTTCTAAAATTTTCGTAAGTCACTTGGAAAAATATTTTTATATAAAGTTTTATTATTCAGATTATACTGAAAGTTAGATATTAGGTCAATTAAGATTTATAAAATTTAGAATATTCTGTTGTGTTTTTCCACCTTTTTACCTTTTTCAAAATACCTCCATAAAATCTTTATATGGGACTTTAGGATAGTATTACTACAGTTAGGACGAAAAGGGTTTTGGCCGCTGCAGGGCCTTATATTGGCGGAGTATATAATCAGTCATCAGGGACCAATCAATTCTCTATCAGTGTTCATCGGGTAATTCTAAGTGAATTATTGATTAACCAATTCAAGGGGAGGAAATCGTTCATGGTTTGGGGGTAAAATACATCATATATAGGGGGTTTCATGAAAAAAAGCCAAAATTATTTATGTTCCAAAACCGGTGGATCTCGCTCATCTTATACTATTTTAAGCTGGAAAAAGGGGAAATTTATATATGCAGAAAGGTAATGAATGGGATATGGCTCTCAACGTTGACATGAAATTTCACTAATACTTGTGTTAATCGTGTACAATGATAAACTTAAAAACTTGTTAATTTATAGTAGAGTCATCTACTTACGCGGCTTTTTTATTAGGATCAGCATTAGCAATTGAGTTCATTAATGTTACAAGATGCAAAGATATAGAACTTTAAGGAAACCTTTTAAATAGGTGCCATGCTTGGTGCCAAAATTTTTAAAAATACGAATCACACACAAGAACTCACTATGAAGCAAGAAAAATTGTCTTATCAAGACTTGAGAGTCATGAGATCAGATGCTAGCAAACTTCAAAACAGCTTGTGACCTGCGTGCCAGGTCAGGTGGGTTCGATTCCCTCGCAGTCTCGCCAAAATTATTATCTGCTTTTTTGTCTTAACATAATAAAGAAGTTGATAAGGTAGCAAAATCATTTGTAAAGTATATTTAGTTGATGTAGAAAAGATTAATAACATAATCAATGTTTCTGCAGACGATCCACGTCGAGTATGTATCATTGCTGGAGTTAAACAAATAATTGTAATAAAAATATTTTTATTAGGACCAGACGAGATGTAAAAAAAGCTTTCTGTTATTCTTTCACTAACGTTTGGCTTTCGTGCACCAGTAAGAAGATATTATTGTTGTAGAAAAATAAAAAAGGATAGATAGAGCATTTTATTCTGCTCATCTATCCTTTTTATTTTGAAGTTTTAAGCTCCAATTTTCCCTTCAGCTGCAGCCTGTTTTGCCGGGTTCTTTTTCTTCCTATTTACGAGATAGATACTGGCAACAATCAGTACAATTCCTAAGAATAATAGTTTCGTAAAGGGTTCATTCAAAAATACGGTGCCTATGACAACGGCAAGCATTGGAACTAAGAATGTAAAGGTCGCTACCACGCTCGCATCCCCTGTTTTCACAAGCAGGACGTAGAGAATCCACGATATGGCAATCCCCAGAATGGTACCAAATGATAGACCCCATAAATACGTATCATTCCAAACAATACTCGTCCATTTTTCAGACGAAAGTCCGGCAATCATTAGAACAATTCCCCCAATTAAACACTGCAAAGCAACCATCCAAAGCGAATCAACTGAGTGAGCATTTTTCTTGGTATAAACGGTACCTAATGCCCAGGAAAGGGCGGATAATAGTCCGAAAATAATTCCTAAAATGGAAACGTGGCCGGAAAATCCTTCTGCGCTGACAGAAATAACTCCCAGAAACCCTAGAATAAGTCCCAATACTTTAGGAATAGTCATTGATTCTCCTAACCACAGCCAAGCAAGAAGGCCTACTAAAATTGGCTGGAAATAGACAATAACTGAGAATAAACCAGATGGTACTAATTTAAGCCCCTCTGTTTGCAGCCCATAGAACAAAGCAATATTTAAGGTGCCGGTAACGGCATATATTTTCCAATTCTTCCGCCATTGAATGCGGGCTCGTGTTTTCCAAATGACAGCACCTAGGAGCACTCCGCCCAGCAAACATCTCAGCCCTGCAAAAAGCAAAGGTGGTGTAAATGCCAATGCAAGTTTATAAATGGGCCAGGAAACACTCCAAATAATAATTAAGCCTGCCATCATTAAAAACCATTTTAAATTCATCCGATCTTTCTCCCTTAGTTCGAATTGACTGGCTCATAGTCGTAAAGAGTCAATCTCCTATCTCTATAAAAACTACAACTTTCCTAGAATACGCCCCTTCGTAAAATATTTCAATAAAGAAGCCTTTCCAGATTGTAGTAATTACAAGACGCCTTGGATTTCCTATCCTAAAACCAACCTCACGGCTTGCTATATAAATTCTATAAAGGGAAGTGCGTAATCTTATGTGTCGATTCCAGTTATAATAAGGATTTAAATATCATTTTTAAAGAAACTGTCAATCTGTCTCTTCATTTCTTCTTTATTTTCCCGAAATTGTCGGTGCCGATGACCATTGCTTCCTGAAGGATGGGGAAAACCCTTTAAAATCGGTTGATTTTTATAAAAGTAATCGAGTGCTTTGCTTACATTCACCCCTAAAGGAATAATGAGAGGATTTTCGAGCCTAGAGATATCCTTTATAAAAGAATTTCTTACATAATCGAGCAGCATGTCGGTTTTTATAATATTGGGCCGTGAGCCGTTAAAGTTTTGATGATTAAAGAATACGGCATGTGGCAGGATGGAGGTAGTATAAACCAGGTGACTGGCTGTTCCGAAAAGTTCGCTTGAAGATGAAATGCCCAGATGTCTCGGCAGCTCCAATTCATCCAGCATGGCAATGAGATTTTTCCGCATCGATCCCTCAAAGCTGGCACTTTTCTTTACCTCGTGAAGGAGTTCCTCTTCACTTAAATGTTGATTTTCTATCACTGCCGTATAAGCTTTTTTCATTTGGTGAAGCCCAGGTGTAATGCCTGCTATCACCACCTTGGCTTTCTCATTTATGTAATCAAAAGGAGTGTAATATACCTCTAGTTTTTTCGCATCATCCTTTTGTAACAAGAAATTTGAATTTAAAAGGTCATTATCAGATAATGGCAATTGTAGGGATAATATTTTTTCTTTAAATAGATGAAATTTTGAGTCAGTCACAATTCCCATTCATTTTTCCTCCAATATATAGAGATAGGTGAACTCATGAAGACGAGATATTCTAATTTAAACAATGTTGATAACAAAAAGTCATTTAAAGATATGCGGAAATGGATGAAGGAAAGAAAAAGTAAGGTAAAAGACCTTACCATAAATATTCCCCAAGCTGCCAATAAAATAATAACAGAAGTTAGGGAAAACCGTACGAAAACGTCCTACACCTGGATTGGCCATTCTACTTTTTTGATTCAATTAGACGGGCTGAATATTTTAACGGACCCGGTATGGGCAAAGAGGATGGGCTTTCAAAAAAGATTAACGGAGCCAGGAATGGCGTTATCTGAACTGCCCGAGATCGATATCGTCGTCATTTCCCATGGTCATTACGATCATTTAGATTTCCCCACCTTGAAAAAATTAAAGGGTAACCCTCAGTATTTTGTTCCTATCGGGTTAGGTTCACTTTTTCGAAAAAAGGGTTATGACCGTGTGAAGGAAATGAACTGGTGGGATCATACGGAATTTGAAGGGATTCAGCTTCATTTTGTTCCGGCTCAGCACTGGACAAGACGGACCCTTACCGATATTAATACTTCCCATTGGGGCGGCTGGGTCTTTCAAACTCCTGAGGAAACCTTGTACTTCGTTGGGGATACCGGTTACTTTTCAGCGTTTAAGGAAATTGGGGATCGGTTTACAATCGATACCGTATTTATGCCAATTGGGGCGTATGAGCCGGAGTGGTTTATGAAGGTTTCGCATATTTCACCGGAGGACAGTGTCACTGCCTTTAAAGAACTAAATGCGGAGGTATTTGTGCCGATGCATTATGGTGCCTACCGATTGGCTGACGATACTGGCCCAGAAGCATTGGAGCGATTATATCAGGCCTGGGAAAAAGAACAGCTGCCGAAGGAAAAATTAAAGGTTTTAGATATTGGGGAAACCGTCATGGGGGGACAGTAAGTGTCCCCTGTGACCGGTCCTGTTAAATTTCGGGAAATTCTCATTGATAGAAAAAGAAGGTACGAATATGATCGCAAGGAGATTTCCTTTTAATAAATCACTAATTGGTTTTTCCATTCCTTTTCCTGCCCGATGTCATGGCCAAAAAAGATTTTCGCCTTCTCCGTTGAGGCAATCTCTCTTAACTTTAAAATAGACGAGTGTGCCTGGTCTTGGTTATTTACCGCAAAGGGGACGAGTTTCTCAAAATTTTCTCTCGTATAGGACGCATCGATGGTTAAAAGGAGATTACCGGATTCCTTTGTCTGAATCAGGACCGACTGGTGCCCCGGACTATGGCCTGGAGTAGATAGCAGCTGAATCCCGGGAACGAGTTCCATGTCTCCATCTACTACCTTGTAATTTAGAGTCGGCCGTTTGCAAATATCCAAATAACCAGGTTCCGTCATTGCAGCATCAAACTCAGCTTTTTGGATCACAATGTCTGTATTCGGAAATAGCTCATTGCCACCCGCATGGTCAAAATGCAGGTGAGAACTAATCACACAAGCTAAATCACCAGGCTGATAGCCCTTACGGTTGAGAACTTCGAGGATGGTATCCTCTTTCTGCATTTTCGGAACAATAGACCCATCATCATCCCCACCAAATAATCCTGTTGGACTTTCCACGCAAGAAGCCGGCATTCCAGTATCAATAAGAATAGGGCCATCTGTTGTTTCCACTAAATAAACCCAAATAGGTAGACTGACAGATTGCTGTCCAAACTCTAGTCTGGTGTCAAGAATAACAGCATCGACCTGGCAGCGGCCAGCTGGTAATAATGATAATTTTTTTATCGCCATTAAGAACACTCCTATAATTCAAAATCTTTTCTTTTAAATATTCTAGTTATAAAAAGGATTTTCCTTTCGTTTGTCGAAATATCCATAAAAAAGGGGGTAAAAAAATGAAATTGACTATGAAAAGTAATATAGTAGAAGATTTTCATGGAACGAAGGTTGAAGATCCGTATCGCTGGCTCGAAGAACCAAATAGTGAAGAAACGATGGAGTGGGGAAAAGAGCAAGGGGAAAAGTGTGAGGCTTATTTCCAGGACACCACAACAAGGGAAGAAGACAAGGAAAGACTGACTGACTTATGGAATTACCCTAAGCTTTTCGTTCCAAAAAGGGTAAAAGGCAAACTTTTTTACCAGAAAAATGACGGTTTGCAAAACCAGGCGATTCTTTATAAGAATAATGGAGAAAAGGATTCTATTTTAATTGATCCGAATAAAATAAGCGACGATGGTACAGTTGCGATGACGAACTTTTCCTTTAGCGGCGATGGCCGTTATCTTGCTTATGCCACTTCTAAAAACGGCAGCGACTGGCAGGAGCTTTTTGTAAGAGAAGTAGAGAGTGCCGAAGATTTAGGGGATCATATTCAGTGGGTGAAATTCACTTCTCTATCATGGGCACCGGATCATTCTGGCTTTTTTTACAGCCGCTTTCCGGAACCAGGAACCGTAAGTGAGGAGGAGTCAGGAAATTATAGTAAGATCTATTTTCATAAATTAGGAACTCCTCAAAGTGAAGATACACTCATTTATGAACAGCCGGAAAACAAGGAACTGATGTTTACCTCATTTGTAACCCATGATGATCAATACATCTATCTTGAGGTTAACCACGGAACGGCTGCGCAAAATCGTTTCTATTTGAAAAAAATAGATTCGTCTGATGAATTTACTCGTTTACTAGATGAGCAGGATGCTGAATATACTTATATTCACAATGAAGGTTCAGTTTTTTATTTTAAAACAGACCTAAATGCTCCTCGTGGCCGAATCATTGCTATCGATATTGAAAGTCCTTCAAGAGAGAATTGGAAGGAAATTGTGGGCGAGCAAGAAGATGTGATATATGCGGTTAAGTTTATTAATGGGCAGTTTGTTGTCGCCTTTTTAAGTAACGCCTATAATAAGCTTCGCTTGTACAATGAAGACGGCAGTTTTGATAAACAAATTGATATTCCCTTAATCGGTTCACTCACTGACTGGTCCGGCAAACACGACCAAACCGAAATGTTTTTCGGCATGACTTCCTTCTTGAGTCCAACTGTTGTGTACCGTTACGATTTTTCAAATGCTGAGCTTGAAGTGTATGCTGAGTCTGAACTCAAGGTAGATACATCTCAGTACGAAACGAAACAGGTTTTCTATTCCTCTAAAGACGGTACAAAGGTACCTATGTTTTTAACAATGAAAAAAGACCTTCCGCTAAACGGAGAAAACCCTGTGATTTTATACGGCTACGGCGGCTTCAATATCAGCATGACACCTGGCTTTAATCCTGCGATTTTACGCTGGCTTGAAAAAGGCGGAATCTATGCGGTAGCTAACCTGCGTGGCGGTTCCGAATACGGCGAGGAATGGCACAAGGCTGGAATGCTGGATAAAAAGCAAAATGTATTCGATGACTTTATTTCGGCTGGTGAATATTTAATAGAAGAAAACTATACCAGCAAAAACAAGCTGTCCATTATGGGCGGCTCTAACGGAGGCCTTCTCGTGGCCGCGTGTATGGTTCAGCGTCCGGACCTTTTTGGAGCGGTTATTTGCCGGGTGCCGGTTATTGATATGCTGCGTTATCATAAATTTACGATCGGACGGTACTGGATTTCTGAGTATGGAAGTGCGGAGAATCCTGAGCAGTTCCCGTCCCTTTATAAATACTCACCATTGCATAACATTAAAGAAGGGCAAAAGTATCCACCAGTGCTGATCGCGACAGCTGAAAGTGACGACCGAGTGGTACCAGCCCATGCGAAGAAATTCGCTGCTACTTTATTGGAAAAAGCTGATCCTGAATCAACCATTGTTCTTCGTCTGGAAGCAAAAGCAGGACACGGTCTTGGAAAGCCTACATCCAAAGTGATTGACGAGTGGGTAGACTTTTACGCATTTTTAGATAGAGAGTTAGTATAAGAGAAAAAAGCTGGTTTACGTTGAGGCGTGGATCAGCTTTTTTTATAATGTTATTTTTCATCCACTTACTTCCCAGAGGCTTATACTGATCTTTAACCTAAAAGAAACCCTGATTTGTTAATCAGAGCTTTTAACCATGGTTATTTTAGGATAAGTACAACTTATTACTCTTCATGCTGTTCTATTTCCGACAAGAATGGTTTATTCGCGTAATAGTACATAATCCCCATCATGAATTCTCCTCCAATCAGATTCCCAATCGTAACAGGTACCAGATTGCGAAGGATAGCCATAAATGAAACGGTTTCGGGGTGCTGGTGAACCAGTGCGATCGCAAAAGAGCACATATTGGCAATGCTGTGTTCATATCCCGAAATAAAGAAGCAAAAGACAAACAGCATCATGGAAAACATCTTGGCTCCGCTTTCCTTAAAGGCCATCGGGATAAAGAAAGCCAGACAAACAAGCCAGTTACAGAGAATTCCCCTGAAAAATAGCTGTGAAACAGGAGCATGAAGCTTATGGTCGACTACTGTCATTAAGAAGGTAGTCGAAGCGGGTGCTTCAAATAAACCAGTAGAGTAAATCAAGAGAGCAAATAGAACTGCACCAAGAATATTGCCAATATAACTGTAAAACAAAAGTTTAAAGACTTGGGACCACTTCATTCGTTTTCGCAAAGCTGCATACGTATAATAAAATGTGTTCCCCGTAAATAAATCCCCGCCGCCAAAGGCGATTAAAATAATCGCAGCTCCAAAGGTTAAGGCGGCCATTGGATACGCAAAAGGGGATTCAACCAAATAAAAGAAATTCCCTGTTTTAAACGCAACAATGACACCAAAGCCAATAAACATACTGGCTAGCATACTTCGTAAAATGTAGCGGAGGTGGCTTTGCTGAAAGATTTTCTGCTTTTTCAACGCAAGTTTTTCGACTTCAAGCAATAGTTTCGTTTCCATATAATCACCCGGTTTATAGATTGTCCACCAGCAGGATTTATATTTCATTTGCTTATTACATTGTACATAAGGAATTCATCAGCCTAAAGCAATTCTTTCCAATATATACCCAATTCACTCTTTCTATAGTCGCCGTTTCAGTGTACATCATTCTACGCTTGGTAAAAGGAGCTTATAATCATGTTTTTGGGTAATATGTATTTAAAAAGAAGAATGGGGTGGGGAATTTAATGAAGGTCGAGATTGACGGAAATAGCCTGGAGCTTATAATCGGCGATATTACAATACAAACAACGGATGCCATTGTAAATGCAGCCAATGGAACTCTTTTAGGAGGAGGCGGGGTAGATGGAGCGATCCACCGGGCGGCCGGAAGTGAATTACTTGAAGAATGCAAACAGATTCGCAGTGAGGTTTTAAACGGCAATTATTTACCAACCGGAGAGGCGGTAATCACGAAAGGATATCATCTTCCTGCTAAGTTTGTTATTCATACAGTCGGGCCTGTGTGGAGTGGAGGTACAAATAATGAAGAAGAACTTTTGTCCAGGTGCTATCAACATTCCTTGCAGATAGCAGCAAAACAAGGGTTAAGAAGTATTTCGTTTCCATCCATCTCAACGGGAGTTTATCGTTTCCCGGTGGAACAGGCAGCTTTTATCGCCATGAGGGAGATTACGAACTTTTTAAAAAAGCGGCAGTTCGGAGAAGTCGTCATGGTCTTATTTTCTAAAAATGATTGCATGGTATATGAGATGGCGTTAAATAAGGTGTTAGGGAAGTGACGTGAATTGATTCATTTAGCATTACTCGGTGCCTGGCATGTACATACATGAATTTGATATTGATGCTGCGATTTCCCTTACAGTCTGATTGAATGTGCTTATGAAACAGTGAGGGAAGGGAGAACTGTTCACTTTTAAATTGTTTTACTAGAGACTTATGGTCAAAAATCGTTGGTTATTCCTATTATTAGTAGCTTGGTATTTTCACAGGCGGTTCGGTCAGGCGAAAAAGGAGGCTTAATAATTTTGAAACTTCGTTGTGCGATACTTGATGATTATCAGAATGTTGCCATGTCTATGGCGGACTGGTCATCCATTTCAGACAAAGTAGAGGTAAACACTTTTACTCAGCATTTTCATAATGAGGATGACCTTGTCAATCATATAAAGGATTATGAAATTTTAGTCATTATGCGGGAACGAACTGCTTTTCCTGCAGAGGTACTAAAACGTTTACCGAAATTGAAATTGCTGATTACGACTGGCATGAGAAATTCATCCATTGATCTGAATGCAGCATCGGAACTGGGAGTGATTGTTTGTGGAACGGCCAGTAATTCCGAGCCTCCTGTGGAGCTGACCTGGGCACTAATCCTAGGCCTTGCCCGGAATATCGTTCCTGAACATCAGGCAATTCGAAACAATGGGCCCTGGCAAAGCTCGGTTGGGAGAGACCTTTACGGGAAAAAGCTAGGTCTGTTGGGGCTGGGGAAAATCGGAAGCCGGGTGGCGCGTGTTGGTCAGGCTTTTGGGATGGGTGTTTTGGCATGGAGTCAGAACTTGTCCAAATTTCAAGCTGATGAACTAGGTGTTCGTTTGGCATCATCGAAGGAGGAGCTGCTAGAAACAAGCGACTTCGTTTCCATTCATCTTGTTCTTAGTGACCGGACAAGGGGACTAATAGGTAAAGAGGAATTAAAAAGAATGAAACCGTCTGCTTATCTAATCAATACATCCAGGGCAGCGATCGTGGATAATTTGGCCTTAAATGAGGCCCTCCGCAATAACTGGATCGCAGGTGCCGGACTCGATGTGTTTGAAAACGAACCTTTACCGTATAACGACGAATTAAGGGAGCTGCCCAATGTTCTCACAACACCGCATTTAGGGTACGTAACACAAAGAAATTACTCCACTTTTTATCAGCATGCTTTAGAAGATATAAAGGCTTTTCTATCGGGTGAGCCTATTAGAAGATTAAAATAAAATCCATTTCATTAAAGCTCCGTACAGGGGCGCTTTCTTATGGTAAAGTATTTTGAATTTGAAAGCAGTTTACGTGTTAATTTTTATAATCAGCGGTAATATGTGCTAAACAAAGCAGGGACAGCAAGACGACCATACATAACGATTCTATATTTTAGGAAAAATAACTAAATTATAGCCAAATGGCTAACTAATGAATGGAGGGCTTTATTATGACGTTAAAAGGAAAACGCGTGGTTGTTTTAGGAGGTACTTCTGGTATTGGATTGGCTGTTGCCAAAGCATTTCTTGATGAATCAGCTCAAGTGGTTATTGCCAGCCGTTCTGCTTCAAAGCTATCCGAGGCAAAACAAGTGCTTGGGGGAACTGTAGAAGGATATGAAATCGATTTTCGCAGTGAGGAAAAGCTGTCGGAGTTTTTCGGAAAAGTGGGTGCATTTGATCATCTTGTGGTAACAGCAGGAGAAGGTGCTATGGGTCACTTTAGCGAATTAGCGGTAGCCAGTGCAAAGGAAGCTTTTGACAGTAAGTTTTGGGGACAATATATATCCGTCCGTGCTGCACTACCGTATTTAAAAGATGAGAGCTCTATCACGTTAACCTCTGGTGTATATGGTATCCGCCCATCTATGGGTGCGACTACTTTGGCCGCGATAAACTCAGCAATTGATGGATTGGCCCGGGGACTTGCGATAGACCTGGCTCCTATCAGGGTAAATGTAGTTTCACCAGGAATCGTTGATACTCCCGTTTACGCCGGAATGCCGGAAGAACAGCGCGAGCAAATGTTCAGCGGTATCGCACAGAAGCTTCCGGTTGGGCGCATTGCCCAGCCTCAGGACGTAGCAGAATCCTATGTTTACTTAGCAAAAAATGGAGTTACAACAGGAACAGTCGTTGTAATTGATGGAGGAGCCCATTTGGTTTAAATGAAGATTTAGTTTCCTATTAAAAAAAGGTGGTTATAGGGAGAGGGTATGGCCACCTTATTAAAAATCTGTAACCAGCACCATGTTTGAGCAAAATTCGTAATACCCATTACACAAATTAGAAAGGGTTGATTATGAATGAGTTTGCAGGACGAAAAGAAATTAGCAAACATAAAAACGGCCATTAAAAACCGTGTTGTAACATTTCATGATGGAACTTCTGTGCCTTGTATAGGACAAGGAACCTGGAACATGGGAGAGAAACCTCAGCTGAAAGAAATGGAAATCAAAGCTTTACAGCTCGGAATAGATTTAGGCATGACTCTTATAGATACGGCGGAAATGTATGCAGATGGCGGGGCTGAACTAGTTGTAGGTGAGGCAATTAAAGGACGCAGAGATGAAGTTTTTTTAGTATCGAAAGTATATCCTCATAATGCGGGTTTAGATATGATTGAAAAAGCGTGTGAAAACAGTTTAAAACGATTGGGAACCGACCATTTAGATCTATATCTTTTGCACTGGAGAGGCCGTGTTCCACTAGCAGAAACGATTGAAGGCATGGAAAAACTGCGGAAGGATGGAAAAATAGTAAGGTGGGGAGTTTCCAATTTTGATACCGCTGATATGGAAGAGTTAAGGAATACTCCTAACGGAAAAAACTGTGTGACAAATCAAGTCCTTTACCATCTGGGTTCGAGGGGGATTGACTATGATCTTTTGCCATGGCAGCAAGAGAATAAAATGCCAATTATGGCTTACAGCCCTCTAGCTCAGGGAGGATCGTTAAAAACAGCTGCTCACCGATCCAACCATTAAACAAATTGCAGAAAAATACAATGTACAGCCTCTACAAATCGCTCTTGCCTGGACAATCCGTTCAAGCAATTGTATTGCTATTCCAAAAGCGGTTCAAGAAGCACATGTGCTCGCTAATGCGGAAGCGGCAACGATTGAATTAACAGAAGAGGATCTGAATAGACTTGATCAGGTATTTCCGATGCCGTCAAAAAAAGTTCCTTTGGATATGATTTGAGTATAGATTATATTTGATAAGGCTGCAGGTTTATTAGCATTTAATCTATGCTTACTCAATAAACGATACTAGAAATGACGTATGAATTGGCATACGTCATTTTTTGTTTTTAAGGTTGTATTAAAGCAATTTGGTGATTTTTTGATTTTGTAGATTGGGGTGAAAAGTGAGCGCCGTGAGCGGAAATTAGCAGTCGTTGTGAAAAATTTTTAAATAGCATCTATATTAGCGGAGCGGTTTTAGTAGTAAAGTCCCATTTTTCTAAATTATCTAACTTTTTAATTGAAGTTTAAAAAATATAGGATAAAATAAAGAAAGGTAAAATGTTAACGTTTTCATAACTGGTTGGTTAAAAAGTTTTAAAATATTAATATTTTACTGGACTACCAATTTAAGCTGACCCTAAAAATGTTAACGTTAACATTTTTGAGTGAGGATGGTGATAGAGTAATATATTCCGAACGAAAATTGCACAAAATTAAGTAACATAAAATTAGGAGGGCGTTTTATGAAATTAAAGAAGAAAGTTTATTCAATAGCAGCACTAAGTCTTGCTCTGGGTTGCTCTACATTCCTGCCATATGGATCCACGTCCACAGCAGCAGCTTCTTCACAACAAGTGTCGGTCGATAAAAAGGCCCCAACGGCTCCTATTCATCTAAATGCCTATGCATCAACATATAAATCTATAAGCCTTATCTGGGATAAGTCTACTGATAACAATGGAATAGCATCCTATGATATCTTTGCGGATGGTAAGTTAGTCGGAAGCTCAACACCAAATGAATATGGAATGGCTATGACAAACTTTACCATAAAAGACTTGAAACCAAATACAATGTATAGTTTCAAGGTTGTGGCTAAAGATGCTGCAGGAAATCATTCTAACGAGAGCGCGCATGTAAATGTTAGAACGGATGTATTAGGTAAAGTATTTAATGTTAAAGATTTTGGAGCAAAAGGTGATGGTGTTACAAAAGATACCGCCGCCATTCAAGCAGCCATTGATGCGGCAGCTGCTAGTGCAAACAGTCTTGTAGTACTTCCTGCAGGTACATATTATTCCGCTCCTTTAAGTTTAAAAAGCAATATGACATTCGAAATTCAAAAGGATGCAACCCTCCTTGGAAGTCGCGACAAAGCTGACTATCCAGTTATCCAAGACCGTTGGGAAGGAACTACATTCAACTCTTATCAAAGCTTGATTCAATCCCAAGGTGTTAAAAATCTTAAAGTCATTGGTGAAGGAACGGTTGATGGAAATGCGGGCCCAATTAAAGCTGAGAAAGCAAACGGAACCGATGAATTTGGTTTTCCTTATAAAAAGGTAAACCTAGCAGGAACATATGACTATAACAATGGAAAATATGATCCTGATACAAGTGGTACTTCAACTGTATACTTTAACATGGGACTATGGTGGGATAATCCGAAAGCAACCAATCCAGCTTCACAAATTGCTCGGCCTAGATTAGTTCAATTCATGAATTCTGAGAATGTTCTCCTTCAGGGCCTAAAGATTACGAATTCACCATCCTGGACAATTCAGCCTTTATACAGTAATGATGTAGTCATTGATAGTGTAAACGTTAAAAACCCCGCTATCCCCGTTGATGCACCAAACACTGATGGAGTTGATCCTGATTCTGTTGATGGTTTAAAGATTTTTGGTTCTACATTTGATGTTGGTGATGACGCTATCGCGATTAAATCTGGTAAAGATGCTGAAGGCCGCCAAATTGGAAAACCAAGCCAAAACATCGAAATCAGAAACAATATTATGAGACACGGACATGGCGGCGTTACAATCGGCAGTGAAATGTCCGGTGACGTAAGAAACGTTGTAGCAAGAGATGACATCTTTGACGGAACCGATATTGGTATTCGTATGAAAACCCTCCGCGGACGTGGCGGCACCATTGAAAATCTTACATTTGACAATATCATAATGAAAGATATTGCTGGCGATGCATTCAATATTAACTCTAACTATACATCTAATGGAGTTCCGCTTCCTTACACAGGGATAATTGATGAAACAACACCTTCTATCAAAAATATCACAATTGAGAATATCAATTGTGAAGGAGCCCAAGAAGCTTCCTTCTTCCAAGGCCTTGAAGAAAGTCCGGTTGATGGCCTAGTAATGAAAAACGTCACAGTTCATGCTAATAAAGCTCTGTATTTCCAATACGTAAAGAACATTACGATGGAAAATGTAAACATAAACGATGGTGAAATGTTCCAGCCAGGCAGCATATATGAAAATCTTAAAATTATTCAGTAATTAATAGGTTCATATAAAAAAACACGTGTTCAGGACGGTTTCCCGTTTCTGAATACGTTTTTTTTGTTTTAATCACAATTCGAGTTTTACAAGCTGCAAAAAGTAAGGGCTAATCTACACAAGAGGGAAGTGATTCTACAAAAACAAAGGACCAATCTACATTACTAGATTTGATCTACAAAAACCAAACCCTAATCTACAAAAAGAAAGCTTTAATCTACAAAAGAGAGAGCCGGTTCTACAAAAATGAAGTGCCAATCTACAATACTAGGTTTGTTCTACAAAAGCCAGCCTCTATTCAACAAGCAGAAAAATGTTAACGTTAACATTTTTGTTTACAATCAAATTCTGATTTGTTAGACTAAAAACAAGAACATTGTTAACGTTCACAAATTATATAATAGGATGGTGTAAAACATGGTTGCTTTTATGGGTAATAATTTTTTATTGAAAAATGAAACCGCTGTCAGTTTGTATCACGAATATGCAAAGGATATGCCGATCATTGATTACCATTGCCATTTGAGTCCAAAGGAAATCTATGAAAATAAAAAATTTAAAAATATAACCGATACCTGGCTTTATGGTGACCATTATAAATGGAGAGCTATGAGGGCGAATGGAATAACGGAGGATTATGTAACCGGCGGAGCAAGCGATTATGAGAAATTTATGGCTTGGGCAAGGACAGTGCCAATGACTATCGGCAACCCTCTGTACAACTGGACACATTTGGAGCTTCAGCGCTTTTTTGGGATTTATGACATTCTCAATGAGGAAAGTGCTCCGCAAATTTGGGAGAAGGTTAACGCGCAGCTAAATGGCGATGACTTCCGAGTCAGGGAATTAATCGTTAAATCCAATGTAAAGGTGATTTGTACGACTGATGATCCAGTAGACAGCTTGGAATATCATCAATTGTTAAAACAAGAAAAGGATTTCCCTGTTAGTGTCGTTCCTGGATTCCGTCCGGACAAAGGGCTCGAAATAAACCGTGAGGGCTTTCTTGCCTGGGTTGGTAAGCTGGAGAAAGCTTCCGATCTAACCATTAAAAGTTATAACGAATATTTATCGGCTCTTGAGAGCAGGGTCCGCTTTTTCCACGAAAACGATGGCAGGGTGTCTGACCATGCTTTGGACTCCATGGTGTACGAGGAAGCATCCCTGGAGGAAGTCTCTGAGATTTTTGCAGCACGCTTAACCGGTGTAAATGTTTCCCTTGAGGACGAAAAGAAATTTAAGACCTATACCCTCATTCACTTAGGAAAGCTCTATGGTGAACTTGGCTGGGCGATGCAATTCCATATTAATGCTCACAGGAATAATAATACTAAAATGTTTAAGCAATTGGGCCCTGACACAGGATATGACTCTATGAATGATGATCAGATTGCCAAGCCTCTTGTACGGATTCTCGATGCACTTGACCAGGCAGACAGGCTGCCAAAGACCATTCTTTATTCATTAAATCCAGGGGATAATTTTACTATTGCCAGCATCATCAACAGTTTCCAGGACGGAAAAACTCCCGGCAAGATCCAATTTGGTACGGCATGGTGGTTCAATGATACAAAGGAAGGAATGTTAGATCAATTGAAGGCCCTGTCAAATGTTGGTCTATTTAGCCAGTTCATCGGGATGCTGACTGACTCAAGAAGCTTTCTTTCTTATACAAGGCATGAATATTTCCGCCGGATTGTCTGCAACCTGATTGGGGAGTGGGTCGAGAACGGTGAAGTTCCTGAAGATATGGAGTTGCTCGGCAAAATTGTCCAGGGTATATCCTATTACAATGCCAAGGAATATTTCGGCTTTGAAATCCCTGAGACTTCTGGCCAGCTTTCAGCAAAGTAAGCCATTTTCAAGTGGAGAGCTGCAGGATTTACGATATAATGAATCCATATAATATGCAGCGAAAAAGGAAGATCAAATGATGGTTACGATAAAAGATATAGCTAAAATGGCTAATGTATCACATACAACTGTATCAAGGGCTCTTAATAACAGCCCTTTGATTAAAGAGCCAACTAAAAGGAAAATCCTTGAGCTTGCCGAACAGCTGAACTATACACCAAATGTAAATGCAAAAAGCCTTGTTATGCAAAAGTCGCATACAATAGGTTTGTTCTTAACGAGCATAAGTGAGGGGACATCCTCAAGCTTTCTTGCAGATACGATAAAAGGTGTTAACAGCGTGATTAGTCAGGATTATAATCTTTTCATCCGCGGGATTGATGATTATAAGGATTTTTCTAGTATTAATCGCCAAAGATTCGACGGCATCATTTTAATGAGCCAAAGTGTACAGGATAATCAATTCATTTATCATGTTCTGCAAAAGGAAATCCCGCTTGTCGTTCTTAACCGGGAAGTAGAAGAAGAACAGGTTATTAATATTTTGAGCAACGATGAAGACGGTGCCCGGAAGGCAGTGGATTATCTGCTTGACTGCGGACACCGGGATATAGCGATCATTGAAGGGACGCCAAGCTTTAAGTCATCCCAGAAACGTAAAGAGGGCTATATTAAGGCATTAGTTGAGCGGGATATTCCGATAAAAGGTTCTTATTCCGTACAAGGAAACTATGATGTGGAAAGCGGTTATCTTGCCATGGAGAAGCTTCTGGAACTAGATAAACCTCCTACTGCTGTTTTCTGTTCGAATGATGATATGGCCATCGGTGCCATGAAAGCGATATTCGGAAAAGGGTTAAAGGTTCCTGAGGACATATCTGTTGCTGGTTTTGACGATATAGGCTTTACACAGTACACATCTCCAAGATTGACAACTGTCAAGAGGCCTGTTGAAGAAATTAGCATTTATGGGGCAAAAAAAATTCTTTCTCTTGTGCTCGGGAAACATCAGGAAGCAGAAAAGATTTTTGCAAAAACAGAACTTGTTATAAGGGACTCCGTTAAAAAAATCTAGATGTCATGAAATCCTTCGTGGGTTTCTGCAGAAAAATGTTAACGTGTGCACAAATGAATGGCGAAGGGAGAAGTTGATTATGAAATTATTAAATAAAGAGATCTGCCCAGATTTTCGTCATTACCCTGAAAGGATCCTTCAATTCGGAGAAGGCAACTTTTTAAGGGGATTCGTGGACTGGCAGGTTCAGGTACTAAATGAAAAAACCGATTTTAACGGAAGTGTTGTCGTTGTTCAGCCGAGGGGATCTGAGAAGATTGAAAGGGTCAACCGCCAGGATGGACTTTTCACCCTTTACCTTCAGGGGATTAAAGATGGGAAACCAGTGAATGAACATAGGGTCATCAACTCCATCAGCAGGGGGATTAATTTACAGACGGACTATCAGGATTATATCGAATTGGCTGGCAAGGAAGAACTGCGCTTTATTGTCAGCAACACGACAGAAGCAGGAATTGCTTTTAATCCTGAAGATAAATTGGAAGATCGTCCGCAGAAAAGTTTTCCGGGAAAGCTGACAGCATTTCTTTATTATCGTTTTCAGGCTTTTAGCGGTGACGAACAGAGAGGCTGCATTATCATTCCGTGTGAACTCATTGAAAACAACGGTGAAAAACTGAAGGAAATTGTTCTTCAATATGCAAAGGAATGGGACCTCGGACAGGGATTTACGGACTGGGTCGAAAATGCCAATACTTTTTGCTCCAGCCTGGTGGACCGGATTGTTCCCGGATTTCCGGAAGATACAATGGATGAAAAAACGGCTGAACTCGGGTATAAAGACGATTTGTTGGTCGTGGGAGAACAATACCACCTTTGGGCCATTCAAGGCCCCGAATGGCTAAAAAAGGAGCTTCCTGTGTCAGAAACGGGTCTGAACACTCTGATTGTAGATGATTTGGCTCCTTTCCGTACAAGAAAGGTCAGAATTTTAAATGGCGCCCATACTGCAATGACTGCAGTGGGCTACCTATATGGACTCGACACAGTTGAAGAAGCTGTAAATGATCCGGAGGTTGGTCAATTTATCAGAGGCCTCATTTCGGATGAAATTATCCCTACATTGGAAGGTCCAAAGGAAGAACTTACAACTTATGCTAACGAAGTGCTTAGCAGATTTGCGAACCCATATATCAAACACTATTTGATGAGTATTTCTCTAAATTCCATATCGAAGTTCCAGGCAAGAAATCTTCCTGCACTCTTGGATTATGTGAATAAATATAATGCCCTTCCAAAACGGATGGTTTTTGCCCTAAGCTCTTTGATTTATTTTTATCGTGGCAAACGTGGCCAGGAGGATATTGCCCTTCAGGACAGCCCGGAGGTATTGGAATACTTTAAGACATTTTGGGAGCAATTTGACAACAGTGAATCTGATTTCGGTGAATTGTCCAAAAAGGTTCTTAGTGAACAGACACTATGGGGAATGGATCTTGCAGAGGTTCCGAATCTTTCGGAGGGGGTTTCTGAAAACCTCCAAAGTATTCATAAAAATGGAATCGCCCTGGCCCTAAAAGAACTAATGGATACGGCTATTTTTCAGGAGGGGTTTAAATGAAGGATTTTCTCCAAATCAATGAAAAAGATAACATTGTCCTTGCGTTGAAGGATTTAAAAAAAGACACACAATTAAATGTAAACGGAATCATTGTTCAGTTGAAAGAGGATATATATCGAGGACATAAAATTGCCTTAAAAGAGATCAAGGAACATGAGGATATTGTTAAGTATGGATATCCAATCGGTCACGCAATAAACCCAATCGCAGCGGGTGAAATCGTCCATACCCACAACGCCAAAACAAATTTATCCGGGACCGAGGAATACCATTATAATCCTGTTAATACAGAGATTCGTTATGAGAATGAAAATAGAACCTTTAAGGGCTTCAAAAGGAAAAATGGACGTGTCGGAATCCGTAATGAACTTTGGATTGTGCCAACTGTTGGATGTGTAAACGGAATAGCAGAAAAAATCATAAAACGATTTGAGAAGCACGTAGGGGACATTGCCCCGTTTGATAATGTACTAGTTTTGAAGCATAGCTACGGCTGTTCTCAGCTGGGAGATGACCATGAAAACACGAAGCAGATTCTGCTGAATGCCGTAAATCATCCGAATTCCGGAGGAGTGCTCGTTCTCGGACTCGGCTGTGAAAATAACGAATTGCCTGCGTTCCAAAAAGCACTTGGAAAAGTGGATGAACGAAGAGTCAAATTCCTCGTGTCACAGGCGGTTTCGGATGAAATTGAGGAAGGCTTCAAGCTGGTCATGGAAATCTATGAAAATGCTAAAAATGACAAAAGGGAAGACATCCCGCTGTCAGAGCTTAAGATTGGTTTAAAGTGCGGCGGCTCCGACGGATTCTCAGGAATTACAGCCAATCCTCTGCTGGGAAGATTTTCCGATTACCTGATTGCCCAGGGAGGGACAACAGTATTAACAGAGGTTCCTGAAATGTTCGGTGCTGAAACCATTTTAATGGAACGCGCTGCAAACGAAGAGGTTTTTCATAAAGTTGTCGATTTAATCAATGACTTTAAAGACTATTTCCTTCAGCATGAGCAGCCAGTCTATGAAAATCCCTCACCAGGCAACAAGGCAGGGGGAATCACGACCTTGGAGGATAAGTCGCTCGGGTGTACGCAGAAGGCGGGAACTTCCACTGTTGTTGATGTTTTAAAATATGGCGAGGTTTTAAAGGCGAATGGCCTTAACCTTCTAAGCGCTCCTGGGAATGACCTGATTGCATCGACGGCACTTGGTGCTGCAGGCTGCCAGATGGTTCTCTTTACAACAGGTCGTGGAACGCCATTTGGAACCTTTGTTCCAACTATGAAGATCTCAACCAACACCCAAATTTATGAGGCAAAGCCGCATTGGATTGATTTCAATGCAGGAATTCTCCTTGAAGATGGGGTATCAGAAACGCAGGTAACACAAGATTTTATTGATTATATCATTAAGGTAGCAAGCGGCGAATTTGTTAACAATGAAAAAAATGACTTTAGAGAAATCTCAATTTTTAAAAGCGGGGTAACTCTTTAACTCTATTAAATATATGAAATGCCAGCCAAAGGAGGCAAACATGAAAAAATTAAAGGTATTAACCAGACTATCAGATTGTGGAGTAGTAGCTGTTGTCAGAGCTGACTCAAAGGAAGAAGCAGTTAAGATTTCGGATGCCTGTGTAAAAGGCGGCATTATGGGGATTGAAGTAACCTTCACAATTGCGGGGGCAGAAGGGGTTATCCGGGAGCTTGCTTCCTATTATTCCGACCAGGCCGAGGTCGTAATTGGGGCAGGTACTGTCCTTGATGCTGCGACTGCTAGAATCGCGATCCTGGCAGGAGCTCAGTTTATTGTCAGCCCCGCTTTTGACAAAGACACAGCAAAGCTTTGCAATTTATACCAGGTTCCATATATGCCTGGGTGTATGACAATTACTGAAATGAAAACCGCACTCGAATATGGTGTAGATATCTTAAAACTGTTCCCAGGGAACGCGTTTGGGCCAGAGTTTGTAAAAGCGGTAAAAGCCCCGCTTCCTCAGGTAAATATTATGCCTACCGGCGGAGTCAGCCTAGAGAATACCGCGCAGTGGATTAAAAATGGCTGCGTAGCTGTTGGAGTAGGAGGAAATCTTGTCGCTCCAGCCAAAACCGGTCAATTTGAAAAAATAACCGAAATAGCAAGGCAATATGTTGAAAAAGTTCAGGAAGCAAGAGAGGGATTGTAATGAAAAAGGTTGTCACTCTAGGGGAAATCATGCTTCGTTTTTCGACAGCTTCGGGAGAAAGACTGGCCCAAGCAGATGAGTTAACGGTAAATTATGGAGGAGCAGAGGCAAACGTCGCTGTTTCCCTCTCTCACTTCGGTTTCGATTCTTATTTTGTCAGTAAGGTGCCTGAGAACCATTTAGGAACAGCAGTCGAAAGGCATTTAAGGTCAAATGGTGTGCATACAGATTTTCTGTTAAAGGGCGGGGAGCGCCTTGGTACGTATTATCTTGAAACGGGCATAGGAGAAAGAAGCCCGCAGGTTATATATGACAGGAAGTACTCTAGCTTTTCGCAAATGAACGCAGAGGAAATCAGGTTGGAAGAAGTATTAAAGGATGCTTCATTGCTTCACGTATCAGGAATCACTTTGGCCCTATCCTCAGAGCTGAGGGAGCTTGTTCTTTCCGTACTAAAAAAAGCGAAGGAGTATGGTGTCAAAACCAGCTTTGACTTTAACTATCGTGCCAAGCTATGGAGCCAGTATGAGGCTGGCCAGGCAATCCTGCCGCTGCTTCCATACATCGACATTTGCTCATTTGGAAAATTGGATGCCATTCATCTGCTCGGCATGGCTTCACCAAATCAGCCGCTTTCACAGACAGAAGAACTGAAGTACTTTTATAAAAAGTTCTCGCAAGAATATCCGAATATCCAGTATATCAGCTCGACATTTCGCAGTGTGAAATCAGCTTCAAGTAACGACCTGCAGGGCAATCTTTTTGCAAATGGCGAGCTATACCAGTCAAAGGTCCACCAAATTGAACCGATTGTCGACCGTGTCGGCGGCGGGGATGCATTCGCTGCAGGTATTTTGACTGGGATTCTAGAAGGATGGGAGCCAGAGCAAACCATTTCTTTTGCAACCGCCGCTTCTGCTTTAAAGCATACAGTTCATGGCGATTGCAATGTTTTTTCAAAAGATGAGGTGGCCGGCTTTATCAATACCGAATCAGGCAAAATAGTTCGTTAAAAAATTTTTCAGTACAAAGGAGAAATGTGAATGGAAACACGTTATGCAATCCACCCTGAGGATATGAAAAGATATACTACGGATGATTTAAGAAGAGAATTTCTTGTTGATACCCTATTTGAGGCCGGAAGGATCCATTTAACCTATACACATAATGATCGTATGATTTTTGGCGGCGTTACTCCTGCGGAAAAAGAGCTAACAATAAAACTCGACAAGGAATTAGGAGTTGAATACTTCCTTGAGCGCCGGGAGCTTGGAATTATCAATATCGGCGGCGAAGGAATGGTAATCCTCGATGGAACTGAATATGACATGCAAGGCAGGGATGGTTTATACGTAGGAAAAGGCATAAGGGATGTAAGATTCCGTTCGAAGGATAGTAATAATCCTGCCAAATTCTATATCAACTCTACTCCTTCACACCATTCTTATCCAACAGTAAAAATCGATATCAACAAGATTACACCTTTAGAAACTGGCGAGCCAGGGACCTTGAATGAGCGCAAAATTTATCAGTATGTCCATCCTAATGTGTGTGAGAGTTCGCAGCTCCAAATGGGACTTACAATGCTTTCCCCAGGGAGTGTATGGAACACCATGCCATGCCATACTCATGAACGCCGCATGGAGGTTTACCTCTATTTCGATATGGAACCGGATACACGTGTATTCCACTTTATGGGAAGGCCTGACGAAACAAGGCATTTAGTTATGAAAAACGAGCAGGCAGCCATCTCCCCAAGCTGGTCCATTCATACTGGTACAGCAACAAGCAATTACACCTTTATCTGGGGCATGTGCGGAGAAAACATAACTTACAGCGACATGGACCATGTGAAAATGGAAGAATTGCGATAATCAATTAAGGCTGCTGGACCTATTGGAAATATGCTGAATGGAGGTAATGAAATGAGTAATGGACTAACATCATTCTCGCTAGATTTCTTTAATCTGAAAGGAAAAGTGGCCATTGTTACGGGAGGGAACCGGGGCCTGGGTCAGGCTTATGCCGTTGCACTTGCAAAAGCCGGGGCTGACCTGTTTGTTGTTTCACGAAGTGAGGACTGGCAGGAAACGAAGAATTTAATTGAAGAAACAGGAAGGCGCGCTGTGTTTTTTCAGGCCGACCTAAGTGACAGGCATAAAGTGAAACAGGTTGCGGCGGAATGCCAAAAGGTATATGGAAGGATTGATATTCTTGTCAATAATGCGGGGACGATTCGCCGAGCACCTATTACCGAGTACAGGGAGCAGGACTGGGATGATGTCATGGAAGTGAACATCAATTCTGTCTATCTCCTAAGCCAGGAAACAGCAAAAGTAATGGTCGAACAAAAATCCGGAAAAATCATTAACATTGCCTCCATGCTGTCCTTTCAGGGCGGGAAATTCGTGCCTCCATATACAGCAAGCAAGCATGCTGTTGCTGGTCTTACGAAAGCTTTTGCAAACGAGCTGGCTGAATACAATATCCAAATAAACGCTATTGCACCGGGATATATTGCAACAGATAATACCGCACCTATCCGTTCAGATGAAAAACGCAATGCAGAAATCCTTTCCCGGATTCCGGCTGCCCGATGGGGAGAGACTGCTGACCTAATGGGAGCGGTAGTGTTCCTGGCAAGTGATGCATCTAACTACATGATCGGGCATATTCTGGCCATTGACGGCGGCTGGCTGGCGAGATAATGGGGCAAAACGTGTTTGCATGAAAAGGCAAAATCAAGGGTCTGTCCGGAAAGCTTTTAGAAGCCTTTACCGGAAGACTTTTTATATTTAGGTGTAACAACTTTTTAAGAGTTTCAATTTTAGAAATTAGTACGTCTTGCTTATCACATGCCAGCTAATAAATTGAGATTTAGGCGTAAAGCAGATCAATAAGAAGCCTGCCTGCTTTCCTCTGCCGCATTTTGTGGTTTTCCTTCCTAGCTTGGCTGTTTGGGAAAATAACAGTTGGAAAGAATAATAATCCGGATGTTAAGGAAAAAGGAGGATTATTTTTGGCTTTCTTATTATACTTTGCTACACCCTTTATAGCTGCTTTTATTGTTTTTGGCCCCCATTTATTCATGAAAAAATCAGTCATATCTAAAAATAAAACTCAGTACTATGCTGTTTTGGAGCAGCTTGAAAAGGACTCTAAAAATGAGCAATTAAAATCAAAAGCCTGGGAATTGGGCCGTGAATTTTACGCATCTGCAAGAGTTACCGGCAAAGCTACTGATTTCGATGAAGCAATAATAAAATGTGAAATCATTGCATCCTGTGAAATGAATGAAATATAAAATTCAGTTTGATTATAGAGTTAAAAAATTAATTAATCTTACATTCAATGAAGAGAAAGGAGTGTCAGTATCATATGTTTATTCAAGGTAATCTGGTGAAACCAGCAGAGGCAGGAGAAGGAGCCGAACGTAAACTTTTGAGTCGAGGCGGCAGTCTTATGATGACAGAAGTTACATTTGAAAAAAACGCAGTAGGTGCCATACATTCACATCCCCACGAACAAATCAGCTATATTGTTCAGGGCAGTTTTGAATTTAATTTAGATGGTGATATTCAAATCGTCAGAAAGGGAGATAGTATCTATATCCCTTCCAGTATAAATCATGGAGTTAAAGCACTAGAAGACGATTCAATAATCCTCGATGTCTTTACGCCGCAAAGAGAGGATTTTGTTTACTAGATTACTATTGTCATATGAAGAAAAAAGTTTAATAGAGAATAGCAATAACTCTCTTATATTGATAGGGGGACAAAGATATGAAAATGGTATTCAGATGGTATGGAGACGGGAATGACCGCATTCCCCTTCGTCATATCAGGCAAATTCCGGGAGTAGAAGGCGTGGTGTGGTCTCTTCATGATTTAGCAGCAGGTGAAGAATGGCCAATGGAAAGAATTTTGGAAGTGAAAGAACAAGCCGATCAATGCGGTTTGAATATCGAAGTTGTAGAGAGTGTTAATGTTCATGAAGATATTAAATTAGGGCTTCCTACTAGAGATATTTTCATTGAAAATTATAAACGGACGATTGAAAAACTTGCAAAAGTGGGTGTTAAGGTTATTTGTTATAATTTTATGCCTGTATTTGATTGGACTAGGACTGAACTATTTAAGGAAATGGAAGATGGATCTACAGCACTGTTTTTTGAAAAAGCGAAAATAGAGCAAATGGATCCTATGGAACTAGTAGAAAAAATTGCTGGGAATCCTGCATTTTCGATGCCTGGATGGGAACCTGAGCGTCTGAAGTATCTTTCGCAGCTGTTTGAAGCTTATAAGAACGTTTCAACGGAAAATTTGTGGGAAAATCTGCAGTATTTCTTAGAGAAAATCATTCCTGTTGCTGAGGAAAATGATATAAAAATGGGCATTCATCCGGACGATCCGCCATGGCCAATTTTTGGGCTGCCAAGAATTATCACAAATAAAGAGAACATCCGGAGATTATTGAACCTCGTTGATAGTCCTTATAACGGAGTGACGCTTTGCAGCGGTTCTTTAGGAGCTAATCCTAATAACAATATTGTTGAAATGATTGAAGAATTTGCCGACCGTATTCCTTTTGCCCATATCCGTAATGTAAAAACATATGAAAATGGGGATTTTATCGAAACCTCCCATCGAACCTGTGATGGCAGCGTGGATATTTACGGTATCGTTAAGGCTTACCATAGCAAAGGATTTACGGGATATGCCAGACCAGACCACGGAAGACATATCTTTGATGAAGAATGCAGGCCGGGTTACGGACTATATGACAGGGCGTTGGGGATTATGTACCTTTGGGGGATTTGGGATTCCTTACAGAGAATGAAGCAGGAGGAATTGCGATGCTAAGTATACATAAAAATCTGCAAGGAAAGGTAGCTGTTATTACTGGTGGCAGCGGTGTTCTTTGCAGTGCCATGGCAAAAGAGTTAGGAAGACAAGGCGTAAAAGTTGCTATCCTTAATAGGAATGCTGAAAAAGGTGAGATGGTTGCAGCAGAAATTATAGCTGCCGGCGGAGAGGCGATTGCTCTTTCATGTAATGTATTAAATGTTGAAGAGGTCAGGAAATCGGAGGAATTAATTGTTGAAAAGTGGGGGTCCTGTGACATCCTTATCAACGGTGCAGGTGGAAACCATCCTGACGGAATAACAACGAACGAAACATTAAAATTTGAGGATTTGGAAAATAAAGACCTCAAAACCTTTTTTGATTTAACGCCTGAAGGATTTGGTTTTGTGTTTAACTTAAATATACTTGGAACACTCATTCCAACTCAGGTGTTCTCTAAGAAAATGGTGAACCAAAAGGGTGCTGTTATAATTAATATGTCTTCGATGAGTGCACCAAGCCCAATGACCAAGGTTCCGGCATATAGTGCAGCGAAAGCTGGGATTGACAACTTGACCCAGTGGCTCGCGGTTCATATGGCTGAGGTGGGAATAAGGGTAAATGCAATTGCCCCCGGATTTTTCTTAACCGAGCAAAATCGCAAGTTGTTGACAAATGAAGATGGTTCTTTAACTGAAAGATCAAATAAAATTATCTCTCATACCCCTATGAGGAGGTTTGGAGAGCCGGAAGATATCCTTGGCACTCTTCTCTGGCTGGCGGATGATAGCGCCTCCGGATTTGTTACTGGTATCACAGTTCCGGTTGATGGTGGTTTTATGGCTTATTCAGGTGTTTAAATTTGGATTAAAGTAGGGAAGAACGGAAGCTTATTTCGTTCTTTTTTAGTTATTCAAACATGTTAAATGTCAGGACTAAAGTGGCCTCGGGGAACTAGGCCGGAAATTTGACTGGATTCTGGATCCGTCTGAAACGAGCAAATTAGATTAGCGAATATAAAAAATCATCCTTAATAAAGTCTTAGAAAAATAGGTGAAACAAAAAAATAGAGTGAAAGTTGTCGATTTTTAGAATTTTTATATAACTACCTAAAAATAATACAAAAAAAACTAAAACTAGCAAGGTTTTATATAGGAATGAAAACCTTTACAATTAAGTTATGAAAGCACTTTCAATGTTGAAAAGGAAAGGTTTTGATATTAAAGGAAAAGAGGGGAGGACAATTATGAAAGGGCTTAAACGTATCTGTTTAATGATTGATAGTCTTTTTGAGAAAGTAGCAATAGGTTCACTTATACTCATGATTATTATAGTTACACTACAAGTTTTTACACGTAAACTATTTAACTTTGTTTTATTTTGGTCAGAGGAAGTTACTCTTTTATTACTATGCTGGTTTTCATTTATGGGTATCGCCATAGGTGTGCGAGAAAAACTGCATTTATCAATTGAATCCTTTACTGCAAAACTTCCACCGGTTGCTAATATGGTAATTGATAAAATCGTGTTACTTTCTACCATGGCGTTTGGATTTTATTTACTAAAATACGGCTGGGATTTTACAGTTTTAATGGGGGATTCTACACTGCCCGCTACCAAGTTATCCAACGGCTGGGAATATGCTGTTATGCCAATAACAGGTTTTATGATGATAATTTACGCTTTCCTGCAGTTAATTGGCATCGATACGAGACGACACAATATTGAAGGAGGCGGGCACTAAAGATGGATTCATCAACCATTGCTATTATCATTCTAGTGGCAAGCTTTGCTCTCATGCTTATCTTCCGGTTCCCGGTTGCACTAGCATTAGCTGGCTCCACGGTTCTTACTTTAATATATCTACATATCCCGCTTGAAGTCATTGGCCAACGGATGATTCAAGGAATCAATTCATTCGCACTGCTGACAATCCCATTTTTCATTTTGGCAGGTCAATTAATGAATGAAGGTGGTTTGGCTGTCCGCTTAATCAACCTGGCAATGCTGGCGGTTGGACGGGTCCGTGGCGGTTTGGCCATGGTTAATACCCTAGCCTGCCTGATGTTCGGAAATATCTCTGGATCTGCTGCCGCAGACGTATCGTCAATCGGATCTGTTATGATTCCAATGATGAAGAAAAAAGGATACAGCACCGAGTTTGCAACAGGGTTAACCACAGCTGCAGCGATTCAGGGTGTTGTTGTACCACCAAGCCACAACCTAATTTTATATTCACTTGCTTCTGGTGGAGTATCTATTGCAGCGTTATTTATGGCCGGTGTAGTTCCGGGAATACTTATCTGTATTACTCTTATGATTGCGAGCAGAATTTTAGCGATTCGCCAAGGATTCACCCAAACGCAAGTTGTTGACCGTAAAGATGTCCCTAAAGTGATCAAAGAAGGAATAATCTCAGTTATGCCTGTAGCCATTATACTCGGCGGGATTTTTTCAGGATGGTTTACTGCATCAGAATCAGGGGCTATTGCGGTATTGTATGCAATCATTGTCACCTTTTTCTACTTCAAGGAGATTCCATTCAGCAGAATGGGAGGTATCCTAATCCGGACGTTCCGGACGGTTTCCATGGTTTTATTTCTGATAGCTTCTTCCAATGCATTAAGTTATGTGCTTGCATTCTTGAGAATACCATCACTTGTTACAGATTCCTTATTGGGTATATCAGACAACCCAATTATTGTGCTATTAGTTATTAACGTTTTGCTTCTCGTTCTTGGATGTGGAATGGATATGGCACCGCTTATCCTGATCATGACTCCAATCCTGCTTCCGGTTGTTCAATCACTTGGTATGGACCCTGTTCATTTCGGTATCATTCTAATGCTGAACTTGGGAATTGGTCTTTTAACTCCTCCGGTTGGAACAGTTTTATTCATTGGATGTGCGATAGGCGGCATCCCTATATTAAAAGGGGCGAAGGCGATGGCGCCGTTTGGTCTGGTACTAGTTGTTGCCTTGATGGTATTTACTTACGTACCTCAAATTTCATTGTGGCTGCCTCGTTTATTAGGCCACTAAAACACATTTTTAAAAGTTATATATCAAAAATGAAAATCAGGGAAGGGGATTATTATGAAAAAATCACCAAAACGTTTATCGGTTGTAATAGGTGCAGTACTTGGATCAAGTTTAGTTCTTGCCGCTTGCGGTGGAAACGGGGATGCTGCGAAAACATCTGGAGGATCAAAATCTGCTTCAGAGGGAAAAACATTGTCATTCCGATTAGCTGACGCTCACCCGGATAACTATCCAACAGTATTAGGGGATAAGAAATTTGCTGAGCTAGTTAACAAAAAATCGAATGGCCGTATTAAAATCGATGTGTTTGCGAATGGACAACTTGGAGATGAGAAATCTGTTATTGAACAGGTTCAATTGGGTGCAGTTGAATTTACACGTGTAAGTACTGGTCCATTGGCAGAATTCAGCAAGCCTTTAGGTATATTCAGTCTTCCTTATATCTTTGATAGTGCTGAACACGAATGGAAGTTCTTAGAGAGTGATAAAGGGGAAGAATTACTAAAAAGTTTAGAGTCATCTAAAATGGAAGGGCTTGCCTATTATGATTCTGGTGCCCGAAGCTTTTATTCAACTAAACCTATTAAGAATGTTGATGACTTAAAAGGTCAAAAAATCCGTGTACAACAGAACCAAATCAATATTGATCTAATGAATGCACTTGGTGCAAATGCGACTCCAATGGCTTATGGGGAAGTATTCAGTTCACTACAGACAGGTGTAATTGATGCTGCGGAAAACAACGCACCAAGTTATGTATCCGCGAACCACTATCAAGTAGCCAAGAATTTAATTTTAGATGGTCACCAAAGGGTGCCAGAGGTTGTATTGGCGAGTAAAGCTGTTTGGGATAAACTGAGCGATAAGGACAAAAAAATAATTCAGGAAGCTGCAAAAGAATCTGTTGACACTGAACGTAAAGAATGGGATAAAATGGAGAAGGATTCAGAAGCCAAAATTAAAGATTCTGGAGTAACCATTGTTAAGGTAAAGGATATTAAACCTTGGCAGAAAAAAGTTAAACCAGTTATCGATAAGTATCGTGCTGACTATGGCGACATTCTGGATGCAATCGATAAAGCTAGAAAATAATGATAATATAAATAATGGAAGAGGCTATGCCGTAATTAGTTCAATTATGGGTAGTCTTTTCCTTTTTCCATTCTCATCTCGAAACCAAACAGAGGATAAGGTGAACCATGCAACCATTTAAAAGAAATGCAGTCGAACGGCTAATACGGACGCTGCTTATGAAAGATCAGTCGTTAGTCCGCAAGCTGTTCGTTTTTTCTGCACTTCTTGTTGTCATACCTATAAGTTTTATTGGTCTTTTTTCCTATGAGAAATCTTCACAAGTACTTGAAAATGAAGCACGCTCCTATAGCTGGCAAATAATAAGACAGGTAAATACACATATTGAGTACTATGTAGGAGATTTCGAGATTGAGATATTAAAAATTTTAAACAACCAGACCATTGATCAATTCCTGCAAATGAATACCTCGGAGGAATTAGAGTCAAGCGGAATGACGGACAATATAAAGCATGCGTTGCAAAATGCAGCCTATTCCAGGTCAGATATAACCAATATTACAGTCTATTTGAACCAAGTTGGTTTGGTAGACTCCCAGGATGTCCGATTCAACCGTGGACATCCCATTGAGCCATTTCAAACGCAGCTTTTTCAAAGAATCCTGCCAGATACAGCCGAACCTGTTATTTTTACTCGGACACTCGCTGATGGTGAGAAAAAGGAGTATGTCATATCCATTGCAAGAAGATTATTTAGTCCTAAAACCTTAAAACCTATTGGCTTTATTGTTTTGGATGTAAACTTTAAACGATTTAAGGAAATTGCAAGCCAGGTCAATATTGGCCATTCAGGATTTATGTATATTGTGGATTCACAAGGGAATTACGTCTACAATCCCAATTTTCCTAAATTAGGAAAAAAAGCGACTCTTCAACACATGCAAGACATTCTCCACAGGGAAAGCGGCTCTTTTGTCACAACTGGCAAGGACAAAAAATTATTAACCTATAGCCATTCGGGGTTTCTTGGCTGGACAGTCATTACTTCCATTCCATATAAAGAGCTCATACAAAGTTCTATTTATATTAGAAACACCATTTTTATTACGGTTATATTAACCTTGTTATTTGCCGCCATCTTTGGCACTGGGTTGGCCAGCAGTATCATCCAGCCAATAAGGTCGCTCCAAAAAATGACGAAGCGGGTGGAAGAAGGAGACTTTAGTGGTCAAGTAAAGGTCATGACAAAAGACGAAATTGGAAAACTTTCAAGTGGATTCAATAAAATGGTAAACCGTTTAAATGAACTGGTAAATGAAATTTATCTTTCCAAAATTCGTGAAACGGAAATGCTGTTTCGACAAAAGGAAATAGAGCTTAAAGCGCTTCAAGCACAAATCAATCCGCATTTTTTATTTAATTCCCTAGAGACGATACGGGGAATGGCATTAGAGCGTGAGATGGATGACATTTCTGAAATTTCTGCTTCATTGGCTAAATTGTTGCGATATAATATTAATAATAAATCACAAACAGTTACGCTAGCGGAAGAAATTCTAAACACGAAAGAATACTTGCGAATACAAAAGTATCGTTTTGGTGAAAAGTTCGAGTACGAATTTTCAATCCCGGACTGGGCAAGAAATCAAGAAATTGTAAAATTCTCTATTCAGCCAATCGTTGAAAATTCGTTTAAGTATGGGATTGAACCATCCTGTGGACTTTCAAAGATTACTATAAAGGCAGCACAGGAGAAAGATGGTGCTTACATCGTTAGTATTCAGGACAACGGTATGGGCATTTCTCAGGAGAAGCTGGAAGAAATCAGCAAGAATTTAATACAGAAGGATGTTATTGAAGGCGGACCAGGGATTGGCCTCCTAAATGTACACCGAAGAATAGTGAATCTTTTTGGAGAAGAGTACGGAATCAGCATCCGAAGCAGCGAAGGAAAAGGTGCGATTGTAAGTATTCGCTTGCCGCTGAATACTGATTTTAAATAAGGACTCTTCATGCTCCTAATATTCATTTTTTGCTAGCTTTTGCTCAAGCAATTTCGTTTAGACTTCCTGGAGGTGAAAGCGTGTACAAGTTACTCCTTGTTGATGATGAGAAATGGGTGCGTGCCGCACTTAAGCATACGATAGTTAAGACTGGACTTTCCTTTGAGATTGCGGGCGAATGTACCAATGGATTGGAAGCTTTAGATTTTTTAAGGAACCATTCTGTAGATCTTATTATGACTGACGTACGAATGCCAGTAATGGACGGAATATCCTTCGTCACGGCTATTGCAAATGAGGAGCATCAGATTGACTGTATTATGGTCAGTGGCTACGATGATTTTGAATACGTTCAGCATGCCTTGCGTTCAGGCGTATTTGATTACCTGCTTAAGCCAGTAGAACTGGAGGATATGAAAGAATGCTTGGAAAAATGGGAAAATCATTACTCTAAAAAGAAACCGATTGATCTCCAGGAAGGGACATACGCCCTAGAAGTGGATCCTTCGGAATTGTCCCCTGTAGAAAGAGTCATTCAATACGTGAAAAGCAGAGCACCTGGAGAAGTCACTTTAACAGAAGCTGCAGCATGTGTGCATTTAAATCCAAGTTATTTAAGCAAGTTATTTAAAGACAAAACCGAGCAAAACTTCATGGACTTTGTGCTTGATATCCGTATGAAAGAAGCAAAAAAGCTTTTAGAACGCACCTCCCTAAGGATAACTGAAATAACCGATCGGCTTGGTTATTCGGATATTACGTATTTTAGTAACGCGTTTAAGCGTAAAACAGGGGTGACGCCCTCTGAGTATCGAAAGCGCTTACGGCAAATCTAGTACGGTAGAAGAAGAAAAATAATGTATAACTAGTATTTATTTTTTCATTCTCTAAGCCGTGGGTTTAGTTTAAAAAGGTTCATATATAAAGAAAACTCGCCAAAACTATGGCGAGTTTTTGCTATTTTATTAGCCCAACACTAATGTGAGAACTACTATTTTTGGAACAGTTTTTTAGAAAAACGGAACCTTTTTAACCAGGCAGATTCTTTTTATTTCATTAGACTATTCGTTCATACTGAATGAAATTTTTAAAAATAAATCATAAAACGACAAAATAATAAATTGAAATATCAGACTATTAATATTATAATTTAATTGTATCCTGTCGACAGCCGACATCGATAAAGTTATAAATACAGAGATTGTTAAGATAGCAGGAAAGAGAGGTGAACAAAAAATGTTTGATACCAGTCCTATACAGAAGCCGGTTCCTTATTACCAGCAAATTCAGCAGTCAATAAAGGAAAGTATTTTTAACGGAGTTTACAAACCAGGGGACCGATTATATGAAGTTCAAATTGCTAAACAGTACAATATTAGCCGAAGTCCAGTTCGGGAAGCGATTCGTGCTCTTGTGATTGAAGGTTTGTTGGTAATGGATGAGAAATCGCAAATATCCGTCTACAAACCTACCTTAAAGGATGTAAGAGATATTTATGAATGCAGGACTTCTCTTGAGTCAACGGCGGTTGCATTAGCAACGGATCGTGTGACATCCAAGCAGCTTCAGGAGCTTGATGTAACGTTAAAAGCCACAGCGGCCGCGATAAAGAATGAAGATGCAGATTCGATTATTGCTAATAATGCCAGGTTTCACGAATTAATCCTTCAGTATTGCGGCAACGAGCGATTGATCAAGATTGTTGGCGACTTAAAGGGCTTAATTAACTATTACCGGGTGCTTAATATTCAAGGTGCAGACCGGGCAAATACCATACTAAAGGGGCACACTGAAATCTTTAAAGCAATAAAGAAAAAGGATCCGGAAAAGGCAGCAGAAAAATTAAAAGAGCATACGGAAGAGGATCTTAGAAACTTGATTCAAATCATTGAACAATTAGGGGAGAGATGATTTTTGAGGATCGTTCACGTTGATCAAATTATTGAAACCGTTGCCAAACTTTGCTGGGAAGCCTGCTATTACCTGCCTGAGGATGTAGTTGCAGGTTTTAGAAGGGCTGAAAAAACAGAGGCTTCTCCTATCGGAAAAAGTATTCTTCAGCAGCTAGTTGAAAATGCAGAAGAGGCCAAAGTGAATCATATGCCTTATTGTCATGATACCGGAATGGCCGTTGTTTTCGTTGAACTGGGACAGGATGTACATGTAACCGGAGGCAGCTTTATGGATTCAATCCAAGAAGGGGTCCGTACCGGCTATCGTGAGGGATACCTGAGAAAATCGGTTGTCGGGGACCCGCTGATTCGTGTGAACACTGGGGATAATACACCAGCAGTCGTACATACAGAAATCGTTCCTGGTGATCAAATCAAAATCACCGTCCTTCCAAAAGGGGGAGGCAGCGAGAATATGAGTGCCATGAAATTCCTGCTTCCAGGAGAAGGGATGCAAGGGGTTAAGAATTTTGTTTTGCAGACGATCAAGGAGGCAGGTGGAAAAGCGTGTCCGCCAGTCGTTGTCGGTGTAGGAATTGGCGGCAGCTTTGATAAGGTAACCTCACTTGCTAAGCATGCGGTGTTAAGGGAAATCGGTGTCCACCATCATGAACCGCATATTGCACTGCTTGAAAAAGAGCTTCTGGAAGAAATCAATAATACAGGGATTGGACCTCAGGGTTTGGGCGGTACCAACACAGCTTTGTGGGTGCCGATTGAGACATTTGCCTGCCATATCACTGCACTTCCTGTTGCCGTGAACATTCAATGCCACGCTGCCCGTAAAAAAACGGCAGTTGTGTAAGGAGGAGACAAGATGGCTGAATATCAACTGAAAACTCCGCTGTCAGATGAGGATATCCAAAAGCTCCAAATTGGTGACCAGGTTCTTTTAACAGGCACCATTTATATGGCAAGGGATGCGGCACATAAAAGAATGGTAGAGCTTCTTGAAGCGAACCAGCCGCTGCCGGTGAATTTAAGAGGGGAAATCATTTTTTATGCCGGGCCATGTCCTCCAAAGCCTGGCCAAGTGATTGGGCCGGTTGCACCAACTACGGCCTTTCGTATGGATCCGTATGCTCCAGCCATGTATGAATATGGAGTAAAGGGCACGATTGGAAAAGGACCAAGAAGAGATATTGTAAAGCAGGCCTGCAAGGAATTTGGTGCCATTTCTTTTGCAGCAATCGGCGGGCTTTCCACGATTTTAAGCAGAAGAGTGAAGTCCCAGGAAGTAGTTGCTTACGATGACCTTGGACCAGAAGCAATTCGAAAGCTTGAGGTAGAGGATTTTCCGTTACTGGTCGCCTATGACGCACATGGACAGGATTTGTATGAACAGGAAATAGCAAAATATGAAAATTACAATTTGAATAAGGGAGTTGGCATATAATATGAAGAAACTCGAAATAGCAGTAATACCTGGGGATGGAATTGGTAAAGAAGTAGTTCCAGTGGCTACAAAGGTTCTTGATACTGTAGCTGAAATTCATGGCGGATTAAAGTTTGAATACACAGAGTTTCCTTGGAGCTGTGACTATTATCTGGAGCATGGAAAAATGATGCCGGAAAACGGGATCGATACTTTGAAAAATTTCAATGCAATTTTTCTAGGGGCAATTGGCAATCCTGAAATTCTTCCTGATCACGTTTCACTATGGGGACTTTTAATTAAGATCCGCCGCGAATTTGAACAGTCGATCAACATCCGTCCGGCTAAATTTTTTAAAGGTTTGAAATCTCCACTTGTGAATCCTAAAGATTTTGATTTGATCGTTGTGAGGGAAAATAGTGAAGGTGAATATAGTGAAGTAGGCGGAAGGATTCATCGTGGTGAAGATGAGGTTGCGATTCAAAATGCAATTTTCACGCGAAAGGGAACAGAGAGGGCAATGCGTTACGCGTTCGATTTGGCTAAGCAAAGAAGAGGCCATGTCACCTCTGCGACAAAGTCCAATGGTATTGTCCATTCCATGCCATTCTGGGATGAGGTATTTAATGAAGTGAAGGCAGACTATTCGGATGTCCAGACAGCTTCCTATCATATTGATGCGCTCGCCGCCTTCTTCGTAACTAGACCGCAAATCTTTGATGTTATTGTAGCGAGTAACCTCTTCGGTGATATTTTAACAGATATCGGCGGAGCGATCATGGGAAGCATCGGGATTGCCCCTGCAGCTAATATTAACCTGAATGGAAAGTATCCTTCGATGTTCGAACCGGTTCACGGCTCCGCACCAGATATTTACGGTAAAGGAATCGCCAACCCAATCGGGCAGATTTGGACAGCCAAAATGATGCTTGATCACTTTGGCGAGATTGAATTAGGCCAGAAGCTTCTTGACGTAGTAGAAGACGTAACAAACAATGGATTCAAGACAGGCGATATCGGCGGATCTTCATCTACTATTGAAGTAGGGGACGCAATCTGCAGCCGCCTGAAAGAGGTATGTGTATCGTAAAAAAGAAATAAGGAGGCCCAATCCGAAAGGCGGATTGGGCTTTTTACTATGTTTGTGGTTGATTAAAAGGGTTTTTTTTGTAAAAAAAGTTCTATTCTACAAAAAGTAAGCTCTATTCTACAAAAAATAAGTCCTAATCTACACAAATTGGGGCTGGTTCTACACCAATTAGTCTGCTATCAACATAGAGAGTTTTGTTCTACAAAAAGCAAGTCCTAATCTAAAAAAATTGGAGCAGGTTCAACACCAATTAGTCTGCTATCAACATAGAGAGTTTTGTTCTACAAAAAGTAAGCCCTATTCTACAAAAATTGGAGTAGGTTCTACAACAATTAGTCTTCTATCAACATAAAGAGTTTTGTTCTACAAAAAAGAAGCTCTATTCTACAAAAAATAAGTCCTAATCAACACAAATTGGAGCTGGTTCTACAACAATTAGTCTTCTATCAACATAGAGAGTTTTGTTCTACAAATAAAAGGAAACTCTATTCTACAAAAAATAAGTCCTAATCAACACAAATTGAAGCTGGTTCTACAACAATTAGTCTTCTATCAACATAGAGAGTTTTGTTCTACAAAAAAGAAGCTCTATTCTACAAAAAGTAAGTCCTAATCTACACAATTGGAGCAGGCCGCAGGTTCTACAAAAAATTGAGAACTGATTCTACACAAGTAAAACCGCGTTCTACATTACCAACTTTTTTCTGCACACACCGCTGCCTTATCTACACAACACCAGCAATGCATTACACGATCTACTCGACTCTTATTATATCTACATAAAAGCCCCCTGTTCTAAATAGAACAGGGGGCTTACAAATTTAATTATTTGTTTTTGCTTTCAGCATCTTTGATGATGTCTTCGCCGATTTTTGTAGCCCAGTCTTTGTAAACTGGCTCTAAAGTCTTTTTGAATTCAGCAATTTGGTCATCGGATAGCACATTGATTTTTGTTTGGCCACGATCTTTAAGCTTTTTCAAGGATTCTTCGTTTAATTTCATCGCAGAATCACGGGCAACCTTTGTTCCTTCGTCAACACCCTTTTGAACGATCTCTTTCGTTTTATCATTCAGGCCATCCCAGAACTTTGTATTTGTTAATAATGCGTAGTCAACACGTGTATGACCCATTACTGTGGTATACTTTTGAACTTCGTCAAATTTCTTTGATTCGATATTACTGTAAGTGTTTTCCTCACCATCTACAGTACCTTGCTGTAAAGCTGTGTAAAGCTCACCGAAAGGAATGGAAACAGATCCTGCTTCTAATTTCTTGTAAATTGATTCTAGAAGCTGTCCGCCTTGAGTACGGATCTTTAAGCCTTTTAGATCTTCAGGTTTCTTAATTGGTCTTTTGTTATTTGTCATTTGTTTAGCGCCATTTGGCCACATTGCAAGACCGTGAACGCCGTCTTTTTCAAGTCGCTTAAAGATTTCCTGGCCTTTTTCGCCATCCCAGAATGCTGTTGCTGCAGCATCGTCTTTAAATAGGAAAGGCATAGCTGGAATATTGAAGCCTGGGTCGTTACCTACAAGCTTGGACATATCAGGAATAATGAATTGAACGTTATTGGCAACTAGGTTTTGGTATTCGTCTGGGTCACCGAATAATTGGCTGTTTGGATAAACCTGGACTTTAATTTTACCGCCAGATTCCTTCTCAATGTATTCTTTCATTGCCAGTGCACCCTGATGCTTAGGTGTGTTTTCCGCTACGACGTGAGAAATCTTAATTGTCATTTCCTGAATTCCATCGCCAGATTTCTTTGTATCTGATTTTGCCGTTGTATTCGCATCTTTTGAGCCTCCGCAGGCTGCAAGGCTAAATACTAACAGAAGTGTCATTGCAATTACTAATAGCTTTTGAATCTTTTTCATTTGATATCCCCCTTTGTAATAGATAGCTATTTACATATTCATAGATTTCAGTGTGGTCTGCATTTTGAGTAAGAGTATGGCTTGCTTCATTAAATCTTTCAAAAATAAGCTGTGGCAGTTTAGTAGAAGCTTCAGCATCTGAAAATAAGCGGGAGGCCATTTCCAGATCTTTTCTTAAAAGCTCCAGGCTAAAACCAGAATCATAGCTTTCCGTTAAGATAAAGGACGGAAACTTATATTCTGTTGATCCGCTTCTTCCTGTACTTTGATTAAATACATTTATAGCTGTATCGGGATCCACGTCAAAGCTTTGCAGTAATTGAACGGCTTCACAGCTGGCCAAAAGGTGCGTGGCGGAAAGGTAATTATTAATTGCTTTTATTAGGTGCCCGCTTCCAATTGGACCAACATGAAAGATGTTACTTCCTAAGGAATCTAGCAAACGCTTACATTCAGTGAATAAATCAGCGCTGCCTCCAGCCATAATCGTAAGTGTAGCAGAAATGGCTTTCTTCACTCCGCCGCTTACAGGTGCATCCATAAATTGTATATTGGATCCACTGAGTTTCTTAAAGTTCTTCCTTGTTTCAGCAGGATAGGAGCTGCTCATATCAATGATGATTAAAGGTTCGCGTTCTTTTGAGTGGTAGTGCACCATAACTTCTTCGAGTACTTGATTGACGATTTTGGAAGAGGGAAGCATTAATATGATGCTGTCAACTTTATTAAGCCATTCAAGCATATTTCCTGTTTTGCCGCCAATGCTAACGAACTCACTGATAGCGGTTTCATTTACATCTGTACCAAAAACCTCAAAGCCGCTATTTAATAGGTTTTTCGCCATGGGCATTCCCATTTTTCCAAGTCCAATGAAACCTACAGTTTGAATCATGAAGGAAAAACTCCTTCAAGCTCTTTATGTAAAGAGCCGATCCGCGGGTGGGCTCGTCCGCTCGTTGTCAAAACAGCTGCAATGACGATTTCATCATTACGAGGTGCGTCAGGTATTCTTGTTTCAAACGTCATGTGATGGCTTCGAATTTTTGGATCCATTTTATGTTTGATCGCTAAATCAAGACTGCTGCCAGCACCGGCTCTTTTTTCAGCTGAAGGAAGAAGTGTCTCCGCATCTCCGCAAAGAGAGCGAAAAGGATTTCCAAAGGTTAGAGTATGAATGATAGCAGAGCCATGCTCGACTTCTCCATCCAGGCCAACAAGTGCTCCTTTACCATAACCCTCTACTTCTTCTCCTGTTACACCTAATGCTTCCAGCGCTTTTTTAGGTAAAAGTTCTCCAAGCTGTTCGGAACAAGCCTTAATTAATGGAAGAAGATCTTCAACATATTTGCCGGCATAAGGGTTTTTAATAACAGCTAGTGCAGCTGACACCCGGACTGGCTTATCTGCCTTTTTAAAACCCTCAATATAAGTTTCTTCCGTAATGGTGACGATTTTTCTGATTTCTAATTCCATTTTTTGCCTCCTGTATATTGGATTTTGGATACAAAATATAACTTCGATAGTCTAAACTTTAGGTGGTAATACCACTATATCAAAGAATAACAATATTGTGAATACACAAAAAATATAAAAAAGATAAAATTTTCTGTTTACTTTTCCATCCTACATCTTGTATATTTAGAATTAATTCCAAGTGTATATTGGATACAATCTGCAAATCACATAAAAAAAGGAGTTGATTTTTATGAAAAAACTCTTTAAATGGCTTGATCTCATCGAAGAAGGAACAGCAGGAGTGCTATTTATCGGAGGCGTTATCGTCAGTTTGTATGGGGTTTTTACAAGGTATGTTTTAAATGCACCAGAATCCTGGATTACCGAAATATTCGAGTTTTTATTAACTTGGTCTATCTTTATTGGATTTGGACTGGCACTAAAAGACAACAGGCATATTCAAGTGGAAATATTATTTGATATGCTTCCAAAGGGTGCAAAAAGAATTGTTGCTACTCTTGCTAATCTTATCGGTGGATTTTATGCTGTTTATCTTGCTTATTCATCCATTCAATTGATAACGCTTTCAAAGCAACAGGGGATAAAAACGATTGATGTGGGAATCCCAATTTGGATTTCCTATCTTGTTCTTCCGGTTGGAATGGGCTTACTAGGATTCTACTTTTTTGTAAAGGCTTACAGAGCGATGAAAGGAAGCCATCATGAACTCGTCGGTGAAATTGAGCATTTATATGAAACAATGCAAGAAGAGAATTCTAATGAGAAAGGGGTAGGCGCATGAATCCAGTCTTAGTCTTATTTATCCTTTTTGCGGTCCTTTGCTTAATTCGCGTTCCGATAGCTGTCAGCTTAGGATTGTCCAGCATTGTTGCACTATCTATGGCTGACTTTACTCTTTATACCGTTATACAGAAGATGTTTAACTCATTGAACTCGGCTACTTTGATGGCGATTCCCGGCTTTGTTTTTGCGGGTATTATTATGTCAAAAGGCGGCATTTCATTCTATTTAATTGAAGCCTTAAAGTCATGGGTAGGACATATACGTGGAGGACTTGCAGTTATTACTGTTTTAGCCTGTATGATTTTTGCGGCTATCTCCGGTTCAAGTCCGGCTACTGCTGCCGCTATCGGAAGTATTATGATTCCTGGTATGGTGAATGCCGGATACAGCAAAAGATACGCAATGGGGCTTGTTGCTGCATCTGGAACTCTGGGGATCTTAATTCCGCCTTCCATTCCATTAATCATTTATGGAACAGTTGCAGAAGAATCTGTAGGAAAGCTTTTCTCCGCAGGTATCATCCCTGGTTTCTTGCTTGGGGGAATTCTATTAATCTCGGCTGTTATCCATGCAAGGAGACATAATTACGGTAAATTGGAAAAGGAACCAATGAATATAAGATGGAAAAAGACTGCAAAGGCTACCTGGGGATTTTTGCTTCCAGTTCTAATTCTCGGAGGAATTTACAGTGGGATTGTTACTCCAACCGAGGCAGCATTTGTTTCCTGCTTCTACGGAATTATTGTTTCTGTCTTTATTTATAGAGAAATGTCATTCCCTAAATTTAGAGAGGTTTTAAAAGAATCTATTAATATCACATCAATGATCTTCCTGGTTATCGCTTCCGCCATGATTTTCGGAATGTTCCTGACAACTGAGCAGGTACCGCAGGAATTCGCTACATGGATTGAGGCTAGTACGTCAAATAAGTGGATATTTATGATTGGTGTTAACTTAATGTTCTTCGTTCTGGGAATGTTCCTTGATTCCGTGGCGATCATATTGATTACACTGCCAATCCTGCTTCCAGTCCTAGTGCTTTTCAATATTAACATAATTCATTTCGCAATCATCATGACGATCAATATGGAGCTTGCCATGATTTCTCCTCCGGTGGGACTGAATCTATTCGTGGTCAGTGGTATTACCAGAGAAAAAGTAGGAGAAGTGGTGAAAGGGGTTATACCATTCTTTGGACTAATGATTCTAGCTCTTGTGCTTGTAATTCTCTTCCCACAGTTATCTTTGTATTTAGCTAAATAACCAGTCGGTATTTTTATAAAAGCTGATACATACAGGATTTGCTGCCTCTATAAAAATAGGGGCAGATGCTGTGAATTTTTGTATCCAATATCCCAGAGGGAAAGGGGATTAATAGAATTGACTCGTTCTTATCTTTTTGTACCTGCAACATCTGCCAAAATGTTTGATAAGGCGTTAGCCAGTCATGCTGATAGTGTCATATTTGATTTAGAGGATGCGGTTGCGATTTCTGAAAAAACAGCTGCAAGGGAACGTGCCAGGACCTATCTCCAAAACACCGAATTTCATAAGGACGTTTTTATCAGAATAAATGATGTAACCACTAATTGGTGGCGTGAAGATCTACAGGCTGCGATACAAGGCGGTGCCACCGGTGTGGTTGTTCCAAAGGCAGAGAGTGCGGTCAGCATGAAAGTCCTTTGTGAAGCTGCGGTTTCTTTTTTAGAAAGAAATAATAGGGACCCGCATTTGTTTGCTGTTCTTCCCTTAATTGAAACAGCCAGGGGAATACAATTCGCATATGAAATTGCTACAGCCCATTATTTTATTAAAAGGCTTGTCTTTGGATCGATTGATTATTCTCTGGACATAGATTGTGAGCTTAGCAGTGATGGAACCGAGCTGCTTTATGCAAGGTCACAAATTGTGAATGCCTCAAGGGCTGCAGGAATTGGAAGCCCTGTGGACGCTGTTTATCCCGACCTTGCCAATGAAGCAGGATTATCAGATGAGGCGCAAAGGGCAAGGAAGCTGGGATATAAAGCAAAATTAGCAATTCATCCAAAACAGCTGGAGCCTATTCATACTGTTTTTACACCAAGTAAACAAGAAGTTGAAGCTGCTTTGGAAATCGTGAGTGCTTTTGAAACTGCCGAACAGCAGGGAATCGCTTCTATCTCAGTAGGGAACAAACTGGTGGATTACCCTGTTTATAAAAAAGCAAAAGGTTTAGTAGAGTTTGCTGGCTTGCAAGAAATATAAATTTTGGAGGAATAAAGATGGTAACGAAAACTCTAGCACAGCATATAACAAATACTTCATATGAACAGTTTAGTGAGAATGCGATTCATGAAGCAAAACGAAGCCTATTAAACTGGCTTGGCGTGGCAATTGGTGCGGCAAACCATGAATCAATGGAGATGGTTTTAAATGTGGCTAAAATGACCTCCAGCCAGCCGCAGGCTACCGTTTTAGGGAGAGATGAAAAAGTAGACATGCTTTTTGCAGCTTTGTTAAATGGTATGTCTTCGCATATCTATGATTTTGACGATACGCTGTTAGAAACAGTTTTACATCCTTCCGCACCGGTTTTTCCAGCCATTTTAGCTTATGCAGAGAAAGAGAAGAAAACTGGTAAGGAAGTATTGGAGGCTTTTATTATTGGCTGTGAGGTAGAAGCGAGACTGGCTTTAAGTGTGTATCCATCCCACTATTGGAGAGGCTGGCATATTACAGGCAGTGTCGGAGGAATAGGGGCAGCTGCTGCCATCAGTAAATTAATGGGATTAGATGTTGAAAAAACGATTTATGCTCTCGGGATTGCAGCAACGGATCCGACCGGTTTACGCGAAATGTTCGGAACCATGACAAAACCTTATCACCCAGGAAAAGCCGCCATGAATGGTCTTCTTGCAGCTCTTGTTGGCGGACAGGGATTCACCAGTTCAGTGAAGCCGTTGGAGGCCGAGAGGGGATTCCTTAAAGTAACCTCAGAAGAAAATAAATCGGAGCTTATCACCGAAAACTGGGGCGAAAAATGGGAGGTTGAGAAAAACAGCTATAAGCCGTTTGCGAGTGGTATCGTTACCCATCCAGCGATCGATGCGATTATTACGATTCAAAAGGAACATAAGCTTCAGGCGGAAGAAGTGGAATCCATTACAATTTCAGCTCATCCCCTTGTTAAAGAGCTTACGGGTAAAACTGAACTTTCCACTGGTCTTGAAGGGAAATTTAGCGTATACCACTGTGTCGCTGCGGGATTCTTTAATCTGAAGGCCGGAGTATATGAGTTCACAGATGAATACATTAACTGCCAGGAAGCTAAAGAGCTACGTAACAAAATTAATCTAGTAATCGACGAAAATATTAAAGAGGATCAGGTCAATGTCCAGGTAAAACTGGCAGATGGCAGGGAAATCACTCAATTTATTGAGCATGCAATTGGCAGTGCCGATACTCCTATGACCACTGAGCAATTAAAGGATAAATTTTATGATGTTACAGGGGATATTATCAGTACAAACGCGAAAAGTTCGCTGATTGACCTTGTTAACCGCTTTGAAGAGCAGGAGGATTTATCAGAGTTCTTCAGCCTTTGCAAACCGGCTCAGACCGCAAACCAATATTAAAAGGCTGCCGGGGAATCATGTCCCCGGTACGAGCATTTCGTATGAAAAGGAGAAGGTTATGGCTTCCTCAAATACGAGGGTGAATGTAATCCCAAAAACAAAGCCCCTGCCTAAACCAGAAATCAGCAGATTGATGACTTTATTTCTGGGTGTAGTTTTGACGGTAGGAATTTATTTGGTGCTTCCAGCAGACTATACACAATCAGCAAGGATCATGCTGGCTCTTTTGGCGTTAAGTGTTTTCTATTGGACGTTTGAACCAATCCCGATTGGTTTGACTGCTGTCATTTTACTGGTTCTTATGTTTGTATTCGGTGTAGCTGACACAGACATCGTATACAGTGGTTTTGCCTCACCGGCGGTATTTCTGATCATTGCCGGGATGATGCTGGCAAAAGGCGTAAATGATACAACGCTTACGAAAAGAATGGCATATATTTTCTTGTCTAAATGGGGAGGTACAGCCAAGGGGCTGCTTGCCTGTATCATGATCCTCCCGCAAATCCAGTCCCTTTTTATACCGGCTGCTGCAGTTCGGACAACCTTGATGCTGCCGGTGGCAACCATGTCACTTGATATTATAGGCGAGAAGGCTAAAGGGAATTTGGGAAAAATGATTCTCCTTGGAGTGGCTTTCGGTGGTACGATCAGCGGTACAGCTATCATGACAGCTGCGATAGGGAACATATTGACGGTTGAACTATTAAAAGAGTTTTTAGGTATTAAAATTACCTATATTCAGTGGTTCACCTATTCCTTTCCAATCTGGCTGATTATGATTCCCGTGGCTTGGTACTTGTTATTGAAATGCTTCCCACTATCGGAGGAAGAGAGAAATTTTCCTCATGTGAAAGAAGAACTTGAAAAGAAACTGGCTGAACTAGGTACCTTAAATAAAAATGAAAAAAAGTGTTTAATCATTTTAATGATCATTGTGGCATTATGGTTCACTGAACCCATACATGGTTTGAATTCGAGTATACCGGCGCTTATCGGAGTTGTTTTAATGGCTTTGCCGGGCATTGGCTTTACTAAGTGGGATAACTTGGTAAAGATCAATTTTGATACGGTCCTACTCATTGGGGCGACACTGTCACTTGGTTATGCTTTTAATAAATCAGGTGCCGCTAAGTTTGTGGGAGAAAGTTTAAGCACAGATTGGATTCTTGACTTGCTACGGTCACCCGTTGTAGCGGTTATAGCGATTTTAGTCATCACGCATATCCTTCACTTAGCAGTCGCCAACGTTTCTACGGCAGTTGTAACACTTGTTCCTATTTTCATAGGATTATCATCCAAAGCGGGTGCAGACCCCGTACTCATATGTATGACTGCCTCATTAGCCTGTTTACATGGATATATTCTTGTAGTTGAGTCAACTCCCAACATCATTGTCTATAGCTCGGGGCGAATACAGCAAAAGGAGTTTTTTATGCCCGGGCTTTGGTTAACGATCTTGATGAGTCTCGTCGTAGTATTGGTTGCTGTGACATGGTGGAATTGGCTGGGATTGCTATAAAAAGGAATATTAGTAAAAATACCAATAATTGTATCGACAAGTTACAATAGATTTTGTATTCTAAATGGTACAGTAGGCTAAGAAAGGTAGTTAAAATATGATTGAAAAAAATGGACTCCTTATTGAAAACAGAGATACCTTGCACTTAAAAGTATGCAACCGTATTCGCGAGGCAATTTTACGAGGGGATTTTAAACCGGGGGAAAGGCTTAAGCAATCGGAATTGGCTGATGCAATGGGTGTAAGCCGGATGCCAATACGCGAAGCTTTTAGAAAACTGGAATCCGAAGGACTTATCATACTCGAGCCTCATAAGGGAGCGGTTGTTAAACCGATTAATGTAAGCGATATTGAAGAAATTTATACACTCAGAGCCGAATTGGAAAAAATGGCCGTATATCAGAGTGTGGAACATTTGTCTGAAGATGATCATCGCCAGCTAACCACATTGGTTGAACATATGGAAGCGGCACAGGATGTTGATGAATTTATCGAATATAACATAGAATTTCATCGTTTATTAATGAAAAACTGCAAGTGGGAGCGCCTAAATTCTATTATCAGCAATTTATGGAATGGGCTTCCTCAGCAGACACCTCACATTTTAACCGGACAAAAAGAAACATCCAATGTTGAACACAGAAGCATTTTGAATGCAGTAGTGAACAAAGATAAGGAAACAGCCGCATATCTTGTTTCCAAGCATATTTCACGAACTGGAGAAAAATTAGTAAAAAGCTTAAAAGAAGAGGCGCAGAAATAATGCCCTCTTTTTTTAAAAATAATTTTGTATCCAATATCCAAAAAAAGGCGGTGCCAAAATGGGAAGAATGCTAGAGGATGCAAGTAAGGCACTTTTAAAACAAAATGGGGTTCCTGTGCCGAACCATTGGGTCATTTCCTCACCAAAAGAAATTACGGAGAAGCATTTACAGACTCCGTGTGTTTTAAAGGCACTCGTTCCTGTAGGGAAACGGGGAAAAGCTGGGGCAATTAAGTTTGCTGACACGGTAGAGGAAGCAAAGTCCCATGCAGAAGAACTTTTGAAGATGTCAGTACGAAACTACCCTGTTGAAAAACTTCTTTTAGAAGAAAAAATCGACATTGATGAAGAGTGGTATGTTTCGATTACGATTGACCGCCAGAAACAATTGCCGGTAATCATTGCAACGACTGAAGGCGGAGTAGAGGTGGAGGATCTCGTAAAAGATTCCCCCGAAAAGGTTGTCATTCAGCATATCGATCCTTTTCTTTCATTGCAGCCCTATCAGGCGAAAGAGATCTGGAGCAGTCTTGGTGTGACTGGCAAACCGCTGATCAAGGCAACTTCTGTATTATGCAGGCTGTATGAAGTTTTTACAAAATATGATTGCTATATTTTAGAGGTTAACCCGCTTGTCCTGACAAGAAATGAAGATGTGATGGCAGCTGCTTCAGTAATGGGAATTGATGATTCCTCCCTTTATCGCCAGCCGGAGCTTGCGGGCCAAGTGGAATCGGGCAGTGAACGCTCGTGGAGGCCATTAACAGAGTTGGAAAAAGAGATGGTAAAAGTTAATGACGCAGACTACCGCGGTACAGCGAGATATACGGAAATGGATGGAGGAAATATCGGATTTATGTGCGGCGGCGGAGGCGGAAGCCTGTTAAGCTTTGATGCGCTGGTTAATTTAGGGGCAGAGCCGGCTAATTATACGGAAACTGGAGGAAATCCTCCGGAAGAAAAAGTGTATGGGTTGACGAAAGGAATTTTATCGAAAACCGGAATAAAGGGCCTATTTGTATCGCAAAACATTACGAACAATACTCAAATTGATGTCATGGCGAAAGGGATTGTCAGGGCGATAAATGAGCTGAAGCTTGACCTAAATTCTTTTCCAATTGTCGTGAGGCAGGCTGGAGTCAATGACGAGGAAGGAAAGCGCATTTTTACCGAGGCGGGGATTACCTATTTCGGGGAAGACCGTACGATTGAAGAAGCAGCAGCCGAAATGGCCAAAAGAATGGAGGGGGTGAACTGACATGGCAATTCTAATCAATGAAAATACGCGAATCGTTGTGCAGGGAATTACTGGCCGAGAAGCTTCTATGGTCGTAAATCACACATTGGCGTACGGTACCAAGATTTATGCCGGAATTACTCCTGGTAAGGGCCGCCAGTTTGTTCAGGGCATTCCCGTTTACGATACAGTGGAAGAGGCGGTTCAGAAACATAACGTAAACGCAAGCCTTGTCATTGTCCCGCCTGCATTTGCGCTGGATGCGGTGCTTGAGTCAATTCATCAGGGGATCAAACTTATTGTAGTAACGACAGAAAATATCCCTCAGCTCGATGCCGTTAAAATGCTTTATGCAGCCAGGAAGGAAGGCGTTACGATTATCGGGCCGAATACGGTTGGCATGATCAATCCTAAAGATAGAATCAAAATGGGTTCAATAGGTGGCGACCGGCCAGAACGCTGTTTTGTTCCTGGCAAAGTAGGAGTCATTTCCAGAAGCGGAGGCATGACGGGAGAAACTTCCTGGATGGTAAAGCGTGCTGGATTTGGTGTCACCACCAGTATTGGAATTGGCGGAGATAGTTTAATAGGAACTACCATCAAGGATTTATTGGCCCTATTTGAAAAGGATGAGGAAACAGAGGCGGTTGTTACGTTTTCAGAGCCTGGTACATCCTTCGAAGAAGAAGCGGCTCAATTTTTAAAAGAAGGCGGATTTACCAAGCCGTTAATCTCGTTTGTGTCCGGAAAATTCACAGAAAATCTGCCAGAAGGAACTGTGTTTGGTCATGCAGGTGCGATGATTTCCGGAGATATTGGCCGCCCTTCCTTAAAAATGAAAGCGCTTAGAGAAGCAGGGGCACATGTAGTAGATCGATATGATGATATTCTTGAAGTTTTAAAAACAATTTTAGGAGAAAAGGTGGGGAAGGTACGATGACACTGTCAAAGACGTTAGCTGAATACACTTGCAAGATTCGTTTTGAAGACTTGCCAAAGGATGTTGTTGAATTCACGAAAATCTGTATCCTCGATTGGTATGGATCGGCAGTTGCCGGAAAGGACGAACCCCCTATCCAGGCCATAAAGGAACTCATGGAAGAGTGGGGCGGCCATGAGCAGGCAAGCCTGGTGACAGGAGGTAGATCCTCGATTGGCAACGCCGTTTTAGTCAATGCCGCTTCCAGCCATATCGTGGAGCTTGATGATATTCATAAATCTTCTATTATCCATGCGGCCACAGTCGTTATTCCGGCAGCAGTTGCAGTGGCAGAAGCATACGATTTAAGCGGGAAGGACTTAATTACTGCCGTGGTTGTGGGGTATGAGGTCTGCTACCGGATCGGAGAAGCGGTGTCACCGTCCCACTATTATTTCTGGCATAATACAGCCACTTGCGGAACTTTCGGATCTGCTGCGGCCGTCGCGAAACTATTAAATTTAAATGTGGAACAAACAGTGTATGCACTTGGAAATGCGGGCAGCCAGGCTGCTGGTCTTTGGGAATTCATTGAAGACGGAGCCAACACCAAACAGCTTCACACAGCTAAAGCTGCCTTCAACGGTACCCTTGCTGCTGTCCTTGCAAAAAAGAACTTTACTGGGGCTTCCAGAATTTTAGAAGGTAAAAGAGGGTTTTTTGAGTCCATGTCAGAGGCTGCGGACCCTTCAAAAATTACGGCAAACCTTGGCAGCGAATTTAAGATTACCGAGAACAGCTTCAAAATACATGCCTCTTGCCGCCACACTCACCCTGCAATGGATTGTGTCCTCGACATCATGAACAAACACGCCATTTCGTACCAAGATATAAAAAAGATTACGGTTAACACCTATCAAACTGTACTCAATATTACGGATAATGTAAATCCAGGTACAGTATATGCCTCCAAATTCAGCAGCCAGTTCTGCGCAGGTTTAGCAGCAGTTAAGGGATCAGCTTCATTAAGAGACTTTTCTGTTGAAAGTTTACGAGATCCAGAGATCGTTGAGCTAATAGGAAAAGTGGAAGTCTTGGTCGATTCTTATTATGAAGAGGCATACCCGGAAAAGTGGGGAGCCAAAGTAGAAGTCGAACTGGAGGACGGCCGCGTTTTTAGTGAAGCAACGGACTATCCAAAAGGTGATCCTGAAAAAATGGCCAGCAAAGAGGAATTAATTCAAAAGTTTATCGCCATGACAGCAGATAAACTAGAGAATCCTTTGGAAGATGTTGAGGCTATTTTTAAATTAGATCAAATTAGTACAAGAGAATGGTTTTCTCGTAAAGTAATAGGGGTTAGATAGAGAAACCTCTCTGTGAGGTAATCAGGGAAAGAAGAAATTGTGCATTAAGTTTTGAACCCGTGCATTACTAGTGGAAACCGTGCATTACTTGGAGAAACCCTGCACTATATGGAGCAACCGTGCATTCTTCCTGGAAAAACATGCATTATGTTTGGGAAAACGTGCATTAAGTGTGAAAAATCGTGCATTAAGTTTGGAAAACCGTACATTACCTCAAAGAAATCGTGCATTCCTTTCTCGATTTCGTGCATTTCTTTTTAAAAAACATGCATTCTTTTCCTTAAGATGTTTTTTTTGGATAAAAACGCTCTGGGATGCCAGGAAAATCTGCCGAGAGCCAGGTTTTCTCGGACAAAACGGGTCTGGGCAGCCAGAAAAAGGTCCGAAAGCCCGGCTCTCAAGGACAAAAACAGGGTTGGCGCCCTAGGATGATATGCGTTTGATTCTCTCGAACAAAATTAGCCCGGGCAGCCAGTGAAATGCCTGATCGGACGGTTCTCTCGTTGGGTATTTTGCGGAATCGTTTTCGGTTTTTAGAGAGGAATCGTTATCGAGTAAAGTAAATGTCCTCTAACAGAAACTCAACGGCAAAATTCTCGCCCATTTAAATTACGAAAAACACAAATTGGAGGTGATTCCAAAAGTGAATAATTTTTATGATGTTATCGTGATAGGCGGCGGGCAAGCGGCGCTTGCTGCCGCGATTTCAGCGAAGGAAGAAGGAGCACGGGTGGCTCTCGTCACAAAAGGGAAAGCGGGGTTTGGAGGTTCGTCCGTTATTTCGGATGGTGTTCATTCCTCTATCTTTTCGCCGGGAGATTCACCGGAGACCTTTTTCGATGATATTATCCACGGCAGCAGATTTCTCGCTAATCGAACGTTAGCAAGGATTCTGGCCGAGGAATGTACCGCCAGAGTAAGCGAGCTTGAAACGAAATATGGGGTAGAGCTGGAAAGGGAAGAGGTTATCAGCACACCTGGGCATTCACATCCCCGACGGATATATGCTGCGAATGGGCTTGGAAAAAACACTACAAAGATTTTAAGAGAGTTTGCACTTGAAATAGGAACTGAGCTTTTCGAAAAATCATCTTTGGTTGATTTAATTAGGGAGGACCAACGAGTTAAGGGTGTCGTCGTCCAAAACGGCCAGGAATTGCTCGCTTTCTATGCTCCTTCAGTCATTCTGGCGACAGGCGGGTTTGGAGGGCTCTATTCATCTACCGACAATCCAAAGGATGTTTCCGGTGAAGGCATTGGAATGGCGTGGCGACATGGCGCAAAGCTTGTCGATATGGAATTTGTGCAATTCTATCCTTACCGTCTGCAGCACCCTGCCAACCTTGATGTGATGACAAGGGTTTTTGGCAAGGGAGCAATCCTTCTAAACGAAGAATCAGAACGGTTTATGGAGGGTTTTCCAAGAAAAGAGCTGGAAACCAGAGATGTTCTCAGCTATCAAATGTTTAAGCAGGAAAAAGTATTACTCGATTTTTCTAATGTGGAGCCTAAAGACTTGGAACAACATAGTCCGTACCTCTACCGATTTGTTAAAAAGGGTTATCAGGGTGAGTGGAGAATGTATCCTGTTCAGCATTATTGCATGGGCGGGATCAAGGTGGACGAATGGGGCAGAACGAATTTACCAGGATTATATGCCTGCGGCGAAGCGGCTGGCGGTCTTCATGGAGCCAACCGGCTTGGCGGTGGTTCTTTAACGGAATCGCTTGTATTTGGTCACCGCGCCGGAAAAATGGCTGTCGAGGAAGGGGCGGCAGTTCAAAAAAAGGAAATCCAATTAAATATGGATAGTACAATGGCGCCCGGAAAAGAGCTTGAAGTGACTCAGAGAGTTAAAGAAATCATGTGGAAGTATGTAGGAATTGAAAGAACAACAAGCTCACTCGAACAGGCAGAAAAAGAGCTGGATGCCCTTTCGGAAGAATTATGTGAAGAAAAAGGAGTAATCGCTCTGGTGCTGCAGGATAAGGTCAGAGCTGCCTGGTCTGCTGCTTTCGCTGGGGCTGCCAGGAAAGAAAGCAGAGGAGCTCATATTATCCAGGATATAAAAGAGGAAAAGAAGGAATGGGAAGGGAATATTGTCATTCGGGAGAAAGAGATTCAATTCACAAATAATTTTGCCAGTGAAAGGTCTTAATTTTAAAAAACAAAGGGGAAGATGGCTTTGCGAACCATTGCTTATGAAGAGATAGTCAGCCGGGTGGCGAAAATGTGTCAAGAGGCTAATTTCGAGTTAGGCCAGGACGTTGTTCAAGCCTTCCAGTCCGCATTGAAAAAGGAAACGTCTGAGACAGGCAAGGACATTTTGGAACAGCTGATTCTAAATGCTGATATCGCCAGATCGGAACGTGTCCCCATGTGCCAGGATACTGGGGTTTCTGTTTTTATTGTAGAAGTTGGCCAGGATTGCCATATTACAGGCGGAAGGCTTTATGACGCGCTTAATGAAGGCGTGAAGAAAGGGTACGAAGAGGGCTATTTAAGGCACTCCATAGTAGATCATCCTATCACACGGGAAAAGAGTAAAGGCTACAACACGCCCTCCATCATTCATATTGAGCTCGTACCGGGTGAAGAACTGGTCATACATATGTCGGCAAAAGGCGGCGGCAGTGAAAATATGAGTGCTTTAAAAATGCTAAAGCCTGCAGATGGATTAGAAGGAATTAAAGACTATATTTTAAGTGTAGTAGCACAGGCTGGTCCGAATGCCTGTCCGCCATTAGTTGTAGGAGTCGGGATTGGCGGGAATTTTGAGCGCTGTGCCTACCTCGCGAAAAAATCTTTATTCCGTCAAATTGGACATCGAAGTGAGCGGCCGGAAATTGCAGAACTAGAAACAGAGTTAATGGAAAAAATCAATCAGCTGGGGATCGGCCCTCAAGGGATGGGCGGTAATACCACAGCTCTTGATGTGAAAATTGAGATTGAACCATGCCACATAGCCGCGCTGCCGGTTGCAGTGAATTTAAACTGCCACGCCAGCAGGCATAAAGAGGTACGAATATAGGAGGGAGTAATCTTGCCAGCTCATCACATAACCAATCCAATAACAGAAGAGGAATTACTGAAATTAAAAGCCGGGGACAGGGTAATGTTAAGCGGTACGATTTACACCGCCAGGGATGCCGCCCATAAAAGAATGGCAGAAGCCCTTGAAAAAGGGGAGGCTTTGCCCTTTGATATCTCCGGACAAACGATTTACTATGTTGGACCAACACCTGCCAAACCCGGTCAGGTGATTGGCTCTGCAGGCCCAACTACGAGCGGCCGGATGGATAAGTATACGCCTGCCTTATTAGACCTGGGATTAAAGGGGATGGTTGGAAAGGGATACCGAAGCCCCGAGGTCATTGAATCCATGAAAAAAAATAAAGCCGTTTATTTTGCTGCAATCGGCGGATCGGGTGCCCTTATTGCCAGATCTATTAAATCAATGGAAGTGATTGCTTATGAGGATCTCGGTCCTGAAGCAATTTATAAACTATCCATTAAAGATTTTCCTGCTGTTGTCATTATAGACAGTGAGGGAAATGATTGGTACCAAATCGGCAAACAGCAATTCCAAGAGCATACAAATAATGTGGGACTGCAGGACCTATGATACGGGGTCTTGCTGGATCAATTAAAAACTGAATATAATTTAATTTTCGAATTTTCTTAAAAATATTTGAAATTGCATATTGGATACAGTATCCTGTTTATATAGGCAAACCTATTTTTTTGATGGAGGAATCAAATTAGGATGAAATTAGCTGATCAAGTCACGTTATATGAAGTAGGCTTGCGGGATGGACTGCAGTTAGAGCCGAAAATATTAACCGTTGACGAGAAATTGGAGCTTTTTTATTTATTGCAAATGGCCAATGTCTCAGAGATTGAATTTGGATCCTTTGTCCATCCAAGACTGGTTCCGCAAATGGCGAATACAGCCGAGTTTTATCATGAGATTAAAGAATTCCCGGAAACAGAGCTGGTCGCGCTGATCCCCAATTTAAAGGGACTGGAGCTGGCAAAACAAAATGGTGTCAACTCGGTTAATTATGTTTTTTCTGCGAGTAACACACACAATCAGCAAAATGTCCGGCAAACTGCTGAACAATCATTAGAAAGCTTTAGAAACTTATCTCAATATGCATCAGATAACGAAATAGCTCTTAACGTTACAATTGCTACCTCATTCGGCTGTCCTTTTGAAGGATCTGTCCCGCCACAGCGCATCATGAACATTATCGAACAACTTCTATTACATAACATCAAAAGAATTACCCTGGCAGATACAACAGGTATGGCAAATCCGAAACAAGTCTATCAATTAACGAAACAAGCAGTAAACGAATTCAAGAATGTCGAGTTTGGCTGTCATTTTCATAACACCAGGGGAATGGGCCTTGCGAATATTGTTGCAGGATTAGAAGCAGGGATAACGATTTTTGATGCTTCGCTTGGGGGTATCGGCGGCTGCCCATTTGCTCCAGGTGCAACAGGTAATGTTTGTACAGAGGATGTCGTCCACATGTTAGAGGAAATGGGAGTTCATACTTCTATTAATCTCGATCAATTAATTGATGCATCCCATAGGCTGAAGGAGCTGCTCGGACACGAATTGTCTGGCCAGGTAGTAAAAGCAGGGAAAAGCTCCCGCTTGTATCCTGTACCCAATAAAGTGACAAGTTAAGGAGATGAAAATAAATGCTAGTAAAAACCTTTGAAACTATTAAATTAACAAGGGCGGAAGGTAACCAGGGAATTGCTGTTTTAACGTTAAACCGGCCTGAATCGATGAACGCCATGAATACAAAAATGGCTTTAGAACTGATCGATGCACTGGAGGAATTAAAATATGAAGACAATGTCCGTGTTTTAATTCTGACCGGTGCCGGTTCAAAAAGTTTTTGTGTCGGAGCAGATTTAAAAGAGCGCAATGGAATGTCACAGAAGGACTGGAAAAAGCAGCATGATTATTTTGAAAAAGTAACAGAAGGTATCCGTGAGTTTCCGTATCCCGTAATAGGTGCGATAAACGGCTATGCCCTTGGCGGAGGACTTGAAATAGCGCTTAGCTGCGATACCAGAACAGCTGCAGAGCATTCAGGATTAGGACTGCCGGAGGCCAAGCTTGGTTTAATTCCAGGCATTGGAGGCACCCAGCTTCTGCCGCGCATTCTTCCAGTAGGATTAGCAAAAGAAATTCTCTTCACAGGAAAACGGATTACAGCCGAAGAGGGAAAACAATGGGGGCTGATCAATCATGTTTATGACGAGGAGAGCCTGTTAGAAGAAACGTTGAAACTGGCCGAAACAATCGCTAATAATGCGCCACTTTCATTAAAAGCGCTAAAGAAGGCAGTAAATAAGGGAACAGAAACAGATTTAGCCACAGGTCTTGTTTTGGAATTGGAAGCCTATTATAAATGTGCAAATTCTGAAGATCGTCTGGAAGGTATTTATGCCTTTAATGAAAAACGCAGTCCGGAATGGAAGGGCCAATAATTTATTTAGGAGGTTTTTATAATGGTAACTACAAAAACGACGGAAAACACGGAACATGAAATGATAAGGAAAAGCGTTAGAGCTTTATGTGAGCGCTTTCCTGAGGCGTATTGGCGAGAAACAGATGAAAAAAGCGCTTATCCTACTGCCTTCGTTCAGGCTCTGACAGAAGAGGGCTGGCTTTCTGTTCTGATACCGGAAGAGTATGGGGGAGCCGGACTTGGAATGAAGGAAGCATGTATTATCCTGGAGGAAGTAAATCGTTCCGGCGGTAATGCGGGAGCCTGCCACGCTCAAATGTATACAATGGGAGCCCTGCTGAGACACGGAAATGAAGACCAGAAACAACGTTACCTTCCAAAAATCGCAAGCGGTGAGCTTCGTCTGCAGGCTTTTGGTATTACGGAGCCAACGGCAGGAAGTGATACAACCAGTATTCAAACCTATGCCGAAAGAGTCGGCGATAAATATGTTGTCCACGGTCAGAAAATCTGGACTTCAAGGGCAGAGCATTCCGATTTAATGATGCTACTAGCCAGAACCACGCCTAAGGACCAGGTTGCAAAGAAAACAGACGGACTCAGCCTTTTCATTTTAGATATGAAGGAACAGGCTTCAAAAATTGATATTCGTCCAATTGATACCATGATTAACCACGCAACAACAGAAGTATTTTTTGAAGGGGCAGAAATCCCGGTCGAGAATTTGATTGGTGAGGAAGGAAAAGGTTTCCGTTATGTGTTAGGCGGAATGAATGCAGAACGAATTCTGATCGCATCTGAATCCATTGGAGATGGCATGTATTTCGTTGATAAATCCGTTCAATATGCAAATGAGCGAGTGGTATTTGGAAGGTCAATCGGTCAAAACCAGGGGGTGCAATTCCCGATTTCCCGCGCCTATATGGATATTCAGGCAGCAAAGTTAATGAGAGACAAAGCGGCAGAAATGTTTGATGAGGGGCTGGACTGCGGAGCAGAAGCAAACATGTCCAAATATCTTGCCTCTGAAGCCACATGGCGTGCAGCCAATGCGGCAATGGACACTTATGGCGGCTACGGTTTTGCTAAAGAATACAACATCGAAAGAAAGTTTAGAGAAGCCCGTTTGTTTATCGTAGCCCCAATTACAAATAACCTGGTGGTAAGTTACGTAGGGCAGCACATCCTTGGGTTACCACGTTCATTCTAGGATAAGAAGGACCTTTTTCAGACAGGTCCTTTCTTTTAAAAAAGGAGGAGCAGCATGACTGGACCATTGAGCGGAATTAGAGTAGTAGATGTAACAACGAATATCTCCGGACCAAGTCTAACCATGATACTAGGCGATCTGGGTGCGGAGATTATTAAAATTGAAAGGCCGGAGATTGGTGATGATTCAAGGGGGATGGGCCCCTTCTGGGAAGGTGAAGGCGTTTATTTTCTTCATATAAATAGAAACAAGCAATCGATTGTGGTCGATTTGAAAAAAGAGAGCGGCCGTCAAATCGTTTATGATCTGGTCAAAACGGCTGACGTGTTTGTTGAAAACTTCCGGTTTAAAAAAGCCGAGAAAATGGGACTCGGATATGAAAAATTAAAAGCCATCAATCCTTCTTTAGTTTATTGCTCATTGTCAGCTTATGGACAGGAGGGTCCTCTTCGCGACAGGCCTGGGTATGATGCAATTGCCCAGGCGGATTCGGGTATTATTGGGATTAATGGAGCCGAAGGAGCGGAGATTGCACGGGTTCCCGTTTCAGTCCTCGATCAGGGAAGCGCGATGTGGGGAGCCATCGGCGTGATATCCGCTCTGTTCCATAAACAGAAAACCGGGGAAGGACAATTAGTTACAACCTCTCTGTATGAAACTGGCGTTTTCTGGGTGGGCTATCATATGTTATCTTGGCTTGCTACTGGAAAAGAGCCGAAGAAAAACGGTGCCGGACATACTGCCTTCGCGCCATATGGAGCTTTTCAGGCAAGCGACGCACCAGTCATAATAGGAATCTCAAATAATTCATTATTTAAGAGATTATGCAATGTGCTAGGAAAAGAAGAATGGACAGAGAACCCGAGATATCAAAATAACTCTGAGCGTGTGGAAAATCGTGAAAACTTAAGAGTCGAGATTGAGTATATTCTTCAATCAAAAACCGCTGATGAATGGGTTCAGCTTTTAGCTGAGGCGGGAGTCCCAGCCTCGAAGGTAAAGAAGATCTCAGAAGTGGTACAGGATGAGCAGGCGGAAGCCATCAATATGTGGACAGGTATAAATCATTCCAGCATTGAAAACTTCAAGCTTCCAAGACTCCCCTTCGAACTCAGCACCTCGCCAGTTTCCATTCACCACGCACCGCCGAAACTGGGAGAGAATTCGAAAGAAATTTTAGAGAAACTAGGCTACACGGAGGATGAAATAGAACAGTTTTTAAATGATGGAACCATTCAAAAAGAGAAAGAGGCTAAGCCGATTTAATAATTCGGTCTTAGCCCTTTTCTTTATAACATCGTCCCGGCGACAAAAATGCTGAAGAGGGTGCCGAAAATAGTGGTCATTGCAGCAAAGAATACTAAAATGGCTCCGTGAATTTGGCTTCTTTCTAAAAAAGTCATCAATCCCATGAAAAATGCTGCCGTTCCAAACACAAATGGCATAAAGAGGATAGAAACAGCGAGGAACAGCCAGCCGAAAGCCGCGTAAATCAAGCCTTTTTTCGAGCTTGAATTTGGTTCCTCCATTCCAAAAAGAGCTTCTCCACAGTTTTCGCAAACATTTTGCTGTAATTGTAAGTGATTCATTTGTTAACTCCCTTCCGTTACTTTTTTGAGTTTGCCGTCATGCTGAAGATAAAATTGATGGTTATATTACCATATTTATTAAGCTGTTCAACAAATAGACACAACTTTTTAAAAGAAAAGAGTTTTTACTATAAACATGTTGTTAAATCACTATTTAAAAAGAAAAAAACCGGATCTTTGTGTAGGTTCCGGTTTCTTGAATTTCTCATTAAATTATATTGATATTACTCACCGATATTGTTTTCAAACCATTCTTGAAGATCCTTTAATGAATCGAAACTAAAAATTTCTTCACCATTCCATCCATTATCCATACCAGCGTTACCTCTTAAAGTAATCTGCCCTTCATCACCTGAAATTAAAATGGCATATGGGTGATTAATATTTATGTACCTCGCATCTAAATCTTTATCAATCCAATTTTTACTCCGCAAAAAGTCTTCATAATGTTCCATTTCCATTCCTCCTCTGCTTATTGTTCCAAATCCGCCCAAATCAAATCATGAGAACAGTTTTGCTAGGAAAGGGGCAGCCTGGGGAAAATAGGGGGAATAAATACCTAAAAGGCTGTTGATAAAATGAAATTAAAATGGTGGATAACTGTTTTTATATTGTTATTGATAATTATTGCTCCAGCTGCATCTGCCGGTGCGCCTTTAAAAGTGTTTGTCAATGGACAGCCCGTTTTCGGTACTCCATCCATTGTAAAGATAATAGACGGGTCTCCCTTCGTTTCCATTGGTGCGATAAGCAGCGAACTTAAGCTGGAAGTGGATTATAACGAGAAAAATAATACAGTTCATATTTCGAATAAGGGAGAACCTCAATCGGAAGTTGTGGCAACACTAAAAAGAGCAAGGGCGAAACTTTACGCAACTAAACGAGAAGGGGATTTAGAAAAATTCAGGCTGGATATGAATGGTGAAATCAGATGGTTCCCTTACTGGAGAAATTCTGATAATCCTGCGTTTGGTCCGAGGTTATTTTTCGAAGATATTAACCAGGACGGCAAAGAGGAGTTGGTCGTCATATTAACAACTGGACATGGAACAGGAATAACCATTACTGAAGCTCATGTGCTTCAGAAAACAAAGATAAGCGGCGAAGAATTTTATGAGGAAAAGCTAATTGATAATCCATTAGCGATCATGAAGAAGAAGGTAAAAACGAAGAGAATATCTAAAGATCAAGTTGAGATAAAAATTGGTAAAAAGATATCCAGTGACACTTTTTATGAATATTTGAAACATGAGACGGTTGATTTTTCTGTATTTAAAAACCAACTGATGGTTTATGTAAGCGGGCATCTTTCTCCGCCAACTGAAGGCGGCATTCTTATCACCTATCAATTCAAAGATGATATGTACCAAGCAAAAAAGATAGAATATATAAAAAAGAGTCCAGATTTTATCATGGAGGGTTCGTTTCAATAAAATGAAGCAAGGTTTAAAAAAATACAAAAAAGCAGAGCAAATTCAATTGCGAATTGCTCCGCTCGTTTGTAGGTTCAATATTGGTTTAAGCCTGTATAGTGGGTTTATTATTATTTCGTCTAGAGATAATAAAGAAAGCACCTGCGATTAGGATCAGCAGAATTCCTAGTGTGGAAATTGCCCTCACCATAATGGATGATTGTTTGTCTGAGTGACCTTCAATTGACTTTGCACTTTCGCCTACTGCATTATGAGCAGTAACCATATAAGAATAATGGCCTCCATGTTGAAGAGTGGCTTTATGATCTATATAATGCGGGTCGGTTACATCTGTTGCTATTTGGTTATAGCCGCTGCTGAGCCCTAAGCCATTCACTTTTTTGCGATATACGGTGTAGGAATCTGCACCAAATGTAGGGTTCCAGGCAAGTGAAATAGAATCTTTGTTATTCCTGTCTGCTATTACCCAATCCGGGGCAGCAGGAGATTTTGTCATTTTTGTATGGAAGGAATAAATTCCTATTAACTTCTCTTTTCCATTCTTAAAAGAGGAAACCTTCCAAAAGTATTGTCCATCAGTTTCAAGATTTTTTAGCTTTGTCGACGTTGAAGATACAATTTGATCATAGATTACTTTTGAAAAATCAGGATCCTTCGCTGCCAATACATGATAGTCTTCAGCACCTATTGGAGCTTTCCACGTGAGAGAAACTTGGGATGGGTTCACCTCTGTTTCACCGCTTTTAGGGGATACAATCAGAGATGAGTCCGGAACGACATGGATCATACGGGAAGCATGAGTAGCAAGTAGTGCGGTAAATCCTAATTTCATACTTCCTATATCTTTATGGCTCCACATATCACGAACGTCTGCTGAACCCTTGAATCCTAATTCCTCCCATGGAACGGATACTTTTTTAGTAGAGGGACCAGTATTAAATAGACCGACATTGTAAGAACCATCCGGGAGGCTTTGATAAAAAACCTGAGAGTTCGAAGTTTTATACAGGCGTTTTCCTGCTGCTCCGCTCTGGTTTGCAGCTATGATCTCATCGTTTGTAAGCAGACTGATTCCAAAATCGTCTAATTTTGCCATGTCGCTCCCAATAGCAAAATGAGATGCAGCAATGGCCCAAAGAGATACATGGGATCGTTTTTCGTCATCAGTCAGACCATCTTTGCTTCCGTTTGCAACATTAAGAGAGTCAAAGTCATTCCAGCCGCCTGGTCCTGCATGAGGCTGCCACTTTGCCGCATGATTAAATCGTCTGGCTACATGTTCCCAATCGGTATTGGTAGGCTTTCCGTAACTTTCTACATCATGATCAGTCCGCCACCCATTGGCTAAATCCTGCCAGAAAGAAATTGAATCTATATCGAGATTATTGGATAATTCCACATGAATGGGTCTTCCTGTTTTCTTTAATGCTTTTGCCCATGCCTCAATATCTTTAATATCCTGTGTACGAACCCCATCAATTTTTAAATAATCCACTCCATAGGAAGCAAACAGCCTTGCCCAGGAATCAATATACTCCTGTGCACCTGGCTTGGAAAAATCGATCGAATACATATTCTTAAAATTAAAATTTACCTTCTGTCCCTTGCTGAAATCCACGATATCCTTTGCATGATAAGGTGTTCCCTCGATCGGCGTATTTTGGTCCACCGCTGCTTTAGGAATACCAAGGGTTACATAAGAGCCAAAATGTAAGCCTTTATTATGAATATAGTCTCCAAGTGCTTTCATTCCGTGAGGAAATTTCTTAGGGTCTACCACCCATCTGCCATACTTGTCCACGGTAGTGGTCCAATTGAACATGTAATAATCATCAAGGTTCACATATTTATAACCGTGGGACTTAAATTTCTCAGCCAACACATCTGCGGCTGCTTTAATGTTTTTTTCAGTTGGGTTTTTCCGAATGGAACTCCAGCTGCTCCAGCCCATAAAAGGCCGTTGTCCCAATTCATTGTATGTGGAAGCTTGTACTTCTTTCGAAGCGAATATAGAAACGGATAAAATTCCGGTTAGCGCAATTGAGCAGGATAAAATGGCGGAAACTACTTTTTTAAACATAAAAACCTCCTTATTAGGGTGATGATTCTTAGGAATCAGGGGTTATGGATAACTCCGAACTAGGTTATTGTAATCCAGCTCCAGCGCCCAACCCCTCGGGGGCATAAGCCAAATCACTTCAGAAATCGGGATTTCCTACGTGATTCGTCTTATGCCTGTTGCGGCTAACCAGGGCGCTTGCGCCTTTTGTTCTTGCGAGGGTTTATTAAGCTACTTACTTATATATCTATGATAATATAGAACGTTTTATATATTAATGAACAATATGTTCCAGATACAGAATCTAGGACCTAATATAACAATAGTAAAAAGCCAACATTATTTTGTTGGCTTTTTTTCACGGTTGAGCAACCCATAACTAGAGACTCATTTTATACTGTATTGCTAGCCTAATAGTTGCTCTCATAATCAAATGGGATTACGATGTTTGTTGGTTTAATAAGTCCAAGAAGTTGTTAAATATCAATATTCCTGGTAATTTCTTTTTGTAACAAATTTCATTAAATCTCCCCGAATAATTCCGTGAGAATATTCAATTGGCGTATCTTTATCGGAATAAACAATAGCTTCTAATAGAAAAGCAGGCGAACCCACGGGCACTCCTAGATGGAAGGTTTCTGAATTGCCGATTAAGACAGTTTCTAAGATTTCCAAAGCACCTTTTATTTTCACCTGGTATTTTGTCTTTAACAGTTGAAGCAGGGAATGTGAGCAATCATCATTAATAAGGTCAGGAGCGATTTTCCAGGGGATATAGGAAGTAACAAATACGAGTGGTTCATTGTTGGCATAACGAACCCTAACCAGCTTGATAACCGGTTCTTTTTCTAAAACTTCCAGTTTAGTAGCAAGTAAGCTATCAGCAGGAATAGCCCGTAGTTCTAATACTTTGGAATAGTAACCGAGCCCAAGTTCTCTCATTTGATCTGAAAAAGCCTTAAAGGCAGCAGATAGATTTTCTTCATGTTTGGGTTTTTTTACAAAAGTCCCTTTCCCTTGCATTCTGTTGATAATGCCATCCATTTCTAACTTCTGAAGTGCCATCCGTATTGTTGTACGGCTGACATCAAATTGTTTGCTTAATTCAGGTTCTGTTGGAAGCTTGTCTCCCACGGCATAGATTCCAGTCTTAATTTCGTTTAGTATGGTTTCACTAATGACAGTGTAGAGCGAAACCCCTTTTTGAATTTTCAACATAGTCACTCCTTTTTTTGGCCAAAATTCGAATATATTGTTTGCAAGGTCATATATTTATTTGTAGTAACGTTACAACCAATATACGTAAAGGGGGAATCGTAAAATGCCTAAAACTTTAAAAAGGCTGGGAATACTTTTGTTTATAGTGTTAATTGTAAGCGGTTGCAGCGCTGTGCCCAGTTCAAAGGAACAGGGGCAAAGTAGTCAGGAAACGAAGCTCGATTGGAATAAACAGGCGCCCGATACAAAAGGAAAGACTATCACGGTACTTTGGCAGCCTGGGGAATGGAAAGCAGGTGTGTTAAAAGATTTCACGAAAAAAACAGGCATAAAGGTAAAACAGATTCAGGTGAATTATGGTGCCCTTTACAACAAAATAACGACTGCTGCTATGTCAAACTCCTCCGACATTGATTTAGTCGAAATGGATACGATCTGGACGGGACAGTTTTACAAAGGTGGTATCGTTCAAGAACTAACAAGCGCAATGCCAGAGAACGTTCGTAACCAATTCACGAGCTCCTCCATCAATTCCCTCACTAATGATGGGCATGTGATGGCAGTACCGTTCTTTTCCAGTACGAAGCATTTTTATTGGAACAACGAATTGCTGAAAAAAGCAGGAATTGATGCTCCTCCAACTACCTGGACTGAATTCAAGGAAGATTCCTTAAAGTTAAAAGCAAAAGGAATTGTTGCTTCGGGATGGTCGTGGCAACAAGCGGAAAGCTTAATTTGTGATTATGTAGCATTTGTAAAATCCTTTGGCGGGGAGTTTTTTGATCAAAACGGAAAACCTACCTTTAACAAAGGGGGCGGATTACAAGCCTTACAGTTCATGGTGGATCTATACAACACAGATAAAACAGTTATGCCGGCAAGTCTTCAATGGAACGAAAACAATGTAACGGATGCATTTTCAGCAGGGAAAATTGCCATGATGACTAACTGGGAAGGCCAGTATCCTGCGTTGAATGACCCAAGCAATTCGAAAGTGGCCGGCAAAACAGACATGGGTTTAATTCCAGGTGAAGGTTCTGTTAAGTCTGCTTCGGTGACCGGGACAGCAGGATTGGCCATGATGAAGAATAGTAAAAATAAAGGGGCTGCATTTGAATTAGTTAAATTCATTGCGAGCAAAGGCTATCAAATTCCGCAATTTACACAAGATGGCTGGTATCCTTCCGTAGAAGGATTGTTTAATGATCCAGAGATCGTAAAGGCTGATAAAACGGGAACCATCGGAAAAATAAGCGAACAGTACAAATACGGAGTGGATCGCCCGAGTGCCCCGGGATATGTCAATTGGTCGGACATCTTAGCTGGTGAGCTTCATAGTGCTTTAAGGAAGGAAAAAACACCTGAGGAGGCATTGAATTCGGCTGTGGAAAAAATTGAAAAAGTGATGGAAGAAAACAAATAAGGGACCAGAAGAAACACCCAACTCATCAAATAGATTATTAGATAGATAATGTTATCTCCTAAGAATAACCTAAACTTTCAAAAATTAACCTAAACAAAATTTCCATTTATGGAGGTGACAAATGATTACTATTCCTGCTAAACGGGAGAAACATGGTAAATCTCAGCCATTTTGGAACATAAGGCGCAAGGATATGCTTCTAGCGATCGTATTCTTGCTACCATCGTTTTACATCCTGTTTAAAACATTTATTTTTCCAATCTTTCAATCATTTATTTGGAGTTTTTACAAATACAATCTAATGGATGGAACAGGGGTATCCTTTAATGGGTTCGCGAACTATATCGAGGTGCTGCAATCGAAGGACTTCTGGATCTCCATGGAAAGAACCACTCTTTTTACCAGTGGCTCCGTTGTGCTGGAGCTCTTTTGCGGATTTTTCTGCGCACTGCTGCTTAATGAAATCTTTAAAGGAAGAATAGTCTTCCGTTTGATGATCATTATCCCATGGGCTTTGCTTACATTAGTGAATGGACTCCTATGGAAATATATTTATGAACCCGGATTTGGATTGCTGACACATATTTTGCAGTTTTTCCATTTCATTGGTCCGGACAGTGCCCCCTTGTGGCTGGCCAATTCCGACAAAATTATTTACAGCGTGATTTTTGCGGACGCATGGAAGTGCACACCATTTATCGCCATTATTTTATTGGCAGGGCTTCAATCAATTCCGCATGAAATGTATGAAGCGGCAATGATTGATGGTGCGGGATTCTGGAATAAGCTTTTTTATGTGACCATTCCTTCTCTAATTCCATCCATTTTAATTGCTGTCGTGCTGCGTGTTATGGGGGCATTCCGAGTATACGATATTTTGACGGTATATACTGGGGATCCTACTGCCTCTATTAGCTATTTAACATTCAATAACGGCTTCCGTTACTTTCATCTTGGTACTGCATCTGCGATGGCATGGCTATCGACCATATTTATGCTTATTTTGATTTCGATTTATGTATTAATCCTAAGGAAGAATTCAAATGAAATATAAAAGGAGGAGGGAGGGATGTTAAACACACAAGCAGAAAAACTGCAATCAAATGCCCTAAGGGAAAGTCAAAAGGGTTCGATTAAAAAGCTGCTTTTTCAAACAAAGGGAACGAATCTGATACCTCCAATTTATCTATGGATATGTTTACTTATCTTTTCAGTGGTGTCATTAGCTCCCTTTCTGTACTTATTACTTTCGTCCATTACAAAAAAAAGGGAATTACTGGACGGTGTTTTATTTACCAAGCATCCAACACTGGTAAATTACATCCATATATTCAGCGGAAGCGGGGGCCATGACTTTTTAAATGCCATCCGCAACAGTGTGGAAGTTTCCCTTTACACGACAATTCTCAGTATGGGAATCGGCGTTTTTGCTGCCTATGCAATTGCAAGAATTAAATTCCGATTTCGATTAACTGCCTTGTTTGTCATTTTGGCGATGCAGTTGCTGCCATCCATCAGTATAGTGGTTCCTATCTATATGATGATGAGGCAGGGGATCCAGCTAAATATACCATTTACAGATATTGTATTGTTCCAAACTCCTTCTCTATTAGATACAACTTGGGCATTGGTTTTTGCGTACACTTCCTTTTCCCTGCCGTTTATCATATGGCTGTTATCAGGATATTTTCAGTCGATACCAAAGGAATTGGAAGAATCAGCCTTTATCGATGGTTGTTCACGGTTAAAGGCGATTTTCAAAGTTGTTTTTCCCGTAGCTGCTCCGGGGATTGCAGCAACAGCGCTTTATACGTTTCTTGGGTCATGGGATGAATTTATGTTTGCAAGTGCGTTAACCCAGACCTATAACTCGAAGACTCTGCCAGTGGCGATATCTGAATTTGTGGGGAGGTATACGCTGGACTGGGGTCTAATGACAGCAGGCGGGGTAATTGCCTCTTTGCCACCATTGATAATTTCGCTAGTATTCTATCGTTATATCATCAGCGGAATCACCGCTGGAAGCATAAAAGGTTAAACTGCGCAATTCCGTTACTCTGTATCGGTCAAAATCTTTTAATTTTGAATGGGGGAAAAAAGCATGGCAAAAATTAAATTGGCTTATATTGGCGGGGGAAGTACTAGAGCACCAGGAACAATGGCAAGTTTTATCTATCAGGGTGAAAATTTTAATGGTTCCGAAGTGGTCTTGATTGACTTAAACGAAGATAGGCTGAAGGTTGTAAAGGAATTATCCGAAAATATGGCGCGGAGCGAGGGAATGGATTTAACAGTTTCCTATACAACTAACCGAAGGGAAGGTCTAAAGGACTGTGATGCTGTATTAACCAGCTTTAGGCCTGGTGGATTTGAAGCAAGGTATATCGACGAAAGCATTCCGTTAAAACATGGAATTGTCGGTCAGGAAACGCAAGGGCCAGGGGGATTTTTTATGGCCTTAAGATCGATACACGTAATGAAAGATATTGTAAAGGATATGGAAGAGGTTTGTCCAAATGCAATTTTATTTAACTATACCAATCCGGTTAATATTGTTTCGGAAGCTGTTTCCCACCATACGAAAATACCCGTCATCTCACTTTGCGAAGGACCGTTTCTATTCCCGCAATGGATAGCAGACAAAGCAGGGCTTAATCGTGATTTACTGGATGTAGAAATGGCAGGCTTAAACCATAATTGCTGGAGTACTCGCGCTTTATATGATGGAAAAGATATCATCCCACTGTTGGAAGAAGCCTATGAAAAGAAACGGACGGATCCATCTGTTAATCAAGCAGATTTAAGGCTATTACGTTTAGCTGTAAAAATGAAGTCAATCCCTTCTGACTACTTTAAATACTATTACTATATGGATGAAATTGTCAGCGAATATAGGGCAAAGCCGACGACAAGAGCACAGGATATCCTGGCTGCCGTTCCAGATTATTGGGAGCATTACAGAGATGTCGCAAAAAGGGAGAATCCTGTACTGGATCCAGCGAGGTCCCGAGGAGGAATCCATGAATTAGAGCTGGCATTTGACGTGATGGATGCTATATTTAATGATAAAAAAGAGATTTGGCCTTGCAATGTCCCAAATAGAGGGTCATTGCCGGGATTTGATAATGACCTGGTGGTAGAAGTGCCTTGTTTTGTAGATAGGCACGGTGTTACTCCTCTTGCCCAGGAACCATTGCCTCAGCATGTTGTTGGTTTAATTCAGGCGTTGGGGAATTATCAGTCGTTAACAGCAAAAGCTGCCTGGGATGGAACAAGAGAAGAAGCCATCCAGGCATTAGCATCGAATCCACTGGTTGCATCCTATGACAAAGCGGAAGTGCTATATGATGAAATGTCTGAAGCGTTGCAAGAATACCTACCGAATCGCTTAGTGAAAAATAAACTTTCTGTAACGAATTAATAGGTCTGCACTATGCCGTTTCTCGTTTTCGAGAGAAACGGCGAATTTTTTTCGAAAAAGGGAACGAGGAGGATTTCTATGAAAGTAGTAGAAGTGGAAAATTATGAAGAGATGAGCATATATGGGGCAGAAGTCATTAGGGGATTAGTGGAAAGAAAACCAGATTTGAAAGTCGTGTTGGCTGTGGGAAACTCACCATCCGGTACTTATAAAGAATTAGCGAGACTTAAAGAAATCAAGCAATTTAATACAAGGAGCCTGCATGTCTTTCAACTGGATGGATACCTTGGTCTTGATGCAGATGATCCCCGTTCCCTCGAGCGTTGGGTGCGGGAAGAGGTTATAGGACCATGGGAGATTTCGGAGGACCGGTTTACACCTCTTAAAGAGAAGATAGACGAACCAGAAGAGGCATGTAGAGAATATGTGGAGAAAGTTAAGGAAGCAGGAGGGTTTGATTTAGCTGTATTGGGCCTTGGCCCGAATGGACATTTGGGATTTAACGAACCTCCGTCTGCTTTAACAGATGTCACAAGGATTGTACCCTTGACCGAAGAAAGCTTAGTCAGCAATGCTGTCTATTGGGGGGGGATCGAAAATGTACCGCCGATGAGCATTACGGCTGGGATGGATCTTCTATTAGCGGCAAGGACGGTCATCCTTCTGGTAAATGGAGAGCATAAAAAAGGGATTTTAAGAAAAACATTGTACGGACCGATTGATGATTCCGTCCCATCCTCCCATCTTCAATCCCATAATAATGTGATTGTTATTGCTGATAAATTGGCTTTATCCGAGTAGGAGGGTGAAATGGGTCTATTATTAGGTGTTGATGCAGGGAATTCCAAAACAATTGCATTAGTTGCTGAAGAAAATGGAAATATCCTCGGGTTCGGGAGAAGTGGTTGTGGTGATATTTACAATGGAAGTTCAGACATTTCCATTCAACATGTAAAATGTGCCATTCAATCTGCTCTAGAGATGGCTGGGGCTTCAATTCCTCAGCTCAAGGCCAGTAGTTTCAGTATGGCAGGTGCCGACTGGATTGAAGACTATCAGTTTTTAAGAGAAACCTTTGAAAACTGTGGGTTCTCAAATATTACACTCGTCAATGATGCGATTGGGGGTTTAAGAGCTGGCTCCCGAACAGGAATGGGGGTATCGATTGTTTGTGGTACCGGAGCGGCAATTGGAGCGGTTGGCAATCAAGGACAAATGTGGCACGGGAGCTTTTGGATCCGCGGCTTATGGAGCGAAGATATCGTAAAAGAAATATACGATTCTGTCATAAAAGCAGAGCTTGGCATTGGAGAGCCGACTAATCTTACTAAACGAGTCCTCGAGATTTATCAAAAAGATAATATCGAAGCTTGGCTTTTTGATATAACTTCCAGAACCGGTTCGAGGAGAAAGGAAAGCAAAAATATCATTAAGGCAATGATGCAGGAAGCGGATAACAACGACCCTTGTGCAAACAAGATCCTCGAAAAATATGCATTCGGCTGTGCAGATTATGCCCTGGCCGCAGCAAAAAAAGTAAGTTTCCAGGAAAATGACCTCTTTGATTTCGTCTATACAGGGGGGTGGTTCCGCCATCCTTCTATCCTATTGAATTCCATGATAAAACAAAAGCTAGAACCAAAATACAAGTATGCAAGCCATATCATTAGCCCTGTGGAACCTGTTATCGGAGCATTGTATTTGTCATTTGATCGGCTTAATATTACTGTATCGGATACAATAGTGGATCGAATAAAAGAAACAGGGCCTGGTGCAGTATTGTTTGAGACGATGTAAATATTCATTTAGTTAATCCATTCATATTTTAACAAAGAAGCAGGATAGGACTCGTTTTTATGCGTCCTATAAACCTGCTTTTTTGCCGTTTTTTCCAGTAAGGATATGAATGAATCCGTAATTTTGTATTAGAAAGCAAATATCCATAAAGATTAACAAAGCCTCCTTTCAAGGAAAATTAAAATTATAATCAACTATTTTGGACATATTATGAAAGTTAAAAAATAAAAAGGTGGCAGGCTTGTTTATGGATAATTTGCAAACCGTAAATTTTAAAATGGAGAATGACAGGGGAGAGCTAGTTGCAGAAGGACAAATACACGGAGAATCTGTGGTTCCATTTCATGATGATTTGAAATTTAAAGCAATAATTGCTTTATTGAATTCTATTGATAAAAAGAATTTTAGGGAAGAAGACCATCTTAATGTATTTAACCATTACATAAGTGAAATAGAAGAAACCCTTCATGAGATAAAAAAACATGAACATTTTCAAGGAAATATCAAACAGAGTTAGAATGGGTGCCTTACCTCCAAAATCAACAGGGGGAGGGCATCCTATTATTTTTTATGGCGCTTTGCTTTCCGCGGGCAATCCGGGAACCTGTCAAACTTCCGCGCCAATCCAATCAATATTACTTTATCGAAATGAATGGAGCGGTATTCGGACAGCAATAGTAAATCGGAGTGCCTTTGAGTCTGAAACAGGGATCTATTCGGACAGCATTGGTAAATCGGAGTGCCTTTGAGTCTGAAAGGGGGTCTTATTCGGACAGCATTGGTAAATACGAAAGCCTTTGAGTCTGAATCAGGGAACTATTCGGACAGCATGAGTAAATGGGAGTGCCTTTGAGTCTGAATGAGGGAACTATTCGGACTGTACTAGTAGATCGGAGTGCCTTTGAGTCTGAATCAGGGAACTATTCGGACAGCATGAGTAAATGGGAGTGCCTTTGAGTCTGAATGAGGGAACTAC
>NZ_JBYTCJ010000007.1:115802-164219 GCF_058790155.1 Neobacillus sp. FW104-15D2
CTAATCAGACAGTACTAGTAGATCGGAGTGCCTTTGAGTCTGAATCAGGGGTCTATTCGGACAGCATTAATAAAAACGAAAGCCTTTGAGTCTGAATCAGGGAACTATTCGGACAGTATTGGTAAAGACGAAAGCCTTCGAGTCTGAAACAGGGATCTTTTCGGACAGGATTGGTAAAGATGAAAGCCTTTGAGTCTGAATCAGGGAACTATTCGGACAGTATTGGTAAATAGAAGTGTCTTTGAGTCTGAATCAGGGATCGATTCGGACAGCATTGGTAAATACGAGTGCACTTTGACAATAGTGGATATGTTCAATTTCAAATCTTTTCTGATATCTTTCTAATCCCGAAGGAGTTATAATTATCTAATAGTTTAAAAATAACTAAATATTTAAATAGGTTATTGGGGGATAATTAAATGAACTTAGCAGCTGGGGCAGGAATTTTTCAAATTGAAGAAGCAACGATTGCACAGATTCAGGAAGCTTTGAAAACAAAGCAGCTTACTTCAGTTGAACTGGTACAAATGTATTTAGATAGAATAGAAGCATATGATAAGAACGGTCCGAAGATTAATTCGGTATTAACGATAAATCCTGATGCATTACAAGTAGCAGCGCAAATGGATGAGGCACGCGGAAAAGGAGAAGAAGGCCCATTATTTGGGATTCCGGTTCTCTTAAAAGATAATATTGAAACAAAAGATAATATGCCAACAACAGCTGGGACGATTGCATTGAAAGATAACTATGCCAGTGAGGATGCATGGGTCGCTAAAAAACTTCGCGAAGCTGGCGCCATTATTTTAGGAAAGGTAAACATGAGTGAATGGGCGTACTTTATGGCAGATGGTGCTCCAAGCGGATACAGCGGTCTTGGCGGACAGGTTTTATGCCCTTATGGACCGGAGACATTCGAAGCGGGAACGGTTGGAGGTTCAAGTTCTGGTTCAGGTGCTAGTATTGCCTCTAACTTCGCAGCAGTGGCCATTGGAAGTGAAACTTCAGGATCTATTCTTAGCCCTGCTAGTGCTAACTCTATTGTTGGAATCAAGCCGACAGTCGGATTAATCAGCCGCACAGGCATCATTCCACTTGCGGAGAGCCAGGACACAGCTGGTCCTATGGCAAGAACGGTTTCTGATGCAGCCATTACACTGGGAGTATTAACAGGCATGGATTCAACAGACCCAATTACAGCAGAAAGCGAAGGAAAGGCCCTTGCTGATTACACAAGCCATCTGAAGCTGGACGGTTTAAATGGTGCACGTATAGGTGTGGATTATAACTTTTTCTATGGAACTGATGAAGAAAAAGCGGAACTAAAACAAATCATGCAGGAACAAATCGAAGTAATGAAATCACTGGGGGCAACTGTTGAAGAGGTAGCTATACCAAAACAGGAATTAACAGCTGATGTTTTATTTTATGAATTTAAGCATAGTGTAAATGAATACCTGAAAAAGACTCCGGAAACTGTAACAGTTAAAACGCTTGAAGATGTGATTAAATTTAATGAAGAAGATCCGGACGTTAGAATGAAATTCGGACAGGCTTTATTAGTAGAGTCACAGAATAAGAGTGAAAGCCTTGATGATCCAAAATACCATGAGCAGCGTGCAAATGATATTAAATATTCCAGGGAGCTTGGTATTGATCAGGTAATGGCGGAAAATAATCTGGACGCCCTTTTGTTCCTTAATAATTTTGGAGCTGCTTTACCGGCTAAAGCAGGTTATCCTTCCATCACGGTTCCTGCAGGCTATACCAATTCCGGAATGCCTGTTGGAGTTACCTTCTCTGCGAAGGCATATAGCGAACCAAAACTAATCGAACTCGCTTATTCCTATGAGCAGCATACAAAAAAACGAGTAGCACCAACCTTCAGGTAACTTTTTGAAAAATGAATCCCTAGGGGACAAACGAGACAATCGTCTCTATTTGTCTCCTTTTTTTGCTAAACAGAATTTATATTCATAAATCCTGAACGCACGACGGACAGGATAAGGAAGGCTTCGTCAGCAATATCATCGCACGAAGGAAAAGCACTAGCTTTTCCGAGGATGTCCTAGTCAGGCGAAAGGCACACGATGTGCCGTTTTGAGCGTGATAAGTAAAACTAGGGCATCCGCCAAAGGGACTTGGCGAATGCCAAGTTTTACTAATAAAGAATACGAAAATTTTAGTGGACTTTTTTTATGATAGTAGAGGGGGAGAGGTTAATTTGAAGAAATACGCTGTGAATCTTTCAACTGTTTTTACAGATGTCCCTTTTTTGGAACGTTTTAGGAATGCAAGTGAATGTGGCTTTTCCTTCGTTGAATGTCAGTTTCCTTATTCATATTCACTAGAGGAAATTCAGCACGAGCTTGAACAGAATGAATTATCAATGGTGCTGTTGAATTTGCCTCCTGGAAATTGGGAAAAGGGAGACCGCGGGATTGCAGCAGACCCTAATAGAGTAGAAGAATTTAGAGAATCAGTTATGGAAGGCATCAAGTATGCTACAGCACTGAGTGTTTCAAAGATTCACTGTATGGCGGGTATCGTGGATAGTGAGGCAGCAAGAAAGGTTTTTATAGATAATCTTCGCTATGCCGGGTCGGAAATGGCCAAGCATGGACTGACAATCTTAATAGAGCCTATTAACCAATTTGATATGCCGGGTTATTTTTTAAGTGATCTTTACCAGGCGGTGGAGATTTTGGAGACAGTGGGTTTGCCAAATGTTAAGCTTCAATTTGATTTTTACCATATTGAAAGAATCCATGGGAATTCTCTTTCACTTTATAAACAATTCGCTGAGCAAGTTGATCATGTTCAAATTGCTGACGTTCCAGGTCGCCATGAGCCGGGTACTGGGGAAATGGATTATCGAGAGATCATTGACTATTTGAATCATACATACAAGGGGCTTATTGGACTTGAATATACGCCAAGCGGAAACAGCAAAGAAAGTTTCGAATGGCTATCGGGGAGGGTTTAAAATGAATATCGGATTCATTGGTATAGGTGTCATGGGGTCTAGAATGGTAAAAAGGCTTCTGGATCATGGATATCAAGTACATATCTATAACCGCAGCAGGGAGAAAGCAAAGGCACTGGAAGAACAAGGAGCAAAATGGTCCGAAACCATTTCAACGCTTGCTTCGGTCAGTGATATCATTTGCACCTGCTTATCTATGCCGGAGGATGTTTTGAATGTTTATCTGGGGGACTCGGGAATTATTGCAAATGCTTGTCCTGATACCATTTGTATCGACCTTACATCCGTAGGAGCTGATACAAGCAAAACGATCTTTGGGCAAGCCATCGAAAAAGGGATCTCTTACCTCGATTCTCCAGTTAGCGGTGGGCCTGAAGGAGCAGAGATGGGGACCTTGACCATTATGGTTGGCGGTGAGAAGCTGGCTTTTGAAAGGGTTTTGCCAGTTCTTCATGTTCTCGGAAAAACCATAGAATATCTCGGAGCGTCCGGATCTGGAAGTATTGCCAAGCTTATTAATCAATACCTTGTTGCCGTCCATTCGCTCGCCGCATCAGAAGCAATGGTTACGGGTGCTGCATACGGCCTCGATTCCGAACAGCTTTATAATATTTTAAAAGTAAGCTATGGAAACAGCCGAATTTTAGAGAGGCATATGGAGCAATATGTTTTTGATCGTCAATTTCAGCCTGGCGGGGCTGTGAAATATGTCCACAAAGATGTGCGATTGGCAAATCAGCTTTTACAAGAGGCCGGTATCAAACAATTCACAGGGCAAATGGCCGAAGAGGCATTTCGAAATGCTTCTGAGCAGGGTCTATCAAATTTAGATATGTCGGCAGTCATCCAGCCACTCGAAGAACAATGCGGTGTGGTGGTAAAGAAAAAATAATCATTTAAAGGATGAAATCAAATGGATTTCATCCTTTTTTCTCATACTAAGTAATAATTCTTTAAAAAAATGATTCAATTTTCATAAATAATATTTTATTCTGAATATTATTTGAATTTTGTTTTTAATCATGTTTTAATAAATGTAAGCGATTTAACTTATCAGATATGTGATGTCTGAAAGGAAGGGGGGCAGATGTGTGCAGGTAAAAAAAATCATAACGAAGAAGGTGTCGGATTCAGTTGTTGAGCAGATTGAAGAAATGATTCAGTCCGGTACATTTCAGGCTGGAGAAAAGCTTCCTTCTGTCAGAGAACTTTGCGAGATGTTCGGTGTGGGACGATCTGCTGTCCGCGATGCGATTACAACCTTAAAAGGTAAAGGAGCGGTGGATGTAAAGCAGGGAGAAGGAACCTATATTCTTGGATTTGATTCAACCAAGTTATTCAGCAATCATCTATTGCTGCCCCGGCCTCAGGATATCAGTGAACTTTTTCAAGTCAGAAAGATTTTGGAGGCTGGAATTGCAGAAATGGCCGCTATCCATCGGACTGAGGCTGATCTGCAATATATGGAGAAAATTTTTTCTAACCAATCCATCAAGAGCTGGGAATCAGACTATCACTTACATACAGCAATTACTAAAGCAGCCGGTAATGAGATTATTATCCAGCTAATGCAATTTATTTCGACAACTATGAAGAATGCCATGATTGATTTTCATCATTATATTGAGAAACATCCAGCTATTGCCCAATTGATAGAAATGCAGCATATCGGAATCTATGAAGCTATTAAGGTAGGAATACCGGAGAAAGCGAAACAAATGATGATTGAACACTTGAATTTTGTTGAAAAAGAGCTGCTGAAAAGTCATGTGTTTCAACAGTAAGGATATTTTTTTAAGAAAAAGCAGAAACGGTGTTGCGTAATAAGAAACAGTAGGAGGTGCTGGTATTGATAACCGCAGAACTTTTAACAGAGGTAAGAGCCCTTATTCCTGGAGGCCGAGTGGTTGAAGGGGAGAGTGACCAGTTGTTGGGTAATAACGGGGTGGTCCTAGTTTACCCTCAAACGGAGGAAGAGATTTCAGCGATTCTTAAATACGCCAACGAAAATGGTAAAAAGGTTTTTGTTGAGGGGAACGGAACGAAAAGAGGATTTGGAGGTTTGAGCGAGTCCGCGGATATTTTGCTTTCCCTTGCTGACTATAAGGGCATTGTGGAACATGTGGTCGGCGACATGACGTTAACCGTCAAAGCTGGAACTAATTTCAAGGAATTGCAGGATTATCTGGCGGAGCATAAACAAAAGATTTCCCTTGATCCTTTCCATCCGGAGGAGGCTACGATCGGCGGAATTGTTTCAGCCAATGACAGCGGGCCAAAGCGGCTCGGCTATGGTTCATCCCGTGACGTAGTTATCGGGTTAAGAATTGTTTATCCTGATGGTAAAGTGGTTCGTTCCGGCGGGAGAGTCGTAAAAAATGTGGCCGGCTATGATATGAACAAATTATTTATAGGCTCCATGGGGACACTGGGTGTTTTTTCTGAAGTAACTGTAAAGCTTCGTCCGCTCCCAAAGTCCGAGAGTCTCATTTTATTATTTTTCCCGCAAGGAAATATGGAGGAAATCAAGGCGTTTGCACAAAAGCTTCTTGATTCGACGATGGAACCAGTCACTCTTGAACTGTTAAGTCCTGCATTGTCAGAGAGGCTGACTGGTCAGAGCTGTTATGCCTTAGCCATTGGACTTGAGGATGTTGAAACATCTGTACAATATCAAGAGAATTTTATCAAAAGCATTCAACCGGAGCACTCGGACATGAAAATTTTCACTCTAACTGACGCTCAAGCCTTTTGGAACGAATTTTACTCTCTTCATTCCTTAGAAAGCGACAGCCTTGAAACTTTCGCTTCTTTAAAAATCGGTGTTGTAAACATGGATGTAACCCAAGTCCTTAAGGAAAGTCAGTTGTTAGGTGGTTCTCATCATTTAGAAGTTCAGGCTCATGGCGGATTAGGTCACGGCTTATGCCAGGTCAATCTTAAGGGCTCAAAGGAGGATGTCGTTTCAGCCATCCAACAAATGAGAGAAACGGCTGCAGGTCTTGGCGGGTATGCTGTTATCAAACATTTGCCATTTGCATTGAGACAGGAAGTAGACACCTGGGGTCCCAAGCCGGCACATTTCTTCCTATTAGAAGGAATCAAATCAAAGGTGGATCCAAACAGAGTTCTTAACCCTAAACGATTCGTGGGAGGGATTTAAAATGAGTGTAACAGAAATCGATTTGAAGAGAGATCCGGCTTGTACCACTGGTTTAAGTAATTATCTTGCTAAGGATCACCCGGATGAAAATAAATGGGCAGATTGTGTCCATTGCGGTATGTGTCTGGAATCCTGCCCAACATACGAGATTACGGGTCAGGAGCAGCATTCTCCACGTGGGCGCGTTCATCTAATTAAATCGGTGGCAGAAGGAAAACTCAATGTAAACGAGTTTTTTATGGATCCTGTTTTTGCCTGCCTAGACTGCCGTGCCTGTACAACCGCCTGTCCGGCGGATGTGGAAGTCGGCGGCCTTATCGAAGAAGCTCGCGGCCAGGTTCGCCAGGCCATGCCGTTAACTGGATTGAAAGGAGCAGTAAGCAAAATGTTCCTGCAGGGGCTGTTCCCTCATCATAATCGTCTGAATTCATTAGGAGGACTGCTGCGTTTCTATCAAAAGAGCGGCATGCAGAAGGTAGTCCGGAAAACGAAGCTGATTAATATCATGCCTCAGCATTTAGTGGACATGGAAGCGATCATGCCTGAAGTGAAAGAAACGGTTCGTAAAAAATACAAAAATACAGACGTCATTAAAGCGAAGGGCCAGACAAAGAACGAGGTTGCGATGTTAACTGGCTGTGTCATGGATGTGATGTTTAGTGATATTAATCAAGCAACAATTAATGTATTAACCCGAAATGGTAATGACGTAACGATTCCAAAAAACCAAACCTGCTGTGGAGCGCTTCATGTACATGCAGGGGACCGCGACACAGGAAGAAAGCTGGCAAAACAAAATATTGAAGCCTTCAAGGATTCTGAAAAGGTTATTGTAAACGCCGCCGGCTGCGGCTGTGCGCTCAAGGAATATCCTGAACTGTTCCGTGACGAACCGGAGTGGTATGAAAAAGCAGAAGAGTTTTCTGCTAAAATAGAGGACATTTCAAAGTACCTTTATGATACCGGCTATGAAAAGCCAAAAGCTGAATTGAATACTCGAATCACTTACCATGACGCATGCCACCTGGCACACGGACAGGGAATACGGCAGGAGCCACGTGAGCTCTTACTTAATATTCCTGGAGTGGAAATGGTGCATATGCCAAACTCCGACCGCTGTTGTGGAAGTGCAGGAATATACAATATTACGAATCCTGAAATGGCATCCGCTGTACTGGAAAGCAAGATGCAAAACGTCCCTGAAGATGTCGAAATGATTTCAATGGGCAACCCAGGCTGTATGCTCCAGATGGCAATGGGCGTACAAAAGCATGGAAGAAACCAAAAAATCGTGCATACCGTTCAGCTGCTGGATTGGGCTTATCAAAAAGAGGATGGCAAGGAGGTGCTGTAATGGCGGTTAGGGGAATCAAATCAAAGGATCGGCATATTCTTAATCTTGCAAATATCGTAGGGGATGCCCGTTCCATTATTTATCATAAGGAAGATTTAGTTGCCTATGATTGTGACGGCTTCACTTTGCATAAGCATTTACCAAAAGCGGTCGTTTTCCCGAATAATACAGAAGACGTTGCTGCATTAGTTAAATATTGCTCTGACAATCAACTGCCGTTCCTGGCTCGAGGTGCTGGTACTGGGCTAAGCGGGGGGGCTATCCCCTTGAACGGAGAATTTATCATCAGCATGGTGCGAATGAAGAAGCTGTTAAGTGTGGATTTTGAGAATAGGCGTGCAGTAGTGCAGCCTGGTTTTGTTAATCTTAAGCTGACGAACTCCATTGCGGATAAGGGTTACTATTATGCTCCCGATCCATCCAGCCAGTACTGCTGTACAATCGGCGGAAATGTTGCAGAAAATGCCGGTGGCGCCCACTGTCTCAAATACGGAGTAACAACCAACCATATTCTTGGACTTGAGGTCGTTCTTCCAAACGGTGAAATTGTGGAAGTTGGAGCTAACGGTATTCCTGATGTACCAGGATACGATTTACTAGGCTTGTTAACAGGTTCTGAAGGGACGCTTGGGATTGTAACGAAGATTACGGTGCGTATTCTGAAGAACCCGGAAGCGAAAAAAACGGTGCTCGCTTATTTTGATAGAGTAGAAGATGGAAGCCAGGCGGTTTCGGATATCATTTCAGCAGGGATCGTTCCTGCTGCACTGGAAATGATGGATAAGATTGCGATTGAAGGGGTAGAAGCGGCCGCATTTCCAGTTGGACACCCAAAGGATATTGAAGCCTTCCTGCTAATTGAAGTAGATGGTATTGAAGCTGGACTGGATGAACAAATCAACAATATCATGGAAGTCTGTAAAAAAAGAAATGTCCGTGAGGTTAGGGCTGCTAAAACGGAGGAAGAAAGAGCGAGATGGTGGGCGAACCGGAAAACCGGCTTCGGCGCAATGGGTGCCATTTCTCCGGATTATTTAGTACAGGATGGGGTTATTCCCCGGAGCAGGCTGCCAGAGGTTCTTAACAACATTAATAATATTAGCCAGGAATATGGACTACGGATCGCCAATATTTTTCATGCCGGGGATGGGAACCTTCACCCATTAGTTCTATTTGATGCCAGAATTCCCGGACAAAGGGAAGCAGCCCTGGAAGCTGGAAGCGCCTGTCTGCAAGCCTGTGCAGATGTCGGCGGTACCATCACCGGAGAGCATGGCGTGGGTATTGAGAAAAGGGAAGAAATGCGATTCGTATTTACTGATGATGAAATTATCGCTCAAACGGATATCCGAGAAGTCTTCAATCCTTATAATCTCTTAAACGCAGGAAAACTCTTCCCTACACCGGGTCGCTGTGTGGAGATTAAGAGAGAACTAAAACAAAAGGAGACTGCGATTTTATAAAGTTTTCCAGCCGGAGTAATTCGCGGAATCGCTATCGGGGTTTGGCGGAAAAGTTATCGAGTTTGGCGGAATAGTTATCGGATTTGGCGGAAAAGTTTTCGAGTTTGGCGGAAAAGTTATCGGTTTCGCGGAATAGATATCGAGTTTGGCGGAATCGTTATCGGCTTTGGCGGAAAAGTTATCAGGTTTGGCGGAAAAGTTATCGGTTTCGGCGGAATAGTTACGTAGTTTGGCGGAAAAATCTACGAATCACGCGGAATAATTTAAATTTCAGCGGCAAAACAAGGAAATTTCACGGGGAAATAGGGGATGAGTTTCAATAGCTTCGTAATTCATCTCCTATCAACCTCATAAAAAAAATAAGCTATCAAAATAATTGAAAAACTTCGTATAAACGTGCTATTATTTTTTTAACGAAATAAGAAACAGTGTTGCGTAATAACAAACGACTTCCAAGGAGGAAATGTATTATGGAAAACTATGTGAAAAAAGGGAACCTTCAGGTGGCCCAGGAACTCTATGATTTTATCAATTCAGAAGCCCTGCCAGGAAGCCAGGTGGATCCTGAAGAGTTTTGGTCCGGTTTTGAAGCATTAATTGAGGATTTAACCCCTGCAAACAAAGGATTGTTAGCGACACGTGATGAGTTTCAAAATAAACTTAACAACTGGTATCAGGAGAATAGTGGAAGCTTTGACTTTGATACATATAAGTCATTTTTAACTGAGATTGGCTATCTTGAACCGGAAGTAGAAGATTTTGAGATTGGTACTGAAAATGTCGACGATGAAATCGCCATCCAGGCAGGACCGCAATTAGTTGTTCCAGTAAATAATGCCCGTTATGCGATTAACGCAGCAAATGCCCGTTGGGGAAGCCTGTATGATGCACTATACGGCACAGATGCAATCAGTGAAGAAGATGGTGCCCATAGTGAAGGGAAGTATAATCCGGTCCGCGGTGCAAAGGTTATTGAGTTTGCGAGAAATTTCCTTGACCAGGCAGTCCCATTAAAAGATGCCTCTCATAAGGACGCAGTTCGCTACACTGTTAAGGATGGCAAACTGAATGTGGCTCTCAATAATGGCACAAGCACAGGATTAAAAGACGAAGAGAAGTTCGTCGGTTATCAGGGAGACCAGGAAGCTCCATCAGCCATCCTGCTAAAAAATAACGGACTTCATTTTGAAATCCAAATTGACCGTAATCATTCGATTGGCAGCACAGATGAAGCTGGGGTTAAGGATGTTCTTCTGGAATCGGCTGTTACAACGATTATGGACTGTGAGGACTCTGTAGCGGCGGTAGATGCTGAAGACAAAGTGCTTGTTTATCGAAATTGGTTAGGACTTATGAAAGGTGATTTATCATCCTCTTTCATAAAAGGCGACAGACAGATGACACGAAAGCTTAATCCTGATCGCAGTTACGTAGCACCAGAGGGAGGAGAAGTTACTTTAAATGGCCGTTCCCTTTTGTTTGTCCGTAATGTAGGTCATTTGATGACGAATAGCGCCATTTTGGATCAAAACGGTGATGAAATTCAGGAAGGAATTTTGGATGCTGTTGTCACAAGCCTTGTTGCAAAACATACGCTTCTTGGAAATGGCCCATTCCAGAATACTTCTAAAGGATCTGTCTATATCGTTAAACCAAAAATGCATGGTTCAGAAGAGGTAGCTTTTGCCAACCAGCTTTTTGACCTAGTGGAAGATTTGCTTGGACTTGAACGACATACACTTAAAATTGGTGTAATGGATGAGGAACGCCGAACCACTTTGAACCTGAAGGCATCCATTAAGCAAGTTAAAGACCGCATTGTTTTCATTAATACCGGGTTCCTGGACCGAACAGGAGACGAAATTCATACATCCATGGAAGCAGGTCCAATGATTCGCAAAAACGATATGAAATCGTCCAGCTGGCTTCAGGGCTATGAAAAATCAAACGTTGTTGCCGGACTTTCAGCTGGCTTCCAGAATCGTGCTCAAATCGGTAAAGGAATGTGGGCAATGCCTGATTTGATGGCAGATATGCTGAAGCAAAAAGTCGGTCATGTAAAAACCGGAGCAACAACAGCGTGGGTACCGTCTCCAACAGCTGCTACTCTTCATGCTTTACACTACCATCAAGTAGACGTAAGAGAAGTACAAAATGAAATGCTTAATCATACAGCAGATTTTAAAGATGATATTTTACACTTCCCAGTTGCAGAAAACACTAACTGGAGTCCAGAGGAAATCCAGGAGGAGCTCGACAACAATTGCCAGACTCTTTTAGGTTATGTTGTCCGCTGGGTTGATCAGGGAGTCGGCTGCTCAAAAGTTTTAGATATTAATAATGTTGGATTAATGGAAGACCGCGCAACATTGCGTATTTCCAGCCAGCACTTGGCAAACTGGCTGCACCATGGAATTACCACGAAAGAGCAGGTTCTTGATACCTTGCATCGCATGGCTAAAGTCGTTGATGAGCAAAATGCCGGAGATGTTTTTTATAAAAACATGGCTCCGAACTTCGATGATTCGGTAGCATTCCAGGCCGCTTGTGACTTGATTTTTGAAGGATACAATCAGCCAAATGGATACACTGAGCCCATTCTTCACCGCAGACGTATTGAAGCAAAAGCGAAATTTGCTGTAAAACAATAATGTTAAACAGGGGCATTTTATTCGAAAAAAATGCCCTTGTTTTCTAAAAATAGCTGGAATAAATGGTCAGTAAAGAAAATGAATGGAGGCGTTGAGGCTATGCCAAACCTGCGGGAGAAGTCATTGGAACTTCATAAGCAGTCTCAAGGGAAAATTAATATTAGTGTCAAAGTTCCGATGGAAAGTGCAGAAGATTTAAGCTTGGCCTATTCACCTGGGGTAGCAGAGCCTTGTAAAGAAATTTACTTAAGCCCAGAAAAAGTCTATGACTATACTATTAAAGGTAATCTTGTAGCAGTTGTGTCAGATGGATCCGCTGTTTTAGGACTTGGAAATATCGGACCGAGCGCGGCAATGCCTGTAATGGAAGGAAAAGCAGCATTGTTTAAGGCCTTTGCTGATATTGATGCTTTCCCCATTTGCTTGAACACAAATGATCCCGATCAAATTATCCAGGCGGTGAAATTACTGGAGCCGACATTTGGCGGAATTAATCTGGAGGACATTTCAGCTCCAAACTGTTTCATTATTGAAGAAACACTAAGAAAAGAAATGGATATCCCGGTTTTCCATGATGATCAGCACGGGACAGCCATCGTAACTGCTGCAGGGCTTATAAACGCTTTAAAGGTTGTTGGAAAACGACTTGAAAACATTAAGGTAGTAGTTAATGGAGCTGGTGCTGCTGGAATTGCCATTACCAAACTGCTTTTGAATATGGGTGTTAACAACATCATTTTGTGTGATACAAAGGGTGCCATCTATAAGGGGCGCCAGGCAGGAATGAACTCCATGAAAAACGCTATCGCTGAGGTAACGAACAGAGAGAATCTTCAAGGTTCGTTAGAGGAAGTAATGAAAGGAACGGATGTGTTCATCGGTGTGTCCGTTGCCGGAGCAGTGACGCAAGAGATGGTACAGTCCATGAATCAGGATTCCATTATTTTCGCCATGGCAAACCCAGTACCGGAAATCATGCCGGAGGACGCAATTGCTGCCGGAGCAGCAGTGGTAGGGACAGGCCGTTCGGATTTGCCGAACCAAGTTAATAATGTACTCGCCTTTCCTGGTATTTTTAAAGGGGCATTGATGGTCCGAGCTACTAAAATAAATGAAGAAATGAAGCTGGCTGCCGTATACGCTATTGCCGATCTTATCGATCCTAATGAACTCTCAAATGAGTATGTCATTCCTTACGCGCTTGATGTAAGAGTGGCGAAAGCAGTAACAGCAGCGGTCGCTGAAGCTGCAATTAAAACGGGAGTTGCCCGAAAGAATATTCCACACAAAAATATGGTCTGAAAAGGAGCATGACAATGAAATTCACAAGGTTTACACAAGGTTCTTCCATTTATAGTGGTGTCATTACAGATGGTTCTATCAGGGAAATTGAGGGAGATATTTTTGGAGATTGGCAGTTCACAGGCAAAACCTTTTCTTCTGATGAGGTAAAGTTTCTTGCTCCTTTAGAGCCAAATCAAATTATTGGAATTGGTGCAAACTATGTTACGAAACTGGAGGACCGGCCTTCTGAGCTTCCAGAAATTCCTGTTTTCTTCTTTAAACCAACATCATCCGTTATTGGCCCTGATGAAGAAATTGTCATTCCTGACGGGATTGAGAAGGTTAAATTCGAATCTGAATTAGCGATTATTATTGGAAAAGAAGCTAAAAATGTTCCTGAGTCAGAAGTTCTTGATTATGTGTTTGGATATACAGTTGGAAATGACGTAACTGCGCCACAATTTTTCCATCAAGACGGCCATTGGACAGTTGGTAAATCTTTTGATACCTTCACACCACTAGGACCTGTTATTGAAACCGAACTGGATCCTTTTTCCGTAAGCGTTGAGGCAAGACTGAATGAAGTGGAAAAACAAAATAGTGCAACAGAATTAATGATCATTCCAATTCGAAGAATGGTTTCCTATTTAACATATGTGATGACGCTGAAGCCGGGCGATGTCATTCTGACGGGGAGTCCGGTAGGAGCTGAGTTCGTAGGTGCCGGTGATTTGATTGAATGTGAAATTAAAGAGATTGGAACTTTGCGCAATTCTTTTGTAAATCAAAAAGAGCATTCAAGTACCTATTAATTCGTTACAATGCCCGGTAAAAGAATTATGCTATAATTTAAACTATTATTGTCAGCAATTATGAGGTGAACAATTTTGGAAAGAGAGAATATGGTTAAGTCTGTAAGCCGGGCATTGGATATTATTACTCTGGTTAGTATGAAAAAGGGCGGCTTGGGTGTTACTGAGATTGCCAAACAAATAGATATTAATAAAAGTTCTGTTTACCGAATCCTTTCAACACTTGTCCAGTATGGGTATGTTGAGCAGGATGAGGATACCGGCCGGTATAAGCTTGGTTATAAATTCCTTGAAATAAGTTCGAAGCTTCTTGACTCCATTGATTTAAGAGCAGAGGCCAAGCCTTTTCTGAAACAGCTGGAAAATGAGACGAATGAAGTGATCCATCTGGTTGTTTATGATCAGGGTGAAGTCGTTTATATTGAAAAATTAGAAGGCAATGAAACGCTGAGGATGCATTCTAAGGTAGGCAAAAGGGCTCCTATGCACTGTACCTCCGTTGGAAAAGCAATTCTCGCGCATCTTCCTTCCAGCATTGTACTCGATATCCTTGAGCGCAAAGGCATGGGCATGCACACTGATAAAACCATCACGAATAAAGAGGACTTTATGAAGGAATTGGCAGTTGTGAAGAGGAGTGGCTATGCATTAGATCTTGAAGAAAATGAATATGGTATTACATGCATAGCCGTTCCTATTTTTGACCATCTAGGAAAAGTGATTGCTGCAGCAAGTATCTCCGGACCAACAATGCGTATGACGGAAGACCGATTAAAACAACTTCAAGCCAGAATGCTGCACATTGGTAAACAAATTTCGGCACGGCTTGGTTTTGAAAGCAGAATCAGTTGAAAAAAGAAGAAAAACATTTGGCTGGTATAGAAGGTATATTGGCCAAATGTTTTTTTAGCTAATCAGAATTTATATCCCTAAATTCTGAACGCATAAGTAAAACTGAAGCATCCGCCAAAGGGACGTGGCGAATGCCAAGTTTTTCTAAAAATAATGCGATTTGAATATTCTAAAAATTATTGAAATTCTGATATAGTTATGTATAATTAAAAAAGATAAGTGTTTGTTATATAACAAATAAAAGTATTGTTCTATAACAATGTTTTGTCTTTCGCAACAAATTAAAAACAGTGTTTCTTATTACCAAACAGAAAGGAGAGTATGTTTCTAAATTTATTTTTAAGGCAGTTTCCCTACATATTAATCAGTCACCATAGTGCTTACGTTGTCTGTTCCATCATTAATATTGGTAACATTACATTTCGTATTATGGAGGATTAACTATGACATTCACACAAAATTTTTCAACGGTTGGAGATAGTCTGGCTTTATCAGCTTTGGTAGCAGTTATACCGATTCTCTATTTTTTCTGGGCTTTAGCTATTAAAAGGATGCAGGGGTACGTGGCGGGATTAACCACATTGCTGCTTGCACTGATATTGGCAGTGGTGGCATTCAAGATGCCTGCAGGGATGGCGGTAATGTCTGCCGTACAAGGCGGAGTATATGGAGTCCTGCCAATAGGCTGGATCATCATTGCATCCGTTTTCCTTTATAAGTTAACAGTAAAGACTGGGCAATTTGATATTATTCGTAATTCTGTTGTTTCACTTACAGAGGACAGACGTCTTCAGGCACTTTTGGTAGCGTTTTCTTTTGGCGCCTTCCTTGAGGGGGCAGCTGGTTTTGGTGCTCCCGTTGCCATTTCGGCTGCACTTCTTGTAGGTCTTGGGTTTAATCCGCTATACGCTGCAGGACTTTGTTTAATTGCCAACACTGCACCGGTTGCATTTGGAGCCATCGGTACTCCAATTATTGCGGTTGAAGGCCCTACAGGGGTTTCCGCAATTGAAATTTCCAAAATGGTTGGCCGTCAATTGCCATTTTTATCATTATTTCTTCCGTTTTTCCTAGTTGTCATTATGGCTGGATTCAAGAAAGCAGTGGAAGTCCTTCCGGCAATTTTAATTACTGGTATCTCTTTCGCCGTAACCCAGTACCTCAGCTCTAACTTCCTTGGACCAGAACTTCCTGATATTTTATCCGCGTTAGTTTCATTATTTGCTTTGGCAGTCTTTTTGAAATTCTGGAAGCCGAAAAACATCTTCCACTTTTCAGCAGAAGCAGAAATTGCTGCTACTATTGCTACAGCACCAGGTAACACGCCAGTAAAGCTCGTTGGCAGCCAAGTTTTTAAAGCCTGGTCACCTTTCCTGATCTTAACTGGATTTATCACCATTTGGGGAATTCCGGCAATCAAACTTGCACTCGCTGGACATTATCTGGGGACAAACGGTATTTTAAAAGCAGTCAATTCCATAGGAGCTTTGTTTACTTATATTCCTGAAGTACCTCTATTAAATAATAAGGTCATTAGCTCAGCGGGTACTCCAATTGCTGCCGTGTTTAAACTTGAATTACTTGGCGCTGCCGGTACATCCGTTCTTTTGGCAGCTATCGTTACAAAGTTTATTTTTAAAATTTCATGGAAAGAATGGGTTGCAACCTTTGGCGAAACGCTTAATGAGCTGAAATTCCCAATCATTACAATCGCGTCCGTTGTTGGGTTCGCTTATGTAATCAACGCGTCCGGAATGAGTACAACTCTTGGTATGTCCTTGGCAAAAACAGGCTCGATGTTCGCCTTCTTCTCTCCGTTCCTTGGATGGCTCGGCGTGTTTATCACAGGTTCCGATACTTCTTCAAACCTGTTATTTGGAAACATGCAGAAGATTACGGCCGATTCCCTTGGTATGAACCATGTATTGGCGATTGCTGCAAACTCATCCGGAGGGGTTACCGGAAAAATGATTTCTCCACAATCCATTGCGGTTGCGTGTGCGGCGGTAGGATTGGCAGGTAAGGAAGCAGACCTGTTCCGATTCACATTTAAGTACAGCCTCATCCTGGTAGTATTAATTGGTATTTTGACATATGTGCAGAATACAAGCCTCTTAAACTGGATGATTCCATAATTGGGCAAAGCGGCCTTCCCTTTGGGGAAGGCTTTTTGTATGGTGAAAACGGTAGTGGCATCAAATGATAGAAATAGAAAGTCAAAGTGTGCAAAGTTGGCAACTGTGGCGGAATTGGCTTTTAGAGGTAGTGTTTATTCTTTTAATTATAATAGGTGCTTAATGGATTCACGGGGATTTGATATAAGAAGGTTGTCTTTTATTTTGGCTCTTTTCTAAAAGATTGTTGCTATTGAATAAGGTTTTTTTAATATAATTATAAATGGTATAATTCTCCAAAAACAAGGTGATTTTTATGGTGAATATTGGTGATATTATTTTTCAGTTATTTGCACTTTTAATTCCTATCGCAATCATTGTAGCTATTGTAATTTTTGTTCGTTCTTCAAAGAAGAGAAAGGAACAATTAGATAGAATTGAAGAAAAGTTAGATAGAGCATCAGGACAATCGCCAAAAAATAGATTAATAAGCTCGGAAAGGGAATCTAGTAACATCACTTTTGCAAGTTTTTTCGAATCAATGTGATGTTAAGGAGGGGGAGTAGCATCCGAATGTCTTCTAGTTAAAAAACTTCGTATAAAAAGCCGGATTCGAACTGAATCCGGCTCCTCTTATTTAATGATATCGTTTTGTACACCATCCAGATGCTGTTTTGCGAAGGTAATCATATTGCCGTATAGGTTCAAGATCGTTTGCCCATAATCATTTCCAGGAACGGCCCATTTTCCGTTTAAGTCGGCCCAGGTTGGAGCAGTGCCTCTGGCAACTAGATTAAAGCGCGGGTCAACGAGCGGGTATTTATCAGGCAACGGTTGGGTTGAAGCATAGGCAAACAGGTGCTGAATTTGAGCCAGGACTCCTTCTTCCGGCGTTTTAAAGCTGGCGCCGGAATTACCTCCTCCTGTTGCCCCGATTCCGGCATAGTTGTTTTGCTCAGGATGCACATCTCCGGTAAAGCGGAAATAGTTAGTTTCTAACAAAGCCTGGGCAAAAGCTATATCACCTCTGATACCATAATACGCCCCTAACGAAGAATAGTAGCTTCCGAGTTCAGGGGCATTAGGATTCACTGACTTTGCAAAAAGGTTCATTTGCTCCGGTGACAAATAGGTTGGCCCCACGATTGAATCTCCAGTCGGTTCTGAACGAAGGGTGATTTGGCCCGGACTTGGAGAAGCTGCAGGGTTTGGTGCTGATCTATGTGCAGGAGCAGTGCTCGAGTCAGAACTTTGTGACACGATAAAAGCGTCTTTAATTCCCGCGGTTTCGACTTCCCGTTCACGGGCTTCAGCATTTGCCCTGGTTGAAAAAGCCCCCGCCTGAACACGATACCAAGTCTCGCCGGAAATAATCGCCGTCACAACAATTGCTTCAATTCCCTTTGAATGGAGGAATGCTACACGTTTTTTTGCAGATTCTCTTACTTTAAATGACCCGGCGATTACTTTGTACATAATACTAGAATTCACTGCTAAAGTTGACGGAGTTGTGAAAGGAGTTGTTGTTCTAGTTGATTTTGGTTTAAGATTAAAAGCTTTAGCAATCCCATTGGCATGTCCTTGGGCAACACTTTGCCTCCAGGAAGCTTGTTTCATTAGGCTGGCATCGTGTGGGTTGTTAATGAAGCCATTTTCGGAAAGCATTGCCGGCATGTTAGATTCGCGCAGCACATGGAAATTGGCCTTTTTCTTCCCCCGAATAGTTAACTGATTGAGCTTGATGATTTCTGCATGGATAATGTCCCGGTACTTTGCGGTTGTTGTTGTATCTGATAAGTTAGAGTGGATATAATCCTCATATCCCTGAGCAGAGCTGCTTTCTGCTGAATTGATATGAATGGCTAAATAATAATCAGCGCCCCAGGAATTCGCTTCATTTGTCCTTTGGCTTAGGCTTTTTGTAATGTCGCTTGTACGGCTCATCCTTATATCAATATTTTCATAAGTATTTAAAAGGAGAGTACGTATTCTTTGTGAAATATCCAGCGTGATATCTTTTTCATTTAAACCATTGCCTTGAGCGCCTGGGTCGGCGCCCCCATGACCTGGATCTAAATATAGTTTCATAGAATCGCCTCACTTTTTTAATGGTTGTACCATATATTATAGGGGAAATCAGGAAATTGTTCGGGTGCCAGCCTAGAATTCTCGCCGATTTAGGATAGACTCTTCTATAAAAAGCTAATTTGAAAAGGCTATTGTAAAGGAAGCTCGATATAGGTTAGTATACTTATGGTCCCATTGTATATTTAATCTTCTCGAGAGGAGTCCGGCGTTGATTGAGTCATTTCTGTTAAACTTCCTATTCCTGCTTTTTCCGGTGCTGATTTTTTTAATATTCTTTGAAAATAGGCCTAATACATATAGCAAATCCGTTATTATATTTCTTTCATCCATATCCATGATTCTTTGTATGGGTTTTCCCATCAAATTAGCATTTGGGCCAATCTTTGATTTAAGATACATTCCTTTTTTACTAATATCACTTTTTTGGGGATATAGATATGCCTTCCCACTTTATATAGTGTTAAATGTGTGTCGTTTTTTGATTGGAGGACCATATTTTCTTCATTCACTCATATTTTCGACCGTCATATTCATTTTAGTACCTTTATTAAATAAAGTGTTTATGAAACAGAGTCCAAAGAAGCAGATTTTCATTTCGGCTATCGTTACTTTATTTACAATGGTTCTTTATCTTTCAAGTGTTACTTTGATAATACCAGTTTTGGATAAAGGATTTTGGCTTTTAGCATTTTATGCATTAACTACCTATACAGCAGTTATGGTTATTAATATGGTATTAATAGAGAAAATTATTGATAATGTAAAAAACAGAGAGTGTCGAATGCATTCGGAAAGATTAAATGTAATTAGCGATTTATCCGCGAGTGTTTCTCATGAGATTCGAAACCCGCTTACGGTTACAAAAGGATTTCTTCAGCTTTTAAAGGATTCACAAAACATTACAGGTGATGAAAAAAGATATGTTGAGATTTCATTATCTGAATTAAAACGGGCTGAGCAAATTGTTACTGATTTTCTTGCTTTTTCTAAGCCACAATCGGAAAACATGGTTTTCTCCAATTTAAAAGAAGAGATAGATTATGTAACGAATGTTATGATTCCCTATGCCAACATGCATCAGGTAGATGTAGAAGTGAATTTTAATAACACTTTAAAAATTAAGTACGATAAAAATCAGGCAAAGCAGTGTTTAATTAATTTATTTAAGAACGCTATTGAGGCGATGAAAGAAATGGGCGGTGTTCTTTCTATTGATATTTCAGAGCAGGAGAATCAAATTGTCGTTAAAATAACCGATACAGGCATTGGGATGACGAAAGAAGAGGTTTTACGATTAGGGAGACCTTACTATTCTACGAAAAAAGAAGGAACCGGTCTTGGAATGCTGATGGTATATAGTACGGTTGATAAGGTTAATGGCAGAATTGAAATAGAGAGTGAGAAGGGGAAAGGCACTACTTTTCTTATTACGATTCCAAGTCTGCCGTTTTAAAAAGGTTTCGGACAGTGGGGGATGCTGTCCGTTTTTTGTTACTATCATTTAATTGTGTTTTTACATCTCCCATTTCCTTTTTTAAAAGACTGCGAAGAACATAGCCAAAATTAAAAGCCACTTACAATTTTAGGACTTTATTTGTGTTTTTCTCCACGTACTTTCATCCGTTTCAATGCTTCTTCTTAATAGCAGTTTCGTGTATTCTTTTTTCAAAAACAAAACGGACAGCTGAATAGACTGCTGCCCGTTTTCCAATTATCTTTTCTTTTTCCCGCAGAATGTTCCTTTATCCCAAAATCCTTTTTCTGAGCAGCCGATACATGTGAATCCGGCAGATATACATCGGTCCTGGCCGAGTGATTCACAGGAGTTAAAGGCGGTTGGACCTTTACAGCCCAATTTAAACAAACAATATCCTTTTCTGGCACCCTCGTCGTCATAAGACTCGGCAAAAAGCTTTTGGTCAAAGAATGGTTTTCGGTGGCAGGTCATATGGACGGTAGTTTGATAGAACAGTTTTGGACGGAGCTTTTTATCCAGTTCCGGCAATTTTCCATGAAAGTGTACGTGGAGCAGGGTGCCGATCATCACTTCAGGAATAGGCGGGCAGCCGGGAACTAACGCGACAGGAATTTCCTCTGGAATAAGCTCTCGAATATCTACGGAATGGGTCGGATTAATACCAGCTGCTGCAATACCTCCCCAGGCGGAACAGCTGCCAAAAGCAATAACGGCTTTTGCATTTTTTGCTGCATGGATAATTTCTTCCCGGACCGATTTCCCAGCAATCATTAAGAATTCATCACTGCCTGGAATTCCACCTTCTACCGCAAGAACATATTGCCCTTTATATTCTTCAAAAATGCTTTCCTTATGTTCTTCCACCTGATAACCGCTGGCTGCGGATAATAATTCACTGTATTCAAGAGAAATAAAATTCAGCAGTGTATCAAGGGATGATGGCTCGAAAGAACGGGTAAAAGCTTCTTTGCATCCGGTACAATCAAGCGCACTTATCCAAACCACAGGCAAACGTTTATCTGTAAGAGTTAACATTTCTTCTGTTACATGAATGGCTTCTAACCAGTTATATTGGACCATGGTCAAGATCTCCCCTTATATATGCTCAAATATTTCACATAGTATCTTATTTTTATTATAGGTTTAAGGGAGCTGGCCGGAAAGACTGAATCAGAAGGTTTCACAGAAGTGTCATGTTTGCTTTCTTTGTTCTGAAACAGAAACTTCAAGACGCTGTGGCGGTTTATTTCTTCAACTTCTTCTTTAATCTTTTCCAGCTCTATGATCTGATCCATGAGCGGCAGGACATTAATTGCTTCGATTCGGTCCAGGAAGTCTCAAACCGCCAAAAAGAACAGGGATGTCGGGATTATATTTTTTTACGATTTTGGCAAGTTCAATACTGCCGTGAGCGTGGGGTAGCCAGTGAAGGTCTATACCGATTGCTTTGGCCTTGATTTTCTTCATTTTTTCTCGGCATCAAAGTCAGGGTCTAATAGCATCCGGTTGGCGATGTTAATAATCTTAACTTTAAGCCCATACCTTTCAAGATAGTCGCCAATGCTTGTCAATCCAATGGGGTACATTTCAAAGACAGGGGATGAAGGGACGACATCGCTGATTGGACCAGTGAATAGCATCTCTTTCCTAAAATCATATACAGTGGGAGGATGTAAAAGTACCAGGTCATAGATCATTCCATCATCTTCCTGATTTAATATAATAATTGCTTCAGCTACAGTGTATTGCTTTTCTTTTTAAAAGGCATCCTTAAGTTTTACAAAAATAATACTTTTTTTAATTCACCCTGACCTTTTTACCGGTTTTTTTGTATATAGAAGTTGAAAGGGCTGGACCATTCAAGATGGCGGCACGGCCCTTTCAAAAAATTAAAAGGAGCGGTTCAAAATGGCAGAATTACTTATGAAAGAAGAGGCTTTATTACTATTACCTTCACTGGCAAAAAAGTATGGAATAAATGAGGCAATTATTTTGCAGCAGCTTCATTCTTTATTGGAAAAAAGCTCAAATGTGATTGAAGGCAAAAAGTGGATTTATAATACATATAAGGATTGGAAGGTTTATTTTCCATTCTTGTCGGAAAGTACAATCAAACGGACTATGCTTTCATTGCAAAAGGAGGGAGTAGTGATTACAAATAATTTTAACCCTTACAAAATGGATAAAACCAAATGGTATACGATCGATTATGAGGTTATTCAAAAAACGTTTGGAAAATAGTAATGAATAGTCTACTCGATTAATAGTTAATAAGTCACGTGTATTGAACAAGCTTGGATTAGGTCTAAATTAGTGCTACTCACAATGCAGATGCTGCTACAAAGGCATCTAATCTAATTGGTGGAGGAAGCCCACTTATCTATAAAACAATGAGATAAATTGACTGTACCCTCTTTCATTACGAAAGGGGGTTTTTTTTATAGAGCGATATACTTGTGGAATTTTAAGAATTGATAGAATATATAAAAAGAAACTCTTTTTACTGGGGGAATTATATATGGCATATGAATCGAAGGTAATCTGTGATAATAGTAAATCAGTAATTGAAGTTTTGAGTAAAGATCCAAAAGTAAAAGCAGGGCTTGATTTTTTGGAAGAGGATAACGATTATACTACCCAGGAGCAAATCGCTTTAACAGAAATACCGGCACCAACGTTTCAGGAGCAGGAGCGCGGTTTAGAGTATCAAAGAAGATTAATAGAATACGGCCTTAAAAATGTACATATAGACAGCCAGGGGAACGTGTTTGGAGTGAGACCCGGAACAGGGAATGGACCAAAGCTGGTGGTTGCTGGGCATCTAGATACTGTTTTCCCCGGGAGTACGGATGTAAAAGCGAAACTGAGGGATGGCAGGATTTATGCACCAGGAATCGCCGATGATGGCAGAGGGCTTTCTTCCGTACTTACTCTGTTAAGGGCAATAGAAAAAGCGAATATAAAAACAACTGGAGATATTATTTTCGGAGCAACCGTTGGTGAAGAGGGATTAGGGGATTTAAATGGCGTCAAGGCACTTTTTGAAAACAGAAAGGATATAGATGGATTTATTTCGATCGAGCCTGGAAGTCCTGAACGCATTACCTATCTTGCAACAGGAAGCCGCAGGTATCATGTTACCTATACCGGAACGGGCGGGCATAGTTTTGGAGACTTTGGAAAGCCAAGCGCTATCCATGCTTTGGGAAGGGCGATTGCAAAAATAAGTGACATCCAAACCCCGAAAGAGCCGAAAACAACCTTTAATGTTGGAACGATCAATGGGGGAACATCTGTCAATACGATTTCGGCAAAAGCGGAAATGCTGATCGATATGCGGTCCGTCTCGCCAGATGCTTTAAAAGATTTAGAAGATAAAGTGATGAATATTTTAAAAATGGCTGCTGACGATGAAAATAAACGATGGGAAACAAATGATATTCAAGTAGATATTAAACTGGTAGGTGACAGACCTGCTGGCTCTCAGCCCGAGGACAGTGTAATCGTGCAGGCAGCCCTTGCGTCTGCAGAAACATTGGGCTTTGAGGCCATATTGGATGAACCGAGCAGCACCGATTCAAATGTTCCAATCAGCCTAGGCATTCCAGCTGTGACCCTTGGCGGTGGAGGGAAGTTTGGCGGATGCCATACGCTTGAAGAATTTTACGATCCAACCGATGCCTTTTATGGAGTTCAAAAAATCTTTTTAACCATGCTGGGTTTGGCAGGGGTAGAAAATTTAAGTGAATCCCTTTTAACAAAAAAATAAATTTCCGGGAGACAGGTTCCTGTCTCTTTTTTGTATTAAAGAATATTGTTGATTTTTGTCTATGTTGATTGGATCGAAAAGCATGCGCAGTTAGCGATTGTCAAAAAATAAGTTTTTTATAGAATATTTTGAAAAAAAGAAGGAGTTATCCTTCGTCTATCGAAATATTAATATATTAAATTTAAAAGGGGGCAGTCCTATGACTAAGCCGCAATTAGAAGAATTAAAACAGCAAACGAAAGAGTTAGTATTTGATTCAGTAGAAACTTTAAAGGAATATTTAAGACTTCCAACTATCTCTGCTCAAAATTCTGCTATTCCTGAAACAGTTAAGTATGTAGTTAAAATGATTCAGGATGCTGGTGGAGAGGCGCAAGTCCTAGATGATTTGGGAGGAAACCCGGTCGTTTATGCCTTTTTTGCAGCTGGAGAACAGGGTGATAATGGTAAGACATTATTGTTTTATAACCACTATGATGTTCAGCCCCCAGAACCGCTGGACGAATGGAATTCAGAGCCGTTCAATCCGGTTGTCGAAAATGGCATTCTTTTTGCAAGAGGGGTTTCAGACAACAAGGGCGACCTCGTTGCCCGTTTGACTGCGATTAAGGTCCTGCAAAAGGCGGCAGGGGGACTGCCATGCAATATTAAGTTCATGATTGAAGGCGAAGAAGAAATCGGAAGCCCAAATCTGGAGCCTTATCTGGTTAAATATAAAGATTTATTTGCAGCCGACGCCTGTATCTGGGAATTCGGCGGCAAGGATGAAGAAGAAAGAATTAGTATGGTAGCCGGAATAAAAGGGATGGCTTACCTGGAGCTAAGCTGTACAGGTGCAGATATCGACATGCATTCCTCAGTCGGAGCCTATGTGGATAACGCAGCATGGAGGCTTGTACAGGCCCTTGCCACTATGAAAAATCAACAAAATGAAATTTTAGTAGAAGGTTTTTATGATGGAATCATCCCGCCAACAGAGGGAGAGTTAGAAGCGGTACATGCCCTTCCTTTCGATGAAAAGGGAGTAAGCAGGCTTTATGGTTTGAAGCGTCCTCTCATTACGGCTGCAAAAGGAAAAGACCCGCGGGAAGCGATGGTTTTTGAACCAACCATGACCATCTGCGGAATCGTCAGCGGCTATACAGGTGAAGGCTCTAAAACCGTTCTTCCTAAAAACGCCAGAGCCAAGGTGGATTGCCGATTAGTTCCTGGGCAGGATCCAGACTATATTTTAGAATGTGTTGAAAAACACTTGGAAAAGCATGGTTTTAATGATGTTAAGGTAACCTCGTTAAATGGCCAGAAGGCTTACCGATCCGATTTTAATCATCCATTCATTAAACACGTAATTGCTACAGCAAATGAAGTGTACGAGGCAGGAAGCGTATTGGCGCCAAACTCCGCAGGAACAGGCCCAATGTACATTTTTGGTGAGCAGCTTCAGCTTCCGGTTGTCAGCACAGGTGTAGGCTGGGTGCAATCAAAAGCGCATGCCCCTAATGAATCAATCCGCCTTCAGGATTTTGAACAGGGAATTGTTCATATGGCATATATGCTGTTAGGATTGCCAGCAGCTCTGGAGCCAAAGACTGTAAATATAGAGGCTTAACAGAAGAGGGGGAAGGACATGGGCATCGGTATTCAGCCGTTTTTGCATGTACGGACGGCCAGTAATCCAGTTTACCATCCGGATGGCAGCAAAATTAGTTTTGTTACTAATTATACAGGCCTGCCGCAGGTTTGGGAGCTGAACTTAAACGGAGGCTGGCCTTCACAAAATTCATTTACTGCAGAAAGAATTATGTTTGTCAGCTATATCGCTGGCACGTCAAAAAGAATAATTGGAATGGACGTCGGCGTTAATGAGAAACAGCAGCTGTTCCTATTGCAGGACGATGGAAGCCTGCAGCCGCTCACTGATTCGTTAGACCATATTCACCAGTATGGCGGCAATTCTCCTGATGGAAAGTGGATTTCCTGGGCGAGCAATCGACGTAAGGCTGCTCATTTTGATATTTATGTTCAAAACCTTGAAACACTTGAAATCAGGGAGGTTTTTCAAGGGGATGGTATGTATCACGCAGTGAAGTGGTCCCCAGAAGGACGCTCGCTATTGATTGAAAAAGTAAATTCTAATCTTGATAATGATTTAGGATTATTGGAAATCTCTTCTGGAGAGGTTTCCTGGCTGACATCTCATGAAGAGGAAGCAAAATTTGAAGATCCGGTGTTTAGCCAGGATGGCAGCCATCTTTATTTTTTAACCAATAAGGATCGAGAGTTAACAGGACTTGCCGTTCTTAATATAAGAACAAAGGAAATAAAATGGCTTGACCGGAGAGAATGGGATCTTGAAGGCCTGGTAATGAGCGGAGATAAAAAGCAGTTAGCCTATACGGTGAATGCAGGTGGGACTTCAAAGGGAGTTCTATATCATATAGAAGAGAACTCCTTTAGTTCATGGAAGACGCCAATCGGGGTTATTCAAGAATTGGCATTTTCGCATGACAGCAAAAAACTGGCCTATGTATTCAATAGTGCTATTCAGCCTTCAGATATTTGGGAACTGGATGTGGAATCCAAACAAACCAAGCGGCTGACGTATGTGTCAAATCTGCCGGTTGTTGAAGGGCAGCTTGTTGAACCAGAGTTGATTTCATTTAAATCGTTTGATGGCCTGGAGATTCCTGCCTTTTATTACAAACCAAAAGATGCTTCAGGGAAACTTCCTGTAGTCGTTTTTGTCCATGGGGGTCCAGAATCGCAAATCCGTGCTGTTTACAATCCATTTCTGCAATATTTCCTCAGCCGCGGTTATGCCGTTTGCACTCCGAATGTGAGGGGAAGTACAGGCTATGGAAAAAGCTTTACTCATCTGGATGATGCAAGAAAAAGAATGGACTCTGTTAGAGATTTGACTTCTCTTGTAGATTGGTTAAAAGAAGAGGGCAATGCCGATCCTGACAAAATTGCCGTTATGGGACGCAGTTATGGAGGATTCATGGTTTTGGCAGCTATCACACATTATCCGAAGCTATGGGCAGCAGCTATTGATATTGTCGGAATATCAAGCTTTAAAACCTTCCTGGAAAACACCAGTGTTTGGCGCCGCAAGCTGAGGGAAGCGGAATACGGCAGCATCGAAAACGACGGGGATTTCTTTGATGAAATTGATCCTATTCACCGGACGAAGGATATAGAATGTCCTGTCATGATGCTCCACGGTGCGAATGACCCGCGTGTGCCGATTGAAGAAACCGAGCAGATGGTAAAGGAATTAAAGGATCGCAATCATCCTGTCCATTATCTCCGCTTTGAGGACGAAGGACATTTCTTTGTAAAACTCAAAAACAATATTACCGCCTATACTGAAGTTGCTGAATTTCTCGATGAGCATATTGGGAAGACAGCAGCAATCAAATAATGGTGTGAAAAAGGAGGACGTCATTTCTGACTAACGGGTTCCCTTTTGAGGTGCAAACATTGCAAATCGCATCATATTTTTTGTCACTAATATCAATGGAATTCTTTGATTAAATAACATCAATAAACGCAAAGAAGGGATAGCTTAATGGCTATCCCTTAAATTCTCTATTGACTACCTTTAATTAAATAAATTTGTTGTCTATTTTTATGGAGTGTCTTCGTCGCTTTTGTACTCCAAAATATCACCTGGCTGACAATCCAAAGTCTTACATATCGCCTCTAATGTTGAAAAACGAACCGCTTTTGCTTTTCCATTTTTCAGAATGGAAAGATTCGCCATAGTAATTCCAACCCTCTCCGAAAGCTCCGTTACGCTCATTTTTCGTTTTGCTAACATCACATCAATATTAATAATAATTGCCATATCCTCCACCTCAGACCGTCAAATCATTTTCTGATTTTATGTTAATCGCTTCTTTTAGAAGCCGTTGGAGCACAGCAGCAAAAACGGCGATAACCATCGAGGCGAAAATAATGACCAATCCGATTGGTATGAAACTTGGAGGGTCAACTTTCTTCCCCATGAGATAGTAGAGCGGCATACCTAGCAGATACAAGGTACTGATTGTGATGGCACAGTATTTTATATTCTTTAAAGCTTTTACCGATAATTCCGAGAACGCTTGGTTCTTATCAATATAGCTTAAAAGTTTAAAAGCCTGATACAGAGCAAAGTAAAAAGGAATCGCTGCTGCGTACATATCGATTAAAACGAGAGATTTCATATAACCCACATTTGGATACAATTCTCCAGCAAAATTCCCAATCTTAGGCACTAAAAATATGCACAATGCGAGAATCGGGATACCAATAAGAATAACAGACATTTTCAAAAAGAGTGTTGTTCCTCGTTTCATAAAGTGCACCTCACTTATTTAATGTCAGTTTTGACTTTATCACTTAATTTATTGTTTTACAATAAATTAGTATTGTTTTTTATTATATTATTATTGTTATTAAAATATCCTTTTAATTTTGATAAAAACAAAAAGCATTTCTCATTACAAAGAAATGCTTTTACTTTAAAATGTTAAATTTACAACTTGTTCAACAAAACTTCCAAATAGTTTAATAAAGTAAATCAACAACGAAAGATAACAGAACCTACTTAAAATGAATAATATCCTTCGTAATTCACAGTAAAAATCACATGATAATTCACCTTTAAATTCGCACTGTACAATAATTATTTCCATATTCGAGAATTGGTATGTGAAATCATGATTGAATTTTAATAAAAGCATCATCGAGTGTAGTAATATCAAGGAAATAAAAACCGTGAATTCCTGTGTGAATTCACGGTAAAAATGTATTGTGAAATTGACTTTGCACAAAGATAACCCGTTAATTTCTGACAGTCCTTCTTTTTATAGCTATTATTTTTTATACAAAGGATCATACGGGCGAAGCTGTGAGGTGAAGCGAGTTCCAAAGTATGGATCAGCTACGGCCTTCGGATCAAGGACATTGTCGCCTTCTGGCTTTTTACCTTTTTCAGACCAATCTACTAAGTCATTAAAAGCATTGATTTGTTCCTGGTTGGTAAATTCACAGTGTCCAATTCCACGAATAGCACGAGTGACAAGTAAATTGGATTTGCCTTTCTCAGCCGCTCTTTTTGCATAAATTTCTTCCATGGAGAACGGAACATACAGATCACCTAGTGTATGGAGGGACATGGTTGGAACCTTCAGATCGCCTGTAACCTTCGGAATCGCAGCCAGGCCGTTATTATGGCGGCCATTTGGATCATTGGTAATTCGAAGAACATTATTGTTTAAAGCAACTTCCTCGGGAGACAATGCAGGATCATCATCGAGCTGATAAACAGAATCGGTGTTGTTAATGACATTACCGGTAGCCTGGTTATATGCAGGGTTTGTAGGCATTCTTTGCAGCAGGAAGTCATCAAAGGCATGTTTATAGGAGAAGTCAAATAACGGCCGTTTTCCACCTGAAAGATTCTCAGTAACCTTTTCCAGCTTCTGTCCTGCATCTGTTAGAGACGTAAAGACATAAGAACCAGTGAACGGATCTTTCACTAAACCCTTTCCAAGTTTTTGCTCCATATCAGGAACCTTGGTATTAAAATAATTATCATCAGCTACAAACTGTTGTTGATCCTTATTAGTGCCAGTTAGTGCTTGTCCAACTAGGCCGTAATCTGTAAAAAAGTCAAAGAGCTCTGAATCACCCATTACGCCGCACATTGGCATGGCAGCATCTACATCCCCATATTGTTCAGCGTATACTCCTGTTACATGGCCGCCCATAGAATGTCCCATTATGTAGGTCCGAGTAGGGTTGCCGACCAGCTTTCTAAACAATCCGTTCAATGCATGTGTATCTTTTACGCCCGATTCCACATCGTAACTGTTTGTACTGTAACTGGATGCAGCCCATGCATATCCTTCCTGAAGGAGTTCTGTACGAAATGAGGGAGCGCTAACAGTTAAAGCAGGTCCTTCTCCGCGGTAACCATGTGCGTATAAGACGAGTTTTCCATTCCAGTTCTTTGGAACTTCAATCCAATACCCAGCACCGTTGTTTATCCCTTTGAAAATTTTAGCATCTTCAAATCCTGATACAGGCGTAATTGAATTCAACTGAGTTTTATCAACATAATAGTTTTGTTTGTCTTGTCCATTTCCAATGAAAAATGCAGGTGGTTTAATATTAAGCAGGGAAGTCTGTACTGTTGGTGATGCCTCATCAGCTAAGGCGGCGGAAGTGACAACGCCAAGGGACAAAGTGGTTGCTAAAATGGCAGGAAATAGTTTTTTCTTTTTCATTATTAATCCTCCTTTATAATTGTTGTTTAAAAAGGCTGACCTGTAAAAGGCCAGCCCTTTTAACCAAATTATTTAATCGTAATCGAAGCAGTATTATAGTTATCTCCATTGCTAATAGGATTGTAGTTTTTCTCGATGTTTCCGGCAGCGTCAACAGCGAACCATTTAAGGGTTGTTGTTTTATCAAGCTTTAACGATTCTGCAGTTTCACGAGTTCCGCTTAAGTTGATTTTTGCTGACTCAAAAGTAGGGCGGCTGCCATCTACAGTATAGTAAATGGTAGCTGGTTCACTTGTTTCAAATGAAACATTTACAGGGCCAGAGTACTTTCCATTTCCAGGAACTGCTTTTGATGAAGGAGGCTGATGGTCTTTTGAATGGTTGTAGGCTACCTGAATTAAGCCAATTAAACCATTCGAAAACTCCATTGCTTCTTCATGACCTTCAGAGAATGGCGGTTGGAATCCAACTGCCTGCCATTTTTTTGAATCCTTATTCCATAAATCCGCTCCAACTTCGAAGTCCCAGGCGTAAATTCCTTTTTCATACCATAGGTAGTCTGCGGAGTTGCCTGCAGCAGAATAAAGAACATCCGGAACCGGGCCGGTACGGCTTGGAAGAATGACTGTGCCACGGTAGTCCTGAATTTTGTTTAACATAATATCAGAGACGGCCCAGTAATAAGATTCTTCTCCTGCAGATGGGCGCGGTAAAGTTTTACGGTTAGCATCATAAGCTCCTGGTGACCACATAAAATATCCGCCATAGCTATGAATATTCATGGCAAACTTAATGTTTGAAAATTGATCAGCAAGCCAGACGATATTTTTCGCTTCCGGCTCTGAGGTTTCTGCTGGTCCTGCATAGGTAGTGCTTGTGCAGTTTGTGGTTGACGCACCGATAAATCCATCAAAAGCAGAACCTACTGAATGGTTCCTGTTAATATCTACACCCCATTGATTTCGGTACCCTGGATCTGATTTATCCGGACCACAGTGATTGGTCATATTTTTACGCTGCATATTGTAATCATAAAAGCTGTAAGTGGCACCGTCAGGATTGGTAGACGGAACTAGGAAAATATCCAGATTATCAACAAGCTTCTTCGTTTCTCCATCATGGGCATAATTCCGAAGCAGACGTTCGGCTGTTTCGATCGTTACCAGAGGTGTTACCCACTCACGTGCATGTTCCTGAGCGTAACCGAGTACACCAGGCTTCGAACCATCACGATGTTTCCCAATTCTAATAGCTTTTACTGTGAACGGATCACGGGAGATGTTTGCTGGAGCTTTTAAACCATCGTTCAGAGCAGCTGCTCCAGGTGAAACAACTCCTGAGCCGGTATACCCGCGATAGGTAGTAGCAGATAGCAGCTGGCTTGCTTCATTGTTTAAACCATCAACTACTTGCCTGGCTGTGCTTGAAACATTACCTGATGAATCAGTAGCTAAATCTACTAAAACCTTTTTCCCCTCTATTGTTACTTTAAGTGGGGAGTTGTTACCATTCGGATTTCTGAACTCTATAGAAAGGTCATTACCGCCTTGGTATCCCCAAGCTTTAGATGAGACTACAACTGAAGAGTTTGTAGTACCGCCTAACATAGCCTGCGCGAGCCGTCGATATCCATTTGTTTTATTCGGCATATCAATGATTTCTACTAAATCGGGAAACTCCTTAGCAAGTTTCTCTGCTCTTTGATACAGTTCTGTTGGATCCATATAATGGTCCACAAAGTCTTTGACATAATGCGTCTGCGGATTCCCAGGCTTGTCCACTCCAAGCCACTCCGAGACAGGACTTGAGGCGGTCCCGCCAAGATTGCTTTCCACCTTTACTGATGCTGGAATGGAGGTAACCGGTACTTCTAAATAGTGGTATAAGTATTCACCAGCATCAACCAGACGGTCTAAAGTAGCTGATTTTTCAACTCCATTTTCTGTCCAGGTTGCTGTTAGAGCTGTACTTGCAGCAGCTCCCGCACTTGATTTTGCCTCAATATAAAGAAAAGTATCTGATTGGTTAGTATAATAATTGGCACGAAGGATTTTAACCGAATCCTCTGATGCCGACAGGCTTGCCTCCTGCTGCAAAGCCGTTTGTCTTTCAGATGTCCTGGTATTCCAATCCTTTTCGGTAAACAGGGTATCTTTAACTCTGACACCATAAAGCTTTAGCGATTCAATCTCCGATGGTGTAACGACTGCGTCGACATCCCAAATTCCATCATGTTCTTCAGCCCGGTGGGAAAGGTCAATCCCCAATTCCAAGAGCTTGTCCTTTGCTTGCTGATTAGGTACTTCGAGTTGAACTAGGGAAGCGGATTCTTCTTTAGGGAGTGGTAGATCCGGTTGTCCAACTGCACTTGTTGGGGTACTGAATCCTGGGTAGAGGACTGTAAAACCTAGACCAGTCATAGCGGTCATGATCATTAAATTTCTTTTCCATTTCTGCTTTTTCCATTTAACCAAAGCTTGCACCTCCTGAAATAATCTATCTATTTAATAGAAAGAAACAGGATTATTGTAAAATAAATTGTCAAAATATTTTGTCATATTATTAAATTGTCATTCCTAATTCGTCCTACAAAAACTTCAGAAACCGAAGGAGTTTATATTATTCATGAGATGAAAAAGAATAGGTAGAAATTACTGATAGAAAAGTTTTAGGAGAGTTGAAAAATTTGGGCTTGAAATTTTCAATATAAATTCAATCTTTATATTAGAATATCAACTTAAAAAATTAGGATGAAAAAGACTGTGAAAATGGTTGTAAATCGCTGTCGGCATAGCAAGAATTAAAGGGGTTTTTGTTGAAAAAATATAAGAATTTTCAATGAGTAAGAGAAATAATAGGAAAACCCATCCTTTACAGACAAAGGGTGGGTTTTTAATCGATAATTGGAAAAAACAAATCTGATTGTTTATAGATTTTTATAAAACGGTAATAGTTTCGTAACATATTTTTTGTAAGGTAGTACTTGGGCCTAATTAAAAAATAAGTTGGGGGTGTTTCGAGTGGCTTCCAGCTTAAAAAGAAGTCTTTACTTTGACAATGCTAAATTTATATTAATTTTTTTAGTGGTTTTTGGACATGTAATCAGTCCTTTAAAAGAAAATAACGATGTACTATTTAGCTTATATTCATTTATCTTTCTTTTTCATATGCCTGCTTTTATCTTTATCTCGGGATACTTTTCGAAGGGATATAATAAAAAGGGGTATTTTATGAAAGTAGCTAAGAAAATTCTTTTGCCTTATTTAATTTTCCAAGCACTTTATTCCCTGTTCTATTATGCCGATGGGGAGATATCCAGTTTGAGAATCGATTTTCTGAAGCCGCATTGGACCTTGTGGTATCTTTTAAGCATGTGCTGCTGGAATCTTTTCTTATATGTGTTTGCAAAATTAAAATGGAAGGGATTTATCTTAGCAGTCGCTATCGGGATAGGTATTGGTTATTTCGATCACGCAGGAAGTTATTTATCCTTATCGAGAACTCTCGTATTTTTTCCATACTTTCTATTGGGATTTTTAATAGAACAAAAGCATTTAAGAGCAGTTCTAAATAAACGATTCTCACCAGTTGTTGGAGTGAGCATACTTGTATTGTCTTTACTGATCCTTGCCAGCTTTTTCCCTAAGGATGCCATACCATGGTTATTGGGGGATACCTCATATGCTGGTATGGGGGTAAAGGATTTATCAGGCGGGTTTATACGTTCAATACAATATGTATTAACTGGGTTTGTTGCCTATGGCTTTTTGTCAATTGTGCCAACCAAAGGCAACCTATTTACATTTGTTGGGGGACGCACTCTATATATTTACCTAATGCATGGATTTATCATTAAATCCATCCAACAAATCATCTCTGATGAGACTCTTAGAGATTTTTCCGATCATTATATTATGTTAATCCTATTCTCCTTAGCTATCTGCTTATTCTTGGGAAGTTATATGATTAAAAAGTATACACGTCCAATAATTGAATTAGATTATCGTTTATGAAGTTAAAATCAAAATAAGCTCTTGCCTATTGGCAGGGGCTTATTTTTTAGCTAATCAGAATTTATATCCCTAGATTCTGAACGCACGACGGACAGGATAAGGAAGGCTTCGTGAGCATTATCATCGCACGAAGGAAAAGCTCCTGCTTTTCCGAGGAAGTCCTAGTCAGGCGAAAGGCACAGGACAAGGAAAGCTTCGTCAGCTTTGCCTCGCACGAAGAAAAAGCATAGCTTTTTCGAGGATGTGCCGATTTGAGCGTGATAAGTAAAACTAGGGCATCCGCCAAAGGGACTTGGCGAATGCCAAGTTTTTCTAATATTGCAGATCAACTCTTATTTTTGTAGAATAGCCTCTTCATTTTGTAGAAGTAGGCTTCATTTTTGTAGAATAGCTTCATCATTTTGTAGAAGCAGAATTCATTTTTTTAGAAGGGGCTCCTAAAAATGTAGAAAGGATTCCAGATTGTAGAATCAGCTGATATTTTTGTAGAATACCCTCATCATTTTGTAGAAGTAGAATTTACTTTTGTAGAAAGGGCTCTTAAAAATGTAGAAAGGAATCTAGGTTGTAGAATCAGCTGAAAATTTTGTAGAACAGCCTCTTCATTTTGTAGAAGTAGGATTCATTTTTGTAGAAAGGGTTCTTAAAAATGTAGAAAGGATTCCAGATTGTAGAATCAGCTTATATTTTTGTAGAATAGTCCCAGCATTTTGTAGAAGAAGAATCCATTTTTGTAGAAAGGGCTCTTAAAAATGTAGAAAAGGCTCTAGATTGTAGAATTAACTGATAATTTTGTAGGAAAAATTCTTCTCATTCCTGCTTAAAGGACTGCTAATAATGATAGAAAGTCTGGTAAGCGGAAGGCAAAAGAGAGTGCGTATCAAAATCTTAAAAAATTAATAAAAAGCTTATTATTGTCAAGTGCCTAAAAAACTGAAAATAAAAATAATATTGAATATTTTTTATTTTTGAGGTAGTCTAATATACAAAAATAAATAATATTCATTTTTAGATTACATTTTATTTTAAAGGAGGATTTCTGTGAATGGTCTTTATCTCTTGCCAAATACCGAAGAGGAGATAATAGATTCGTACGATGAAGACATTATTGTAACGAATAGAGAGGGGAAAATTTTAAAAGCAACTCATATAAGCGGACAGCGTTATGGATTATCTGCTTCGGAATTGATTGGTCAATCTGTTTATTCATTAGAAGAAAAGGGAATCTTTTCGCCTGCAATCACTCCGTTGGTTATTAAACAAAAAAAGAAGGTTGTAATAGTTCAGGAGACATCAGATGGAAGAAAGATACTTATTACTGGTATACCTTTATTCAATGAGAATAATGAGGTTGAGTTTATCCTCAGCTATTCTTATGAGGATTCAGAGCTTCTCGATCTGCAATGTCATTTGAAAGAGCTTGAAGGCGAGATATCAAAGGTAAAGGAAGAACTTGAGCTGCTTCGCAGTAAAACATTAAGTTTGGACGGGATGATAGCCGAAAGCAAATCTATGAAACAGGTGCTGGAGAAAATTAATAAAATTGCTCCGCTTCAAGTACCCGTCATACTCCAAGGGGAGAATGGGGTTGGAAAATCTTCATTAGCTAAATTGATACACAAAAAAAGCTCCTGGTCAGACGGTCCTTTCATAGAAGTCAATTGTGCAACCATTCCAGAAGCAATTCTTGAATATGAACTCCTTGGCAGTTCAGGAGAAAACAAAAATAAAACAGGGCTGCTCCCAATGGCACAGTTCGGAACTCTCTATTTGCAAGGAATAGACGAACTTTCTTTAGGGGCTCAAACAATATTATTAAAAGCCCTTAGAGAAAAAAAGGAAAACTTTCGAATTATTAGTTCCTCAGAACTAAGACTGGAAGAGTTAAAGGCAAAAAAAAGATTTAGAGAAGATTTATTTTATTTACTACATATCGTCCCAATTGAAATAAGGCCTTTACGGGAGCGAGTAGAAGATTTAGCACAGGTTATTTTGAAATATAAAGATAAGTTTTGCGCCTTCTATCAGATATCCAAAGAGCTTTCTAAGGATTTATTTCATGAATTGCTTCAGCTGGAATGGAGCGGAAATTACCTAGAGGTTAAAAACCTCATAGAAAGGCTAATTGTCCAAAGTGATTCAGCCGTCATGACAAAGGATGACCTTCCAATCGAATATCGGCGCACTATTTCAAGTTTTGAACAATTGGAAATGGAGGGGCGCACCCTCCCGAAAATTTTGGAGAATGTAGAAGAGCGGGTTTTGATGAGTGCCCAAAAACGGTACAAAACAACTACTGAAATGGCAAAGGCACTAGGAATCAGCCAGCCTTCAGTAGTGCGTAAATTAAAAAAATATTTAATTACCTAAGGTGGAATTTTAATTCCGGGGAAGATCTTTATTTGAAATTCTAATTTTATAAAAATTAAAATCTGAATATTTATACTTATATTGCTATTAACAATATTGTAATATATAATAATTATGCAAATATAAATAATAATTATACAGAAGTGAATAACCGAGGAGATGATAATTAATCCTGTTCCAATAAGGTAAAAGGGATATAGATAATGAAACGTAAGTTTCTACGAATTCATTAATTATACGTAAATTCTATTCAAGTCTTTTTGAATTTAATGATTAATGACAAAAAGATTTCGTATTTTCAGAGAGCCACGAAATTCAATTTTAAAGATATCTATTAAATTAGGGGGTATTAAAATGAGGGGGAAAAAAAGTTTTATTTTCATTATAATTTCAATCTTGCTTCTAACTGTATCTGCCTGCAGCAGCAAAGATGCCAACAGCAGCGGCACAAAAGGGGAGAAGAAAACCAGCGGCGGAGAATTAAAGGTAACCTTGTCAGCACAGCCGCCAACACTTGACACAGTTGCAACAAATTCAGTTGATACTGCTTCTGTTGCCAGAAATATCTTCGAAACACTGGTAGCACCTAATGCTAATTATCAGCCGGTTCCTATGCTTGCAGAATCAGTTGATAAGAGCACAGATGGCAAAACGTATACTTTTCATTTAAGAAAAGGTGTTAAGTTCCATAATGGCAAAGAGATGACCTCAGACGATGTAGTGGCATCTATGAACCGATGGAAGGAACTCTCCTCAGCAGCGCAAAGTGTCATTCCAAATGCTGTATTTAAGGGAACGGATAAGTATACAGTCACAATGGATCTTCCTGAACCATCCTCTGGTGTTTTAAACATATTGGCATCAACGAAACAGTTCCCAGCCATAATGCCGAAGGAAATAGCTGAAAAAGCTAAGCCGGAAGGGGTTACAGAATATATAGGCACAGGTCCATTCAAATTTATTGAAGAAAAACAAAATCAATACATTCATCTGGGGAAATTCAAGGATTATAAGCCAGTAGATTCTGAATCAAGCGGTTTAGCAGGAAAAAAGGAAGCTCTTGTTGATGATTTATATTTCGATATTGTCAAAGATGCATCTACGCGTTTAGCTGCTATACAGACTGGAGAATATGATATCGTTTCTGATGTTCCGTTTGAACAATATAAAACCGTTAAGGATAATTCTAAGGTTAAAACCTCACTTGATCCATATGGCAACTTAGTTGCTATCTATAATAAAAAGAGCAAATTATTCTCTGACAAAATTATGAGGCAGGCCGTTAACGCTGCAATCAATGAAAAAGATATTATGATGGCTACATTTGCAAATAAAGAATTGTTTAAACTGGACCATGGCTATATGAACAAGGATCAAAAAGACTGGTACAGTGAAAACGGCAAAGATTCTTATAATCAGGCTGATGCTGCAAAGGCCAAAAAGCTATTGGCTGATGCCGGTTATAATGGCCAGGAAGTAAAACTTATTGTTACAAAGGATTACAGTGAACTGTATAATTCAGCGGTCGTTCTACAGGGACAATTGCACGATATCGGCATGAATGTAAAATTGGAAACCTATGATTGGCCAACACTCTTAGAAAAAAGAAAAGATCCGGGAGCATGGGACATTTTAGTCTCCGGCTACTCAACCGTAACCACTCCTGCTCAGATTCTTTACTTGACTCCAAATGATCACGGCTGGACAGAGGATCCAAAAATCGCTGATTTGTTATCTAAGATTAACAAGTCACCATCCAATGACGAAGCTAAAAAGCTTTGGGCTGATTTACAGGAATATGCTTGGAATGATTATATGCCCGCGACTAATTTTGGAACCTATAGTTTAGTAGCAGCTGCAACTGACAAAGTTAAAGGTTTTACGATGTTCCAGGGACCTGTTGTTTGGAATACGAAAGCAGAATAAATAAAAATTGCCCTCCCGCTGCATCAGCACGGGAGGGTGTTAGCTAATATCGATTTTATTGAGAAAGAGTCCTTTTAGGGGGGAGTTTATTGTTTTTTTATGTCCTAAAACGCGTTTTTTCGCTGATTCCCGTTTTATTAATTGTTTCTATTGTGGTTTTTTTACTTATATTTCTAACACCAGGGGATCCTGTTTCTGTCATGTTAGGACAGGATGCATCAGCACAGCAAATCAAAGAACTGCGTGAGCAATTGGGCTTTAACCAGCCATTATATAAACAGTATTTTGATTGGCTGATAGCCGTGTTTCACGGTGATTTGGGAAATTCATACTTTATGCATGAACCAGTCACAACTGCGATTTTAGATCATTTAGGACCCACTATTTCGATAGCCGTATTGGCAGAAATCATTGCCATATTAATTGCAGTACCAGTAGGAATCCTAGCTGCAAAAAACCGGGGTTCATATATAGATCAATTAGTCATGGGATTTACATTAACCGGAATGGCGGTGCCTAGCTTTTTGTTCGGATTATTGCTTATGCTGGTTTTCGGAGTAAAGCTTCAGTGGCTGCCTATAGCAGGGTACGAACCATTAAGCAGCGGGTTATGGAATCATTTGCAGCATATATTATTACCGGGACTGGCTCTTGGAATTATCCAATCTGCTTTGATTGCCCGCATGACCCGTTCTTCCATGCTGGAGGTTTTGAATGCGGACTTTATTAAGACGGCCCGTTCAAAGGGATTAAAAGAACGTTCTGTGGTTTATGTACATGCGTTAAGGAATGCATTACTACCTATTATAACTGTTATCGGCCAGACCTTTGGGCTGCTGGTGGCAGGCGCTGTAGTAATTGAAACGATATTTAATATTCCGGGGATTGGACAATTAGTTTTAAACTCTATCCAAAGCCGAGATTATGCGGTTATCCAGGGAGTCATTCTAATGGTTGCCTTTTTCTATGTAATGATTAATTTGTTAATTGATTTAATATATATCATTGTTGATCCAAGGGTAGAATACTAGTTTTTAGGAGGGATGAAACATTAATGCTGTCGAAAGTAATCTAAACACTAATAAGATAAAAATTGACCTTAAACAGCAGGAAAGATCGCTTTTTTTTCGCCGCTTTTTATCAAATAAATCAGTGATAACCGGTAGTGTTATTATTAGTCTTTTGCTTTTAATCACTATTTTTGGCCCGATATTCACACCTTACGATCCATACCAAATGGTAGTGAAAGACCGGCTCCACGGTCCAAATGCCCATCATTTATTAGGCACTGATAATTTTGGCCGGGATTTATTAACCCGCATTGTCTATGGAGCAAAGGTTTCCATGCTGGTTGGGTTTTCATCAGCGCTGTTGGCATCAGTTATTGGGATGGCAGTCGGTTTAACTGCCAGCTATTATCGATACCTGGATAATTTTCTTATGCGAATTTGTGATGGCCTATTATCGCTGCCCGCGATTTTATTTGCCATTGCATTAATGGCGGTGCTTGGAGCAAAGACAGGGAATGTAGTGATCGCGCTAACCATTGTCTTCTCCCCGGAAATTGCCAGGATTGTTCGGTCGAGAGCCTTGGTTGTAAGGGAGGAAACCTATATCGAGGCTATCAAGAGCCAGGGGGCTAGTTCCTGGCGGATTATTTGGCGTCATATAGCACCCAATACCATTTCCCCACTATTGGTAAAGGCCACTTTTGTTTTTTCAGAGGCTGTTATTATTGAAGCAACTTTAAGCTTTTTGGGAGCTGGAATACCAGCGCCAGACCCCAGTTGGGGCAATATTTTGTCTGATGGAAAGCTGGTTATTTATAATGCCTGGTGGATTACAGTGTTCCCTGGTCTTTTTATTATTTTGACTGTATTAGGATTAAATCTTCTTGGAGATGGACTACGGGACCTCATTGATCCACAATCCAATACAAAGAAGTAGGGAATATTTTTTACATATCGCTGAATGAAAGAATAAGAGATTAATTAAATGAATTAAAAGGGAGGGTACCAGATGAAGCAACCTCTTTTAGAGATTAAAAATCTGCAAACCCATTTTCACACTGACCGAGGGCGAGTTACCGCAGTCGACGGTATAACTTTTAACGTCGAGAAGGGTGAAATATTGGGTGTTGTTGGGGAGTCAGGCTGTGGAAAAAGTGTTACCGCACAATCCATTCTGCGCCTGTTTGATGAAAAATTTACAGCTCAATATGACGGTGAAATTATGCTTGAGGGCAAAAATTTACTGAAGCATACAGTTTCGGACATGGAAAAAATCCGCGGGAATGAAGTTTCAATAATATTTCAGGATCCACTAAGTTCTTTAAACCCGGTTTTCACAATTGGCTATCAATTAAGGGAAACCATTATGTTACACCAGAAACACCCGAAAAAAGAGGCTCACGCCATGGCTGTGGAATTACTTCGATTAACAGGAATTCCTTCACCAGAAAAGAGAGTAAAAGAATACCCCCACCAGCTGTCAGGAGGTATGAGGCAGCGGGTGATGATAGCCATGGCCTTGGCCTGCAAACCTAAATTACTTATTGCGGATGAACCAACTACCGCCTTGGATGTTACGATTCAGGCACAAATACTGGATTTGATATTGGAATTGAACAAAGAACTTGGAATGGCTGTTCTTTTCATTACACATGACTTGGGAGTAGTTGCGGAGATTTGTACCCGTGTTGTAGTCATGTATCTTGGCCAGATTGTTGAAGAAGCTGAGGTTGAAGACTTGTTTAACCAGCCTCTTCATCCCTATACAATGGGATTGATGAAATCTATTCCTCAAATGGATGGTGACCGTACAAAGAAGCTTAATGTCATTGGCGGGACAGTACCTTCTTTAAATGATATCCCTAAAGGGTGCCGTTTTGCCACCCGGTGTGCTTTTGCAGATGAACAATGCAGGGAAACGCCTCCAGAACTGAGGGTACACGAAGGGAATCACAGGGTAAGGTGCTGGCATTATGAAAAAATCGTCATGAAAGAAGAGGTGGAACATGTCTAACCAGCAGGAACACACAAGTCCTTTATTAGAAGTACAAGGTTTAAAGAAATATTTTAAAGTAAAAGGACTAAAGGGTAAATTTCAAAACTTGCAGGTGAAGGCGGTTGATGATGTTTCTTTCAAGCTTTATAAAGGGGAAACCTTAGGTTTGGTAGGAGAGTCAGGCTGTGGAAAAAGTACAACCGGCAGAGCGGTTTTGCGCCTAATTGAACCGTCTTCAGGAAAAGTATTTTATAAAAACGAAAATATATTACAGAAGAATGGAAAGGCATTTCGAAAGATACAAAAAGAAATGCAAATGGTTTTTCAGGATCCTTTTTCATCCTTAAACCCGAGAATGAGAATTGGTGAAACGTTAAAAGAGCCTTTATCCATTCATTCGATCGGTGAAAGAAAAGACCGGACCGATAAAGTGATCGAAATGCTTCATAAAGTAGGGTTGCGAGAAGAACACTTTTACCGGTACCCCCATCAATTCTCAGGAGGACAAAGACAGCGTATCGGTTTGGCTAGAGCACTGGTAGCAAATCCCGAAATATTAATTTTGGATGAACCAGTATCCGGCCTCGATGTATCCATACAATCACAAATTATCAATCTATTACAGGAATTGCAGGAAGAGTTTAAGCTTACCTCTCTGTTCATTTCCCATGACCTAAGTGTTGTCCGCCATATTTCGGATCGGGTAGGTGTGATGTATCTGGGGAAAATGATGGAGGAAGCACCCACGGAAAGCTTATTTTCAAATCCCCTGCATCCCTATACACAAGCTTTGCTGTCAGCAGTCCCAATAGCTAAACCGGGAATGAAAAAAGACCGAATCGTGCTAAAAGGCGAGATACCTTCACCTCTCAATCCGCCGACAGGCTGCATTTTTCATACAAGATGTCCTTTCGTTATGGATAAATGCAGAAAAGTAGTTCCGGAGAGAGCAAGTATGGGACCGGGCCACACGGTTGCATGTCATTTATATAATTAATATAACTAGATAAACTGGGGAAAAGAGGGAGAACTCAATGGAGGTAAACTGGAAAAAGGCAGCTGCGGACCAGAAGGAAGCCTATTTAAATTACACATGCGAAATTTTGGGAATTCCAAGTGTCCTTGATCATACAACCAAAGCGGAAGGTAGGCCTTTCGGCAAACCAATTGCCGATGCACTTCAATATATACTGGATTTTTGCGAGGGACTTGGATTTTCTGTACATAATGAGGATGGGTATGCGGGGCATGCAGATTATGGTACTGGAGATGAGATAATAGGAGTACTTTGCCATATCGATGTTGTTCCTGCTGGAAATGATTGGACTTCAGACCCTTTCGTTCCCGAAGTAAGAAATGGGAAATTATACGCCCGGGGATCTAATGATGACAAGGGGCCAACAATGGCTGCTGTTTTTGCTTTAAAAATAATTAAAGATATGGGTCTCATCTTAAACAAAAAAGTGCGCTTAATTTTTGGAACTGATGAGGAAAATGGAGAATGGACCGGTATGCAAAAATACTTTGAAAAACAGCCGATGCCGGTTATGGGATTTACTCCAGATGCCTACTTCCCAATTGTAACAACAGAAAAAGGGATTTTATCCTGCCATTTTACCCAAAGATTTAATAAAACAGAGCAGGTTACCGGTGAATGGATCCTGGAAACTTTTAATGCAGGTGACAGAGTAAACATGGTTCCTGATAAGGCGAAGGCCACCCTTTCGGGAAATCAATCTGCTTCTATTATTAAAGACAAGTTTGAGTCATTTTTAAACGAACGTAATGTACCTGGAAGTGTTGAACTGGAGCAAGAGAAGGTTTCTTTGAATTTAGAAGGCATTTCCCACCATGCAATGGAACCATATAAAGGACTAAACGCAGGATTGATTATGGCTCAATTTCTTCAAGCTATTAATCTTGATCAAAGAGGCCAGAATTATATTACTCTTCTAAATGAATACTTTGTGGATGGTTTTTTCGGTGAAAAACTTGATATATCAGTAGAAGATGAAATTAGCGGAAAGTTGACTATCAACCCAGGTACGTTCTCATATGATCATAAAGCAGATGCCAGCCTAGGGTTAAGTATCCGCTATCCTGTAACAACAGACTTTGAAAAGTTAATAGGGAAATTGAATAGTGCTGCACATTCTTATAATTATACAATTGGTTATGTTAATAAGGAACCGCACCATGTGGATAAAAACCATGAATTAATAAAAACCCTTCAGAAGGTATATGAGGAGCAAACTGGCGAAGAAGCTGAACTTCTTTCTATTAGTGGCGGAACGTATGGGCGCGCCATGAAAAGCGGCGTGGCATTCGGACCTTTTTTCCCAGGTGAAATAGATACTGCACATCAAAAGGATGAATATATTGACTTAGAAAATATGAACAAAGCGATGGCCATATATGCACAGGCGATTTATGAATTAGCAAAATAATCACCATCTCGTAATAATGATTATTCCAATAACAAAAACTCAATCAAATATTTATAAGTTAATTTAAAAAACGTTGTAAAAATAAAACAAAAAGGATTGAGCTTGTTCATCATAGTGCTCAATCCTTAGTAACTGCTCTAACTAGTTGTCTTGGATTCAATTCTTCCTCGATATCCATTTACCTTTTACTATCTTTCGATTTTATAAAGTTTTAACTAAGAAACTTGCAATAATAACGGATGCAACTGTTACCGTAGAAAACCCTGCAATTAACATAGGCGGGGATAATTCATTTAAGAGTGTTTGTTGTTCCTCCTCGGTTCGTCCCACACTGCGGCTAACTTCCTGACATAAAATATAATCAGCAGGAAAACCAAACATGGAAGTTAAGGACATTGACATCCCTTTATAAGGGTGAATTTTAAATAATTTTGAGAAAATGAAACCTCCCCCTACAATACCGATTTGACCAATTATAATAATCGACAACACTTGTGGTATAAAATGTAGGAATTGAATGAAGCTTACGGTACTCATTGAAGCGATCACAATAAAAATGGTTCCGAGTACCGCAATGCTTGAAGCTTTTGCTTTGTCCATAATATTTTCGTCGTAAAATTTAAACCTTGTGCCTATTACACCAATGATTAAACACCAAATGGTGGAACTCACTCCAGTATAGTTCCCTATCACAGCTGCGATAGAAGCACCAAGAAATAATTTAAATAAAAGAACATTCGCTGTATTAAATTCATATTTCTTTTTTGGTTTAATTTTTGGTGAATGACCATGTAAAGGCATCTCTAATGCTGCCGCAACATACTTTTTTGAATCCGCGAAATCCATTTTATCCCGTAAAATAATTGCATATTTTCGAAGAAAGTAAGAGGCAACCGGCATTCCAAATAATTTATGTACAGCTAAGACAAGTGCTGGAATAGCTACTAAATTTTCAAAACCGAGTTCTTTTAACCTATCTGAGGTAACAATAAAAGCCACAATTCCCCCCACAATTGGCCCCATACCCGCCACAGCTGTTTGATAACTAAAGAGCATTGAAATAATTGGTAAAACTAAACAAATGGCAACGACTGTTCCACCCAGTGCTATTAAAACAGCTTTATACTGCTTAATCATTAAAGACAATGGAATAAGTGTACCCAAATGAACAACTAAAGGACCTGTCATTAATACACCTATCTGACTAAAAGTCGATGTTTCCACAATATTTTTAGGGAAGACACCTGTCCAAATTAATACTAGAAATCCTAGAATTGCAATTAGTAACATAGGTACTCTTGCTCGGGTTAATACAGAAACAAATTCTCCTAGAGCAACTAATCCGAGAACTAACATTGCTGCAAATAATGGGTCATGAATTGTCATATATATCCTCCTTAAATCATAAATAAAATATTCCAGAAGTTCATTTTCGGTTTGAATTGAATTCGATTAAAAAGAACTTACAAACGGAAGAAAATGGATGTCTTTGTTTACGGTTGTTAGAAAAAAATTAAAAATATTCATACAAGTGAAATTAATATAATTTCGATTATAAAATATATTCTGAAAAAATACTATAAATATAGCGAATTTTTGTCGAAATTTTTTGATTATCTAAATTCTTGCTTGCGATGTGGAAATGTTGGTGAAAAAATATATCTAAGTTAACAGAGGTGTCAGTTAATAGAAGGATGGACTTCTGTAACAGGTTTTTTGTTATTTTTATTAATTCAATTCCAGAATTGTGATTAGGAGGAGTTTATTTATATATGAAGAATTAATAGAACTAATGAATCATACTGTTTGAGGTTAAATTTATTCTCTAATTAACAGGGAGGTGGATCAAGATGTTACATATTGTAAATGGGGATGCTGTAGGTAATAAAATCAAACAAATAGATGGTGAAATCATTGTTTGGAGAGAGATGTATGATTTTGGTCCACTAAGCTCTATTTGGTCAAAAGAAGAGCAAGTAAAAATGCGTGCAAGTTTTTTTGAGGAAAAGTTAGGGATTCCTTCCAATTTTTTTATTCAAAATTGTGAAGGTCAAGAAAAACTGCTTAGTAACATACCAAAATCAGAAGAGGTTGTACTTTGGTTTGAACATGACCGTTTTGATCAAACAATGTTAATGTATTTGATAACGGAATTATCTTCTAAGGGTTATGGAGATTTGTCGATGATAAGTATTGATCAGTATCCTGGTATTTCCCCTTTTTATGGTTTGGCACAGTTATCTTCAGAACAATTAATAGAACTTCTTGATTCCAAACAAAAATTAACCCGTGAACAATTACATGAGGCGATAACTGGCTGGAAAGCATATACCTCATATTATAAGGCTGATATTGAAAAATGGATCTTATTAGAGGACCATTCGCTTCCATTTTTATTAAATGTACTTAAAAACCATAATAGTTATTTTCCCTCGAAAAGTACTGGATTAAATGAAGTGGAATATTTAGCGCTATCATTGATAAACAAAGGTGCATGTTTATTTTATGACCTGTTTCAATGCATAAAAGAAAAGAGAAAAAATGATGGATTAAGCGATCTTCATTTAGCAGCAATTCTAAATGAATTAATGAACACACCTTTTCCTTTGCTTAAAAGTGATATTCCTTTACCAAATTACCCTCAACCTTACTCGAATGCAAAGTTGGAACTAACCGCGAACGGACTCGACGTATTGGAAGGGAAAAAGAATCGAATTGAGTTTGTGGGCATTGATTGGTGGGTTGGTGGAGTACATTTACAAAAATGAGGTTTAATGCAGGTACACATGCAAATCACCCAAAAAAGTATTTTAATGAAGTTGAGCCTTAACCACAATGAAGTAACAGATGCTACTATTGGCGATTTATGGATAAATGCATTACATAACGAAAGGATGTATTCAAATGAATGAAGGACATGCTAAATTTGATACAGTCTCCAAAAAAGAAAAAGCAGTTTCTTTTCTGCAACTCGTTGCTTCTGGTGAAGTAAGAGAAGCATATGAAAGACACATAGGTGATGGTTTTTCTCATCATAATCCTTTTTTTTATGGGGACGCAAAGTCACTCATGTTAGCAATGGAAGAGGATTCATCCAAGAACCCTGACAAAACCTTAGAGGTTAAGCGTGCTATCGAAGAGGGGGATCTCGTTGTGGTTCACTCATATGTAAAACAAAATCCGGAGGATCTAGGAGTGGCTCTTGTCCATATCTTCCGTTTTCAAGATGGCAGAATAATTGAATTGTGGGATTTAGGACAACCAATACCAGAAAATATTATCAATGAGAATGGGATTTTTTAATTTGTTCCAGTACTTTTTAAAGTTGGCCCATTTTGCTTCGGGGAGCGTTAGTTTAATAAGCGATATATAAAAAAGCTCAGGTCTTAATTCCTGAGCTTTTTTATACTTTTTATAAGTAATTTCTCTTGTAAACCTAAACGAATTTATGTTTTTTTATCTCAAATTGAACTTCCACATATTCATTTGATAAGTGAGTTTTCAATCGCATATCTATAGAAAAAAACTCAGAAATTTACGGATTGCATAATTGGATTGGGATTGATTAAATAAGAGAGACTAGGTCTTGTTCAACTAAAGGGTGGGTTGATCTAGGAAGATAACGCCTTTTCTCTCCTTGAAATAACGTGCAAGTTCCTTTATGAATGTTTACAATTGAATAAGAACTTAACCCAGATGTGTTGCTTTTCTTCATAAGGAGGAATATGATGAAATTTTTAATAAAGTTAAATACTATTAGTGCCTTATACGCTATAGCGTTGTTTATAGCAATCGAACTCATAATAAATGTATCTCATATTAGTACGTTAACTGGTTGGGAATGGGATAATGTTTACATTGTCATTGCCGCTATTAATATTATTGGGCTTCTACTATCAACAATTTTATTCATTTGCTTAACAAAAAAATGGACTATAGGTAGGAAATATAGCAATTTGTCACTCCTTTTGTGGGTACCATATTTTATTCTTTTTTTCTCTTTTTTTCCTGTTGTTTTTCCTATTAATGCGGGAGTAACACTTTTTCCGAGATTTAGTCTTCTGATTTATGGGTCTGTCATTTTGTATCCAATTTACATATTATTTATTAATCTATGTGCTTCACCTCTAGGTTTAGATAATGAGGAAATAAGGCAATAAAAAAATGCAGGTTACTTTTTGCAACTTATAATCTCGCTTCTTCACCTAACGGAAGCTTTAGCACAAGATGGGATTCCGGTAAAAAGAGGTCGCTGCGGCGGTCTTTTTTTCTTAATCGACAAACGGGGCAGGTGTGCGGCCGAGCCTAGGTCGTATCATATAGCGGGTGGGATTCCCGCCGAGTAAGAACTAGCCATTCGCTCG
>NZ_JBYTCJ010000008.1:0-163350 GCF_058790155.1 Neobacillus sp. FW104-15D2
GGCAGAATATAAATCTTGTACAACTTTAATGGAAGTAAAAGCAGAAGTAGATCGTGTTATCTATCATTACAACAATCTTCGTTATCAATGGGGTTTAAACAAAATGACCCCGGTACAATACCGGGGCCACCTATTAGCAATATAGGCTCTTTTTATATGACTGTCCGAATTAAGGGGTATATATCATAAAGGGGCGCTCTTTTTTAAATTGAGGAAGTGCCTGCAGAACGACAAAGGCAGAAGTTTTATAAAATCAGGTAGAAGTTTGGAATAAGAAGTAAGGAGGTGAAGTTTCGGAATAAGAGGTAGAAGATTTTCAAAAAGGAGGTGAAGTTTAGGAATAAGAAGTAGAAGATATTCAAAAAGGAGGTAAAGTTTCGGAATAAGAAGTAGAAGGTTTTCAAAAAGGGGGTGAAGTTTAGGAATAAGAAGTAGAAGATTTTCAAAAAGGAGGTAAAGTTTCGGAATAAGAAGTAGAAGATTTTCAATAAGGAGGTGAAGTTTCGGAATAAGAGGTAGAAGATTTTCGAAAAGGAGGTGAAGTTTCGGAATAAGAGGTAGAAGATTTTCGAAAAGGAGGTGAAGTTTAGGAACAAGAAGTAGAACATTTTCAAAAAGAAGGTAAAGTTTCGGAATAAGAGGTAGAAGATTTTCGAAAAGGGGGTGAAGTTTAGGAATTTCTACTTTAAAATTTCGATTTTAAGATAGAAAAAAAGATAAAACATTGAACCTAACATTTGGTATTTTATCTTTTCCGCCAGCCGCCTCATGTTCGTTAAAAACATTGGGCCTCATTCATATAGCTTTTTAGCCAAATGACTCTATGTTTCTATCCTCATTAAATGCTTCCATGTGAACATTAAATCTCTACATACATATCCTCCTTTTTATCTCACTTGTTTACCGTCATAACCCGAATTGAATTTATCGTTTTGGCTTAAACCGTTAAGGGTATAAAATTCTTAGACAATAAAACAAGGGAGTGCAGCAGCAAAATGAAAAGCAAATTTTTCTTATTAAGTCTTAGCGCAACAGCCATTATCGGATTAAGTGGATGTGGAAATGATGATAATGATGTAGTTCCTTCCACTAGTAAAAATTCCACACACCAAAAAATGGACCAAAGCACTCAGAAAAAGATTAACATGGAGAAAAGCGGTTCAAGTGCAGAAGTTCCAAAAAGTCTTAAAAAGGCGAAAAACCCCGCGTTTAAGATTGGTGATATGGCCAAACTTAAGGCTGACCATATGCCAGGAATGAAGGGTGCCGAGGCTGAAATTGTTGGTGCATTCAACACGAACGCATACGTAGTTGACTACAAACCAACATCAGGCGGGCCCGAGGTTAAGAACCATAAATGGGTAATCCAAGAGGAGATAAAGGAAGCCGGCAGCGAGACATTAAAACCTGGAACTCCAGTGAACCTGGAGGCCGATCATATGAAAGGGATGAAGGGTGCAAAAGCAACGATTGTATCTGTCGAACCAACCACAGTTTATATGGTTAATTATACACCGACAACCGGCGGCCCTAAAGTTAAAAATCATAAATGGGTAATAGAAAGTGAACTGGAGAAGAAATAATGGCAACACGGAGAGCTAGGAGAGTATCCTGGCTCTTTTTTGATTGGAAAAGATAGAACACCTAGGTCTTTATTCCTGACTTCTCGAAATCAATAAAAATATTTTAATAGACAAGTTTGACTTCAAATTAATGGTGGTAATTGTAAAGAATGTATGACTAAAAATAGAGAAAAATAATTTTTTAATAGATTCATAATTAAAATCAAGAAAAAGGGGCGGAACATCAATGAAAAAGAAAGAAGTAATCGCTATGCTGTTAGCAGGCGGCAGAGGAAGCAGATTAAAAGAATTAACGGAAGAGATTGCCAAGCCAGCGGTTCCCTTTGCAGGAAAGTATCGTATCATCGATTTTACTTTGAGCAACTGCAGCAACTCAGGAATTGATACTGTAGGTGTTTTAACACAATATCAGCCACATATTCTTCAAGATTATATAGGCGACGGCAAGCATTGGGATTTGAACCGAAGAGAGGGCGGTGTTACCCTTCTTCCTCCATACCAATGTGAGGACGGCCAAAAATGGTATGAAGGAACAGCACACGCGATCTATCAAAACATGAGATACATTGAGAGTCACAATCCAGAATACGTTTTAGTCATTTCAGGTGACCATATTTATAAAATGGATTATAGCAAAATGCTTGAAGAACACAAAGAATCCGGAGCGGATGCTACGATTTCTGTCATAAATGTTCCATGGAGTGAAGCAAACAGATTTGGCATTATGAATGTTGATTCTTCAACCGGTGAAATCGTTGAATTTGAGGAAAAGCCTGAGAAGCCAAAATCCAACCTGGCATCTATGGGTATATATATATTTAATTGGTCCGTTCTAAGGGATTATTTGGAAAAAGAAGAACTAAATCCTGATTCTTCACGGGATTTTGGAAAAGATATTATCCCGGCAATGATTAATGACCAGTGCCATTTACATGCATACCGTTTTAAGGGTTACTGGAAGGATGTCGGCACAGTTCAAAGCTTCTGGGAAGCAAACATGGATCTTCTTTCTGAAAATACCAATCCAATTATGCAAAACGAAGAATGGATGGTTTATACAGAGGGAACCTTCCAGCCGCCAATGTATTTAGATACAAGAGCATCCTTAAAGCAATCCATTGTTAGTGAAGGCTGCAAGATTTACGGTAAGGTGGAAAATTCTATTCTATTTACTGGCGTAAAGATTGGCAAAGGCGCTGTCGTTAAGGATTCAGTTATTTTACCTGGCACTGTCATTGAAGCCAATGCAGTGGTAAATAGGGTAGTTGTCGGCTGTAATACCGTAATTGAAGCCAATGCTGTGGTAGGTTCATCAAATCTTTTCAGTGAAATTACATTGATTGGAAACGAGCAAATCATCCATGAGGCTGAGGAAGCTGTTAAAGAAGAAGCTGTTTAATAAAACGGACATGCACCCTGATTGGGTGCTTTTTCTTTTTGTTATAATATTACTACCAAGTAAAACTTAGCGGAGGATTTACAATGCAGAAAAATGTTTTAATAGAATTACAGCATTTTATGAGGAAATACCATAAAGAAATGAACTGGGAAATAAGCGGAAGCAGTTATTCTGAAAGCAGGGACGGCCTTTTAACAAATTATATGCTATTAACTACGGAGGTAGCAGAAGTAGGGGAAGAGCTTAGAAAATCATTCAATTTAACAACCGCAAAGGTTCAAGAGGGCATGGAGGAGGAAGAGGCAGTCCGTCTTGCGAAGGAAGCTGTAAAAAAAGATATCGGAAAAGAACTTGCAGACTGCCTGGCATATCTCCTAAAGTTCTATAACTACTTTGATATCGATTTAGAGACAAGCTTTTTTGCGAAAATGGAAGAAGTAAAAAACAGAAAAAATAAGGATTTGCCTATTAAATAGTAAAAAGAGCAGTGCTGCGAATGCACTACTCTTTTTTCCAGGATTATTGGTTTTTGTTTTTCAAATCTCTTTGTGTGATTTCGCTTCTGATATTGGCTTCCTGGCCAAATTCAGTATCCTGTTTTTTGTTGTTTGGATATTTGTTTTGACGCTCACGGTTGTCATTCTTGTTTGTCATGCTTAAGCCTCCTTCATTAGTAATCGGAATTATTTTGTCCGATTGCTTTAATATTATAAGGAGTTTAGGCTTGGTGATTCAAAGTTTTACAATACAGGTCTACAAAATGGGAAGGATTTAATTTTTCACCGGTTACCCGCTCGATTTTTTCATTCCAGCTGTAAAGGGCAGCCGGCTTGAAGTAGTATTCAGTCAGCAATTGTCCAGCTTCTTTCTTAAAAAATTCGGGTGAGATTTCACTAACGCTAAAAGATTATAGCTTCATTCGAAAATGTTCCCTTGCAAAATCGCTGAACTTACTGGGATTAATTTCCTTTTTGATTGTACTGCCATTCGCCCATTCTGTTAAGGTTGTATCGGTTAAAGTAATACTTCCCTGTTCAGTAAGCCGGGTAATAAGCCGCCCTTTATTAAAGGAGGACAAAGGGTGCACATTAATAATTGATTGGACCTCATTTAATTCATTCATATCTGATATTGGCTGATTTGGATCAAATGCATAGCCTTTTCTCCAATCTGCATCTTTATGTTTAAGCTTCATCTCAAGTAGATGACCGCCATAATGGCTTTCTTCCTTTCGGATCCGGAATTCTCCATTGAAAGAGGAAACCGTTTCCCCGCTTAAAGGTATCGGCTTTAAAGCAAGATTGCCGCCAAAGCCAGTGTCCACGATATACTTGTGACCTTCATGACTTAAAAGATTAATGACATGCGTGCGCCCAACAGCTGTAAAATCCTGTGACTGGTGGTCATATACAACACCACGCACTAATTCAACCTGAAATTCACTTTCCTTCAGGACAAAGAAAAGCAGTGTATTGAGCTCATAACAAACCCCGCCTTCATTCTTAATTAGAATTTTTTCTGTAAGATTTTCCTGGTTAATTTCAGAGGTATATTTATTGATAATACAAAGATTTTCGAAAGGGATAGTCAGCGCTGTTTTTTCGAGAAGCTCATCTAGCATCTGAAAAGTGATTTTTTCTGTTTCGGGCATGCCAATCCGTTTTAAAAATAAGGAAGTTAAAGTCATTTTATCTGCCTCCGTTCATTTCCATTCTAAAAGCATAACTCTGCGAACTTCATGAATCAAATTAAATACTCCTATCGAGAATATGTCCTTGTTACTAATTCAAATAACTGTGCTGTTAATACAACTCTTTATTATATTAAGCAACTGTTAAATTTTAATGGTGCTTTTAACTCCAAATGTAATGCTAAAATCCGTGATGCTCCTAGAAAAGGTATTTTCTTTTCATTCGTACGGTGTTTATCCGAGTTTGCTATTTAAAGGTGCTGCGGAAAAAACGAGTCAGCGAACTCCTTCAGCGAGGATACGAGCGAAGAGGCTATTAGTTTGCCCGTGGAAAGTGAGCGCAGTGAACGAAAATCACAGCTAAATTTAACAGACACCTATGCTATTGGCACACAAATGAGTTTACCACTGTTTTTTCTGGGTAGAGCCATAATAATTAAATGAATATTTTGAAACTAAAACGATCTTAATCAGTCATATATTTATATAAGGTAAATCCAAGGATAAGGACTGATCTTTTTGAAAAGATTACTTGTTCTATTAATTATTTGTTTCTGCCTCGCAGGGTGCACCAGTTCAGAACAAGAAACAGCAAAGGTTAACGACAGGGTTATAAAAAAGGCAGAAAATCAAAAGCCAGTTTCTTTGCCTCCAAAAAAAGAGGAAGAAAAGGCTGAGATTCCCCAAGTAGAACTGGTTCCGTATAATGGACCAATAGAACATATTTTTTTCCATCCTCTGGTTGTTTATCCCCAGCTGGCATTTGATGGAGATACAATGTCTAAAGGCTATGATGATTGGTTTGTCACTGTCAGTGAGTTTAATAAAATTGTAGAATCGCTTTATGAACGGAATTATATTCTGATTAAAATGAGTGATCTTTTCGAAGAAAAAGAGAATAATGGGGAAATGCAATTAGTAAAAAGGCAGCTTAAGCTCCCAGCAGGAAAGAAGCCATTAATACTTTCAGTGGATGATATTAACTACTATCCTTACATGCTGCAAAATGGGAATGTCTATAAGCTTTTTATTAATAAAGATGGTAAAATTGCTTCTTACTCAAAAGATCCTGAGGGGAAGGAAGTCATTTCAGAAGAAAATGAAATCGTTCCACTTCTAAATAGTTTTGTAGATATCCATCCTGACTTTTCACTTAATGGAGCAAAAGGCATTTTAGCTTTAACCGGATATGAAGGAGTTCTCGGCTACCGAACCAACCAGCCGGCTGCGGAAAGTGAAAGGGAGGAAGCAAAAACTATTATTGCAAAGCTCAAGGAAGAGGGATGGGAATTTGCCTCCCATGGATACGGCCACTTGGCCGCCAACACAATTAGTTTAAGCAATCTAAAAAGAGATGCTGACAGATGGAAAAAAGAAGTCGAACCTTTGACAGGGTCTACTAACATATATATTTATCCTTTTGGGAGTAGCGTTCTACCCAATGATCCAAAGTTTAAATATCTTGAAACCCTTGGATTTAAGATTTTTTGTTCAGTAGGACCAAATGCATATTTGTCCTTTACTCAGGAATATGCCATGATGGATAGGGTTCATATCGACGGTATGGCCCTGGAAAAACAAAGGCATATTGTTGACCGTTTTTTTGACAGCAGCCTTGTACTGGATAATGAACGATTTAAATATAAAAGCAAATAGTGTGGGGGCAAGGGAATGGAGAGATGTGGCTGGGTTAATCAGGATCCGCTGTATATTGACTATCATGACCATGAATGGGGTGTTCCGGTTTACGACGACAGGCTGCTTTTCGAGTATTTAAATTTGGAAGGAGCTCAGGCGGGATTAAGCTGGTATACCATTTTAAAGAAAAGAGAGAATTACCGAAAAGCTTTTGATAATTTTGAACCAGCAAAAATCATTCATTATGATGATGAAAAAATCAAGGAGCTTTTGAGTAATGAAGGGATTGTAAGAAACAGGCTTAAGGTCAATGCGGTGATCACCAACGCAAAAGCGTATTTTGAGGTTGTAAAAGAATTTGGTTCCTTTAGTAACTATATATGGTCCTTTGTCGATGGCAAACCAATACAAAATTATTTCAGAGAAATGAAGGATGTGCCCGCTTCTACCGAGATTAGTGAGCGTTTAAGCAAGGATTTAAAGAAACGCGGATTCAAGTTTGTGGGCACTACCATTTGTTATGCCTTTATGCAGGCAACAGGAATGGTGAACGACCATATTGTTTCCTGTCATTATGCTGATAAAAATACTAAAGGCCAGTTATCCTTTTAATGGATTAACTGGCTTTTTTTTGAGTGAAAAATGAATAATTAACAAATAATAATCAAGGTTCTATTTTTTACTTAAAAAGGAGTTGATTGTTTTGAAAAGAGGAATTGCAGGAATTTCATTTTTTGTTCTTACCCTTGGGTTCATTTTTTCGCCAGTAAGCACTAGTGCCCAAGTAAGACCAGTTCAACAGCAAACCATTAGCAAACCTTATTTTGAACTTAATCGGGAGTTACGGAAGCTTTGGATTGATAATACGATTTGGACTGGCAACTATATTATGAGTGCCATTGCTGGACTGCCGGAGCAGCAAAGAGTATTGGAACGATTATTAAAAAATCAGGATGATATCGGGAATGCATACAAGCCTTATTACGGAGAAGCTGCAGGCAATAAAGTGGCAGCTCTGCTAAGAGAACATATTATTATTGCTGGACAGTTGGTGGAAGCCGCAAAGACTGGAAATCAGCCAGCAGCAGTAAAACTTAATAAGCAATGGCATAGAAATGCCGATGATATTGCCAGATACCTTAGCAAGGCAAACCCCTACTGGAATGAAAACGTATTAAAGGATATGTTATATACGCATTTAAAATTGATTAATGATCAGGTTGTTTGTCGTTTGAAGAAGGATTGGGATGCTGAAATTAAAACCGTTGATGTTAATGAAGAGCATATGCTGCATCTTGCAGATATTTTGTCTGGAGGAATAGCAAAACAATTTCCGAAGAAGTTTTAAAGTAATTTAAAAGGGTAAATGATAATTTGGAAACCTTTTACCAATCAAAGAAACCACATGTGTGAATTCTTCTCCAGGAGGATTCCTATTCACGTTTTATATGTTTTTTAAATGTTAAATGGTAAAATCTAAATACAACGGTTTAACTGCGGAGGATATATGGAGAAAACAGAATTAGAACTACTTAGAGAAGAAGTAAAAGAATTAACTGAAAAGCTTAAAGAAAGCGAGCAATTGATAAAAGAAATATCTGTTCCAATTATACCTTCTATAATCCCAGAAACGATCCTAGTGCCGATTACAGGAAAGTTATCTCAGGAACGCTTTGAAATGATGATTTCAAAAATAATTAGTACTCCATTTTCTGATATAGATACCATTATATTAGATTTCACGTCAATTTCAGAAATGGAAATTGGCGATTTAGATGTTTTCGGCCATTATATTCAAAACATGACAGATACCTTAAACCTGCTCGGAGTAAGAGTAATGTATACTGGATTTACTCCCATTGTAACTCAAAACCTTGTTAACTCAGGGCTAAAAATGATATCAGAATTAAATACCTTCCTATCTTTTAAACAAGCACTTCAATTTTTGATGAAAGTAAAGGGAATGGAGTTTAAAAAAATAAGCAGATAAAGAAAAAGGGAAAAATCTCTCATGCATTTTGATACATACCCGGAATTAGAAACAGAGCGTCTCTATTTAAGAAAAATGACACTATAGGATGCGCCAGAGCTATTCGAAATACTTTCAGATCCTTTGGTAGTAAAAGATACGGGAGAGTCACCATTTACCAATGTCGAACAGGCTGAAGGCGTTATCAATTTTATGAATAATTTTTTTGAAAACAATCAGGCTTTTCGGCTAGGATTATTCGTAAAGAGGATAACAAATTTATCGGTACTTGTGGCTATAATGCCTAGGAAGTTAATCGGGGCCCACGTGGCGAAATTGCTTATGACCTTGGAAGCGAGTATTGGAGAAAAGGATACGCCTCTGTAACAATAAAGGCATTGTTAGACTTTGGCTTCGATACAATGCGGCTGCACAGTATTGAAGCTTTTACAAACATGGATGCTCTTCCATCCATGGGTTTTCTCACTAAAATGGGGGTTAAAGAGAATGGTATTTTAAGAGGATATGCCTCTTTTCATGGAGAATTCCAGGATCAGCGCTGTTACTCTTTGCTTAAGAATGAGTGGTCATAAGGGGGAAGGTTAAATGGAAGATTTAAGGTATCCAGTTGGTGAGTTCGATGTTAAAGGCACTTATAAGGTGGATGTAATTGAAGAGTGGATTAACGAGATTGAGGCTCTTCCGTCTAAAGTAAGAGAAGCAGTAAAGGGCTTAAGTGACGAACAGCTCGATTCTGCATATCGTCCTGGAGGGTGGACCATTAGGCAGGTTGTTCATCATATACCAGACAGCCATATTAATAGTTACATTAGGTTTAAACTCGCCCTAACAGAGGATAATCCAATTATAAAACCATATGCGGAAGATAAGTGGGCTGAACTTCCTGATTCTAATCTTCCTATTGAGGTTTCTCTAAGCATGCTGGAAGCTTTGCATAGCAGATGGGTTGTACTTCTAAAGTCATTAAAACCTTCTGATCTAGAGAAAACATTTAGGCATCCAGACTCGGGAGAAATCAAACTAGGCATGAATATCGGCCTTTATGCCTGGCATGGACGACACCATCTGGCACATATCACATCTCTTAAAGAAAGAATGGGATGGTAGTATAATACAAAAAACGAGTCCAACAGCTATGCTGATGGATTTTTTTATTGTTAATGAAACGATAGATTTTAAACTTGTGTTTTTACACAAACATAGTGATTGGAATCTAGCTTCAGCGTCCAGTCTTTTTTCCAAGGGAATATGCTTCTGTGAATATCTTGTGAGATGTCATGACCTCTGATAGGTGATGATTTAAACAGCTCGGGGTCATAAGCCAAACCTCTCAAGAAATCATGACAAGGAACCCTGCGGAAGCATCCACATCGCACGATGGAAAAGCTTTAGCTTATCAGAGGATGACTGCGTGATTCGTCTTAGCCTTTCGAAGACCCACAGGTTGTGGTTCAGAAAGACAGTGCCATTGGACATGGCGATTGTAGTCTTTCATCATCTAATTAGGACGCTTCCGCCATTTGTTCTTTATTAGACAGATTTCTTTCCAAATCCGTCGAACTTTATCGAAGACCTTCTGTTCTAATATTCTAACTATTCTTATATGATAATAGAGTGAGCAAAAATATTAGGAGGTTTTTAGATGAAGAAAACGAAAAAAGGTTTGGCCATTGTAGCTAGCAGTCTTCTTGCATTATCTTTAGCTGCAATTCCTAAAAATGCTATGACAACAGTGCATGCAGAAAATACTGTAAAGAAATACTTGATTGCATACAGTCAATCTTCACTGCCAAAAGATTATGAAAAAGCAATTAAAAATGCTGGGGGTACTGTAATTTCTGCCGTTCCTGAAATAGGAGGTGTAGAGGTTAGCTCAACTGATCCAGGTTTTCTGGACAAGCTTGGAAAGGTAACAAATATTTCCGCTGCCAATGTTGAAAAAACATATAAGTTAGATACAGATCCTACAGGAGCAGATGGACAACGAGTTGATGTTACGCAAGATCAGGACGGAACATACTGGAGTCAACAATGGGATATGAAAAAACTGACTCATAACAAAGATTCATACGGAATAGAAACAGGAGGAACAGAGGCAGGAGGAAAAGTTATCCATAAAGCCGTTGTAGGTATTATTGATTCAGGTATTGATGCCTACCATCCTGATTTAAAAGCAAACTTTGTTGGTGGCAAAAATTATGTTCCAAAAGGCGGTTATAATGGCGGCGTTCCTGAGGAGACAGGAGAGGAAGCCAATGTAATAGATACAAACGGACATGGTACCCATGTTGCCGGTTCTATTGCAGGCAACGGAAAAATTAAAGGGGTAGGGCCAGATCTAGGCATTCGCTCCTACCGTATTTTTGATGCTAGCGGAAGTGCGCCGACAGCACCAATAGTAGAGGCAATTGTTGATGCAGCCAAGGACAATGTAGATGTTATCAACATGTCAATCGGCGGTTTTGACAACCTGAAATACTATTATGAGGGAACACGTTATAGCGACATCGCGGATGTATTGCTGTGGAAACGTGCAGTTCAATATGCAGTTAAGAATAACGTAACGGTAGTAGCTTCCGCAGGAAACGAGTCGCTTAATTATGATGACAAAAAATCTTTAACGGATTATATGAATGAAGCATATGCCTTTCCTGGCCTAGTGTATAAAGGTGTTGCCATAGAGACTCCTGGAGGACAACCTGGTGTCATTACGGTTTCTTCTTCTAACAAGTGGTCAACAGATGGATTAGCATTCTATTCTAACTACGGAAATAGCTTTATCGATGTTTCAGCACCAGGCGGTGATAATGGCCCCGAATATGATTCATTATACCGTCAAAATCCTGCGGGTAACTATTTAAATAAGCGTGACTTCACATTCCGCGCATTATCAACTTGGCCAACCTACTTGAATCGATATAGTACGATGGTTAATAATAGGGGATATGCCTATCTGCACGGTACATCTATGGCTTCACCAAAGGTTGCTGGTATCGCAGGTGTAATAAAGGCACAACATCCTGAATATTCTCCATCCCAAGTAAAAGCAGTTATAAAACAAACAGCTCTTGATTTAGGTAAAAAAGGTCAGGACGCACTATTTGGCTTTGGTGATGCAAATGCTTATACTTCATTAACCAAAAAATAATTTAATGAGACTACCCTGCTAGAGGGGCTAGTCTTTTTTTGTTTATAATTTTAACCAATAGTTGACTACAGAGACTCTTGGACATTTTGCGGAAAAACGGACTGGCAATACGCCATACAGAGGAACGAGTGAGGAGCGGAAAGGGAGGATATTCTCCTGCTTTTAATTTTATAAAACTACCATTCCTAACTAAATTGCAATCTTGCAAGCTTATTTCAACCTTTTAATACCCCCTAATGGTATAATATAAATGATAATAAGTATCGTTCCAATTTGGGCTTGATTAATGGGGTTAGTATTAGTTTTTTCCTACAGGCTCTTTAGCAAAACTTCTGACAGACTGACTTAATTTATAAACTCCTTTTTAGGGAGGAAATATATAAAACAATTTAAATACAAGGGGGAGATTGGGTGGTAGATACAAAAACCAACCACAAAAGATTACCAAAAACAAGAATACTTCAGCGGGCGATTTTCATATTTATTGGCGCTGTTTTGATGGCAACCGGGTTAGAAATTTTTCTTGTACCGAATAGCGTTATTGACGGAGGCATTACAGGTATTTCCATAATGCTGGCACATATATTCGGCCTGCCGCTTGGTTTATTCATTTTCATTCTTAACTTGCCTTTTTTCTATTTGGGGTATAAACAAATCGGCAAAACCTTCGCTTTATCTACGATATGCGGCATTATTGTCCTATCTTTTTTCACCTCACTTTTTTATCCTATTCCTGCATTTACAGATGATATTCTGTTAGCAACCATTTTTGGCGGAATGATTTTAGGGGTCGGAGTTGGCCTTGTTATCCGTTATGGCGGAGCACTGGACGGTACAGAAATCTTGGCAATCGTTGTAAACAAGAAGCTTCCTTTTTCTGTTGGTGAGATTGTAATGTTTATGAACATTTTTATTCTTGGTGCTGCTGGGTTTGTGTTTTCCTGGGACCGGGCAATGTATTCCATTCTAGCCTATGTTATTGCAGCAAAAACGATTGATACGGTTGTAGATGGATTAGAGCAGTCCAAATCCGTTTGGGTTATAAGTGAAAAAAATAGAGAGATCGGCGAAGCGATCCTTTCCAGATTAGGTCGTGGAGTTACCTATCTGGAAGGTGAAGGTGCCTATTCCGGGGATAACACAAAAGTGGTCTTTTGCGTTATTACTCGTTTGGAGGAGTCCAAGCTAATAAGTGTTATCGATGATATCGATCCCTCAGCCTTCTTGGCTATAGCTGATATTGCTGAGGTTCGGGGAGGCAGATTTAAAAAGAAGGCAATTCATTAGAAAAATTCAAGCGATACTTCTCAAATTGAAGTATCGCTTTTTCTTTTTTAGTTCAGCTGTTTGTTGCTCTTGTTTTTAAAAAGGCGCTGTTAAAGCTCATTGGTGATTTTGCCTTAAGCTGATTGAAGCAAAAGGCGAGAGAATCTCGCGGAAAACGAGCACCGGGAGCGGAAATCCACAGGCAAGATTAACAAAGATATGAAAAAAGAAGCTTATAAACAAAAGGCTGTCTTCGCAAATAATGCTGTTCTTGGTATATTAAAAGCTTTATAAAGATTGAACCGCTGATTCGGACAGAAAGACACTTCGGTTTCGCTAGACTCTCCGAATGAACCGCCGATTCGGACAGAAAGGCACTTCGGTTTCCCTAAACAGGCCGAATGAACCACCCATTCGGACAAGAAGTACCACTGGTTTTCCTAAACAGTCTGAATGAACCACGGATTCAGACAGAAAGTCCCTCCAGTTTTCCTAAGCTGTCCGAATGGGCAACAGATTAAGAAAGAGCAACAATGGTTACGAAAAGAGCAAACAAAAAGATGCATACTTAAAACAATAGTATAGGAAGGGAATACAAGAGAGTATGACACCCGATTATAGTGAAATACCCCAGTTTTTATTGTAATCCATTCCATGAAAAGACCAAGGATCATCCACACTAGAAGATAAAAAATTACAACAAATCCCCATCTTGACGACAAGCTTTTTGCAACACTCTATGAGGTATTATTCTGGATTTATTAATATCTATTCGTTAAAATATGGAAGTCATACTTTTTGGTTAGAATAAGAGGAAGAGAAAAGGTAGTTTGAGAAAGAGGAGGAGCACAGTGAAGAAACAAAACCTTCAACTGGACAAGCGGTTTAAGATTGCCCACAGGGAAGCTTTGATCGGAGTTATACTTGTTATCTTCAACTTTATATGGTGGTATGGCTTCGCCTATGGCCTTGGTTCTAAAAAAGTGGAGGACTATACATATGTTTTTGGATTGCCAGCTTGGTTTTTTTATAGCTGTATTGCAGGCTTTGTCTTAATGGTCATTATTGTTATTTTTACAGTTAAATTTCTATTTAAAGAAGTTCCCTTTGTAGAGGAAGAGGGAGGAAGCAAGTGAACTGGGCTGTTATTACACCATTAATTGTTTTTTTAATTATCATCTTTGCTGTTGGACTTTGGTCTAATAAATCTGTTCTGACAACTAATTCGTTTCTAGAGGAATATTTTCTGGGAGAACGCCAAATGGGCGGCTTTATTTTAGCAATGACAATGGTTGCTACTTATGGAAGTGCCAGCAGTTTTATAGGAGGGCCAGGAGTAGCCTATAATCAGGGGCTCGGCTGGGTGCTTCTTGCGATGGCACAGCTTGCAACCGGATATTTCGTATTAATGGTATTAGGAAAGAAATTTGCGATCATTGCCCGTCAATATAAAGCAATTACTCTCATCGATTTTCTTAAAGAGCGTTATCACAGTAAAGCAGTCGTAATAATATCGGCGGCCAGTATTATTATCTTTCTATTTTCATCTATGACAGCACAGTGGATCGGCGGTGCCCGCCTGGTGGAAAGTCTGACTGGGATGCCTTATACGACGGCGCTTCTAATATTTGCTTTTTCTGTCCTGGTCTTTGTTATTGTAGGCGGCTTTCGTGCGGTTGCCCTGACAGATACTATTCAGGGTGTCGTTATGTTTATAGGAACACTGATCCTGCTTATTGCGACAATCAAAGCAGGAGGGGGAGTTTCAAAAATTATCTCAGACCTGGCAGCTGAAAATCCTAATTTAATCAGCCCTTTTGGAGCAGGAAGGACACTGACACCTTCCTACGTATCTTCCTTTTGGATATTAGTGGGTGTTGGTGTTGTCGGGCTTCCTCAAATTACTGTTCGTGCGATGTCCTATAAAAATTCCAAAGCTATGCATAATGCAATTATTATTGGTACCATTGTGGTGGGTTTTATTATGCTGGGGATGCATCTAATAGGTGTCTTTGCCCGGCCAGTCCTTCCTGGAGTGAAGGTTGGCGATACGGTCATGCCATTACTTTCAATGAAGGTCTTGCCGCCTGTTGTCGCGGGAATTGTCCTTGCTGCACCAATGGCAGCGATTATGTCTACCGTTGATGCCTTATTGATTTTGGTAAGCTCCGCGCTTGTAAAGGATATTTACTTAAATTACATCAAGCCTAATGCCGGAGACCAGCAAGTGAAAAAGGTGAGCTTTAGTGTGACAGCAATCATTGGTATTCTTGTAATTTTGCTTGCCTTGAGCCCCCCAGATTTAATTATTTGGCTGAACCTCTTTTCATTTGGGGGCCTTGAATCAGTCTTTATATGGCCCGTTATTTTTGGATTGTATTGGAGCAAAGGAAATAAGAATGGAGCCATTACTTCCATGATTTTGGGGATGGGCTCGTACATTTTATTAGATCGTTTTTATCCAAATGCCTTTGGTCTGCATACGGTAGTCATTCCAATTATGTTATCCTTTGCTGGTTTTATTGTTGCCAGCCTGGCTATACCGCAAAGGGAAGCAGTGAAAGAGTTAAAAGTTTAAACAATGAAAAAACCCTGCCCAAAAGGCAGGGTTTATCTATGGCTTTAACCGCTGTTGGCCAATCCACCAATCAATGTGGTCTAAATCAAAGACAAGCATATTGTTGATAAGACTAAGATGAGGTATGTCCTTCTTTAGCACATGATCGTGGATATCCGCCTCCGTAAGGGGATAATCAACAGATGTAAGATAAGCGATTAATTTTTTAACACCATAGACCTTCCTCATATAATCACCTCCCACAAAGCTCCCCTTATTCAATAGAACAAAGAAAACTCAGCGCCAGGTACTATACGAAGAAAAAGTTATTTATATATACCCAAAAATAAGCCCTTTACTCTCTTACTAAATTACTTTTAAAAAAATAACGGAATCCCAGGCTTGGAATTCCGCTGATATGGATCTTATTCTTCTTCCTCTTTGTTAAACCAGAGCGGGTCATTATTATCGACTTCGCCGTTATAGTTGATAAGGATTTCTTCACCGGCTTTAATATCCTTAAAAGCAAAAAAGTCGAAGGTATGGTTATCGAAGTTAATATCGTAAACTGCATTTGGAGTATAAGAATGGTTAAACAGCATTCCATAGCCGAGCAGCATTGCTGTATGGTTAATACCATACTCGAAAGCATAATCGGCCAATAGAGTCTTTTCAATATGTTCATGCTGTTCGTTTGGATAAGCAATTACTGGTGCTTCATGAATCAATTCACCTTTTTTAATATCCCTGGTTGCAAATACACCTCTATTAAATTCACCATCACTAAGTTTGGAAGTTTTAATTTCAATCATTTTCTTCACCTGCACATTCATTGATTTTCAATATACCCTTATTAGCTTGACAGGTGCGAGAGAGAAAAGCAACTTTTTATTCTTGCCATATAGTGAATTAACGGCGATTACCCTAAAAGAAGGGCTTGTTATTCGTGTGAAGAACCAGTCTTGTTAATTTTGTCTTCCTCATTCTTTTTGTTTTTTAGAAAGAAGGTATAGGGCTCATCTGAGCCAGTCATGACTTTATATACATAGGAGGAAGTGACCTTACAGCCTTCCGTAATTTTTTCAGCAAGATAATTCGTTCTCTCATAAAGAATAGAACGAATGGTATTGAGTTGCCTGAAAATTTTCTCGCTTAAGGCTTCTTGTTTTTCCAGCCGTACAAGGACATCGGTTTGAAATTCTTCCTGTTTTGAAAGATTCTCTGCCATTTGTTTTTGAACAACAGTTTGCTCTTTAAGTTGTTCAGAAATGATATTTTGCATTGCTTCCTGTTTTTCAAGCCGAGTAGAAATCTCATCAGTTGCCTCTTTTTGAACAGTCAGCTGCCCGGAGACATTCTCCTTAAATTTACTTTCCTCTTTTAAGAGGCTATGAAGCAATATATTTTTTTCTTCAATCGACTTTAACCATTCCAGCATTTGAGCTTCAAACTCAGTATGCTGGCTGCTTTTGTTCTTAAGCTCGTTTAGCTTATCACTTATTTCTCTCCACTGGCTGGCCTGTAAAAACTCTTGCTCCATATTATGATTCTTTAAATGTTCAAATGAATGACTAATGGCAGAGTTTGCTTCCTGCTGCTGTTGGATGAATTGTGATAAATAATCTATTCTTTCCACTTCCTGATTGGGTTCTTTGAGAAATTGGGGATTTTTAAATACAGTGGGGTGCTCATTGTTATTAATAAATAAACCCATTGTACGAGTTCCTCCCTCTTATATTTTGTACTAATAACATATGCAAGTAATCAAGAGGATGGGTGGGTTTAGGCGGGTATGTTAAGAGCCCAATCTGTTCATTTTATTGCCTATTTTGTTTTTACTTCTGTCTGTGTTTATTTAAAGGATACTAGTTCAATTCCCTTGGGAAAATGAGCTGTCAACCACAGTGAGGCATAAACGAGGAGAGGCTAAATCCTTTTTGACAGGTGGCACAGATTGCTTTACAATCGTTTCACTTCCAACTAATTGTGTACTAATCATAGACAGAGAGTAACTTTTAAGTAAATATGACTGCTTTGTCTTTTATTACCTTGTCAACCCTTACAGCTTAGCTGCTTTTCAATCCTGCTGTATATTATGAGGCCTGGTTTCCACAAAGCGGATATAAAGCAAAAAAGGACCCTGGGGGTCCTTTTTGTTTACTCTAAGCCTGGCTGGGTTGAGAAGCTCCGTTCAATTTTCCTGCTTTTCTTCCGTGCAGGAAGTAGTAGAGGAATAGACAGATAAATATTACAGCAGCCATAAATAAATACATTCCTCTAAAGCCCATATGGGGGATAAGAAAGCCTAATATAAAAGGTCCAACCCCAATGCCTGCATCCAAAAATATATAAAATGTAGAGGTCGCTAAGCCAATACGGTTTTTTGGAGAGACCTTGATCGAAATGGCCTGTGCACTGGATGAAAAAGTTCCGTATCCAAGGCCAACAAGTGCTCCTGCAAGCAATAATACCCAGCCTTCGTGTGCCTGGCTAAGCACAGCCAAAGCAACTGCAAAGAACAAGAAGGATGGATACATAACCACATTTTCACCGTTTGTGTCAAACAAACGGCCGGTAAAAGGTCTTGATACAAGAATAAAGACAGCATATACAATAAAGAAAAAGCTTCCGACATCGACCAGGTTAATTTCTTTCGCATAGGAAGTAAGGAAGGAAAGAATACTTGAATAACCCAGTGCAATAAAAAAGGCAATAACTGAAATAGGGATAGCCTTTGCTTCAAAGAAACTATATAGCGATAAACTTTGCATTTTTGCAAGCTGTTCTTCAGTTATTTCTAATTTCGGAACCTTTACAAAGAAAATCGCTACAAAACTAAAGGCTAATAAAACTGTACAAATAGTAAAGTTCATATTAAATCCAGCGTGCTCCCCGACATACATTCCAAGGAATGGGCCGATAGCTGCGGCAAGAGTAACACTTAATGCATAATAGCCTGTACCTTCACCGCGGCGTTCATTAGGAATGATTTTTGCAACAATGGTTCCTGTAGCTGTAGAAGCCACTCCAAGAGCTGCACCATTTAAAAAGCGGTTTACATAAAGGAAGGCCATACTGTTTACGAGAAAATACAAACAAGTGGTTATTAAAAATAGAATAAATCCAATATACAATGTTTTTTTCCAGCCGATTCGGTCAATTGATTTACCGACAAACAGCCGTGCCAACAGTGTACCTATAACGAAAATACCGGATGCAAGACCTGCCTGGCTTGGCGTTGCATGGAATTTTTCAGTAGCAAAAACGGTAATGGCTACCATTAATAAATAAAAAGTAAAATAAAGAAAAAAGTTGGCTGTGGAAATAATTAAGAAGTCTTTGGACCACAATTTAGGTTTATTCATGATTTCCTCCCTCAATGTTGATAAGATTTTTTCTGATTTTTGGAAGAACATCAAAAGCAGCTTTCTGTTCCTCTTTCGTAATATCCATCATTACTTTGTACTCAAGCTCCGTTATTTTTTCACGGCAGGTCATATATGTTTCTTCGCCTAATAATGTCAGCCTGATAATTTTTTCCCTTTTATCCTTACCTGGGATTACCTCTACCAATTGCTTTTGCTGCAAGCGCTGAACGTTTCTTGTTATGGTTGGTTTTTCGACATTATAGTGTGCTGAAATATCCACGAGTGTTGAAGGACCGTTATTTTTCACATAAAAAATAACCTGCCATAAAGAATAGGATAGGTCATAATCATAAAGCAATTCATTTAATTTACTGATTAATGGCCGGTATAACATTAGAAAACGCTGAAAAAAGCCTTGCATAGCAACCCTCCTGATCCAAATGATCAAATAGTTACCCTAGGTAACTAATATTTGACTTTTTTAATTCTACTCCTATTTATGTTTATGTCAAGTAGATTGCCCAAAAAGAAATAGACAATTCCCTCTTTAACTGGAAAAATAGGAACAGTGAGGAAGTAAAGGAGGAAAATGGATGTTTTTAAAAAATATTACGTATTTAAATAGAAGCTTTCATTTTGAAAAGGGAAGCTTAGGAATAGACGGAGGAAAAATTAATATCGCTGCGGTTGAGGAAAATTATGAAACGGTAATGGATTGCAGCGATTATCTTGTTATTCCAGGGTTAGTGAATGCCCATTTTCATAGCTATTCGTCCCTTGCAAAGGGTTTGATGAGGGAAATGCCCATTCAGGAATGGTGCAATGACAGCGAGCAGGGTGAGCTTCAAAATCACCTTTTCAATTACTTGGATACTAAAACAACAAAAGAAGAGTTTGTGTTAATTGGACAGCATAGTTATATTGAAATGGTCAAAAATGGGGTGACCTTTGTAAGTGACGGAGATCCAGGGGATTATCCGGAAATGTTGGCTGACGGAATAAATGAATTGGGGATTCGCGGAATAGTGGATACTCATGGAAAGATTGCTAATTATGCCGGGAAAGTAAATCGCAATGTTTCTTATGGCGCTCATTTACTTGAGGAAGAAGATATAACAGAGGAAAGTTTGGCTGCACTGGAAAAATTAAAGGAGGAATATCCTTCTGAAATTTTATTAACGCATTGTATGGAAAACGGGTGGAGAAAAGAGATAGTATATTCCAACTTCGGAAAGTCCAGTGTAGAGCTTTATTTTGAGCGTGGACTACTGGATGACAAAACAGTTCTTTACCATGGTGTCCACATGTCGGAAAAAGATATAAGGCATGTAGCTGAGAAACGCAGCTCGGTTGTCCACTGTCCTATTTCGAATCTTTGGTCCGGAGCAGGGCAGGCAAATGTAAAGGAAATGCTGAGGCAAAAGGTGAATGTGTGCCTGGGCACAGATTACGCACATACAGATATGTGGGAAGTCATGCGTATGGCCTATTATTTGCTAAAGCTAAATACTGAAGTAACTGAGTTTTCTGCGGAGGATATTTTTCAAATGGCGACATTAAACGGAGCAAAAGCATATGGACTTGATGGTGAAATCGGCTCCATTCAAGACGGTAATAAAGCAGACCTTGTCTTTATAAAAAAGGATCCTTCGCTGTATCCTTTAGTTAAGAAGGGGAACTTCTCGAACTATCTACATAACCTCTTAACCAATATACAAAAAGAATCCATAAAGCATGTGATGGTTGAAGGTAAGTGGATTATGTATGATCGAAAAGTATTGACGATAGATGAAAAAAAGATAAAAGAACATTATGAAAAAATGATAGGGAAGATTTTTTATGATTTAGCAGAAGAAATTTAATTTATACTGCTTAGGGGCAACTACGAAAAAAGGTAGAGGCAAGCTGCAAAGAGTGGTGTTTCATTAAACAACAAAACAGCCGGCAAACCATACATAACAGTAAAAGGGAGAGATCGTAATAAAGATCCTCCCTCTTTTAAAACTGAACTCACCACGGACAGGAGAAGAAAGGCTTCGTCAGCAATATGATCGCATGAAAGAAAAGCATTAGCTTTTCTTAGGAAGTCCTAGTCAGGCGAAAGGTACAGGAAATGCCTTTTGAACGTGATAAGACAAACTAGGCATCAGCCAATAAGGACTTGGCGAATGATTATTTTTCCTGATCCTGGTTTTTCTCATCGCTTCTAACATCTGGTTTAACAGGGGTTAAAAGATTAGAAACACCTGGCTGGTATTGAATATCCATAGAACTTTGTCCATTTGCGTCCGACAGGATAGGTGTATAGGCGTATGGAGCTGCAGTTGGGTAATCCTGATTCTGTAGTCCTTCTGTTAAGTTATTCTCGCTGTTGTTATTAGCACTATTACTATTCTCACTGCTGTTATTAGCATTGTTACTATTCTTACTTTGTAAATTGGAATTTTTAGGTTGGATTTCACTTGAAACTTCATTTTGATACTTCGAATTCATTTCACCTTGCCCAGGGTCTTGGCTCAGCCCACTGCTATATTCCAGGCCAGCAGGTTTGAAGACGTCAGAAGCATTTGGTTGATGTTGCTGATTACCTTGTCCTTGTCCGATGTTTTGCTGGCTGTCCTTTTTATTATATAAATTTAATGGTGTTAAATCACCAGAAGCTTCGGTTTGATAGGATAAGTTTTCTGATCCTTGGTGATAATTTTGAATTTCATTATGAAGTGGTTCCTTTTTTAGACTTACAGGTCTTAATTCCCGGGAGACTTCTGTCTGATATTGAGGACGCATTTGTTTTGGTCCTTGATTCCGTTGCTCAGAAGCTTGCTTCATATCAATATCGGGAACAAAACGGTGGAAGAAGTATTCAAAAACTGCCACGCCGAGTGCTGAAATAAGCGAAGCGGAAAATATGTTATCGATTGTGGTCATATTCGCAGCAACAAACCAGACAACGACAAAGGCTAATACAAAGTCTGCGATAGTTGCCATTAGGTTCGTGGATCTTTGTAAAATAAATAAGTCACCCAATACATAGCCCACGAGTCCTAGAATGATCGTTGCAGTTAAAATATCACCAAAACTCATATTGTAGAACAAGCCAAGAATTAGGCCCAGAACGGAAAGAGTTGCAATAAATTTTATCGCAATTGCTAATGCATGACGCATAACGTATAACCTCCTTTTTTGTAGTTTTGTACAGGTGTCAGCCTTTTATTCTAATCACTAGCAACGTAAAAAAAGGAAAGAGAAAAATTCCCACATAATAAAAGACATTTTACTTCTCTAAACGACAACAATAAAGTACAATTTAGTTTTGATTGTAAGAGGGGGATTATAGAGAAATGAAAAACAGGGTTTCAGTAATGTTCAGTATTGTGCTTGCAATGCTGGTGGCATCAATTGATACAACTATCATGAACACCACAATGCCAGTTATTGCAAAAGAACTGGGGAGATTTGATTTATATGCATGGTCATTTGCTTCCTATATGATTACAAGCACTATTCTTTCACCCGTAGCAGGAAGGCTTTCGGATTTATTTGGAAGGAAGAAAGTGTTCGCTTCAGGAATTATTTTATTTTTATTCGGCTCACTTTTATGTGGCCTCTCCGGAAGCATGGTCCAGCTAGTTGTTTTCCGGGCCATTCAGGGGATAGGAGCAGGATTCATGATGCCATTCCCGGCTATAATTGCTGGTGACTTATTCCCAGTAGAAAAGAGAGGGAAAATTCAGGCCTTATTCACAGCAATGTGGGGGCTTTCTGCCGTTCTTGCTCCGCTGCTTGGTTCTTTCTTCGTCGAATATATGACATGGAGATGGATTTTCTTTGTTAATTTACCGGTATGCTTAGTTGCCTTTTTAACACTAATGCCATACCAGGAACATTACGAGCCAAAAAAAGCGAGTGTCGATTATCTTGGTGCAATTCTTTTTGCGGCAGGCGTTACCTTCCTTCTCTTAGATACAGTAATAAAAGAAAATCGAGTTTTATTCTTCATAATCGGAGTGGTTATTCTTGTGATTTTTTACTTTTATGAGAAAAAACAAGTCTCACCAATTGTTCCGCTTACCATGTTTAAAAATAAAATGATATCGCGAATCAACTTGAACGCCTTTATAGGCACGGTTGCATTATTCGGAACTTCAAGTTTCATTCCATTATTTTTGCAAAATGTAAAACATCTTTCTTTATTTATGAGCGGTGTAGCGTTACTGGGAACTGCGATAGGCTGGATGGCTGCTGCAGTGCCTGCAGGAAAGTGGATTTTAAAATATGGGTATCGTATTTTATTAATAATCGGTAATGCACTGTTGTTCCTGTCCGGGATCTTACTAACTCTATTAAATGAAGGTCACGGTTTCTGGTTTGTGTTCGCAGTTATGATCGTTCAGGGTCTGGCTTTCGGCTTACTGACAACAGTGGGCGTCATTGGCGTTCAGCAGCTGGTAGGAGGGCATGAAAAAGGGATTTCGACTTCATTCTTTATGTTCTGCCGAAACATGGGTACAGCTATAGGAGTGACCGTAATGGGAGCACTTTTAACAGCAGGCTCCAGTTTCATTGTTGGAATCCATCATATATTTATTTTCGGCTTTATAGGAAGTATTTTTGCTCTGCTTACGGCATTTTTAGTCCAGAGGCAAAAAGAGGCTGTTCCTGCGTAAATTAGAAAAGACCTTTCCATAATGGGAAGGTCTTTTAATGTTTGTTTATTTAGTTTCTTTATTTGTTGCATCCTCAAGCTTTCTTGCGTTTTCAAGCCCAGTATCACTAAATGAGTTGTCGCTATTCAATTGGCCCCCAATCGGACCGCCATCCATATCCTTATTATTTCGATCTGCTGATTGGAGATCTTTTCTCACTTCTGCCATTATAAACCTTCTTTCCTGTTTCGATTATTCTTCCCAAAGTTTAAAAGGTGTATAGACCTTGTTTCCCGAGATCTGCCTATGCAGGATGGGTCTTTTAAAAAGATCTTCTGTTTCTTGTATGCCTATTTCTTCTCGATGACGCGCTCTAATGCTAATTCCGAGAATCTCTTCATATATTTTCGGCACGGTGTAATCCCCCCTTTTTGATGATAGGATTACTTTTTCCAGTTTAGGTTATAAAAATGTACAGCAATGGAAAAAACGAAGTGAATAAATCTTAAAAATACTTTCAAGAGTAATAAAAAAATTTTTCAAAGTAAAACTATTGCATTTTAGAGTAAAATATATTACCTTTAAAAGTAAGAGGAGGTGAAATTATGGAAAAATTGAGATTAAATGTTTCTTTATTAAGAAAAAAGGTGCCAAACCTAACGAGTGCCGCCAGATCAGTAGGATTGCGTCCTGCCACAGTTTCCAATTTATGTACAGGAAAAATTCCCCTAGGCCGTGCGGAAGTTCGGACTTTAGCTGCACTTGCAGAATTGGCACAATGCAGTTTGGATGAGCTCGTATTAAGAGGGGAGAGTGTGGAGATGATTGAAACTAAAATTAAAACGCTGGATTTGTTCGCTCCTATTGTGAAGGGAGGGACTGTTGGTTTAATTGCCAGATATGGAATGGGGCAGCTTGTTATTCTAGCTGAATTATTCCATAGGCTCAAGAAAGAAGGCTACGCAGTGATTTTGCTTCAGCCTCAGGATAAACACCCTGAACTGGATGATATTAAAGATGAAACAGATGTTGTAGTAAATTCCATTAATGAAGCCTTTGAGAAAATCTCAGATTTCGGTGCTACAAAGGATATTATTTTTACTGCAGATCGTTCCCATGTTCTTACGGGTGAAATTTATAATCTTCAGGAACAAATTCAAAATGCTAACATTCAATCCGTAACAACCTTTCTTCTTGACTTAAAGGGAGAGTCCGTGGATGAAGAACTTCCTTACGGCCCGCTAGAGACCCTTTGGCAATTTGATGCAGACCTCGCAGCCAGAAAAAAATTTCCTGCCGTAAACCCCATTTATTCTACTTCTTCAGTTCTGGAGGGGGCAAGTCTCGAACAGCAGCACCTTTCCGTCCAGCAAAGAGCTCAAAAATTATTACGGCGCTATCGGGAATTAAGGTCCTTAGTTAATGTAAAAGGGCTAAACGGCATCCCAGCTTCAGAGCTTCAGACTTATAACCGGGGCGAAAGACTGGAAGCCTACTTGACCCAGCCGTTTTATGTGGCCGAAGCTTTTACCGGAAAAAAAGGGGAGTCAGTAGAACTTAAAGATGCACTAAGAGATGTCCAAAAAATCCTGGATGGAGAAAAAGATACTGAGGATTTAAATTCTTTAAATTATATAGGCAGTCTTTAATAATCTTTTAATTTAACTTCCCCGCTCATTTATGAGCGGGGTTTTTATGCTGTATTGTTATTTTGTACTTTAATTACTTAGAGTTGTTAAATATATGGTGCTAGGTAAATATGATATAATCATGTGAGGGAATGATTAAGAAATATTGAAATACGGGGGAGCGTAACAGTGCAACCATTAGAAAAATTTGCAGAATATTTAGTACAAAATGCCGCAGCCATTAGCAGAAAAATAGTTGATTATAATGTTGGTAAATTAGAGATAAATCTTCCTGATGAAGTTGTCGAAAGAGCTGTGACGACCAATGCTGAATTTTTGGAGTTCCTTGGCAATACTTTAGAGTTAAACGAAGAAACAGCAGCAGTAAGTTTTTTGGAATGGCACAAAAAAAATCAGCAGCAAACTCAAGCAGAAGTTAATTTTCAAATGGATGACATCTCAGCTTTAATTAAGCCTTATGCCGCATCACGGCTGCAGCTTATAAAGATGATTACAAAGATTTCTATTGAGCAAGGCCTGGCCACAGAAGAAGTAGTATTTGTGAATAGCCGTACTAGTTATTTTCTTGATTTGAGTATCACTCAGACGATTATTGAAAGGGAACGTTTATCGAAAGAATCTAAGCAAAAGAGTCAAAAGGTTATTACTGAGCTATCATCACCGATTGTTCCGATTCAAAATGGTATTGCCATTCTGCCTTTAATCGGGGAGTTGGATTTAGATCGCAGTGATCATATTATGAATCGTGTAATTCCTAAGATAAGTCAACAAAAAATAGAGTGTTTGATCATTGATTTCTCAGGAATGCTGACAATTGATGAGGAAGTGGCAGGTTTAATTTTTAAGATCCACCGTGTATTAAATCTTTTAGGTGTAGAGTCTATGTTTACAGGTATCCGCCCAGACCTGGCGACATTAATTGTAAATGCTGGTATCGACTTTTCATCATTAAAAACTTTCGGCAATGTACAACAAGCTATCTTTAGCAAGGCAGAGTAACGCAAAAAAGCACTCATAAAATTATGAGTGCTTTTTTCATAATAAAAAAAGACTCTAAAAAAGAGTCTTTTATAATGGTTGAAATTAGATTAAGCTTTACGAACGTTAGCTGCTTGCGCGCCACGTTGACCTTGCTCAACATCAAAAGTCACTGATTGACCTTCTTCTAAAGTTTTGAACCCTTCGCCTTGGATCGCTGAGAAATGAACGAATACATCTTCTCCACCTTCGCGCTCGATGAATCCGAATCCTTTTTCGCTGTTAAACCATTTTACTTTACCATTTTCCATTTTTGTTGCCTCCTAGTGTGTTTCACACACAATGTGTTACTATCCTTGCTCTCAGTGATCATTAAGACGAAAAGTTTGTACTTATACTATCCTTTACACCGAACAAAAATAATTCTTTTTAAGAATAACATCAATTGTGTTGGATTACAAGTGATATCATGAGTTATTTTTCTAAACTGAAAATAAAATAAGCGCTGAGTTTTGCTCAGCGCTTTCAATTCTGGCTTAGTAAAAACAAGAGCAGCCAACGATAATTAAAAGGATGAAAAGTACTACAATCAATGCGAAACCGCCGCCGAAACCACAGCCTCCACAGCCGTATCCGCCGTATCCATAACCACCATAGAACATATACAACACCACCTTTCATATGGGTCTTTATACCATATGCAAAGAGGGCAGAAGAGATATGGGCAGGAGCGGATTGTCAAATGAGAAATATTTGGAAGGTGAAATACGGAAAAAAGGGCAAAACCGAAATGGTTTTGCTTTTCTTTTAGCTAACAGAATTTATATCCCTAAATTCTGAACGCACGACGGACGGGACAAGGAAGGCTTCGGCAGCATTATCATCGCACGAAGGAAAAGCACATGCTTTTCCGAGGAAGTCCTAGTCAGGCGAAAGGACAGGGATGTGCCGATTTAAGCGTGATAAGTAAAACTAGGGCCTCCGCCAAAGAGACTTGGGGAATGCCAAGTTTTTCTAAAGTCAATTTAATTATACCATATATATCCAATAAATATCAGCCTATTTCTCCATACTGATTTAAGGTTAAATGGAGAATAGGGGGTGGAAGGAAGAATGATTAACTATTGTATAAAGCATATACCGGGTTATACAGAGAAAATTGGCGACCTAGTTTCCATGTTGGAGCACACAAGGGCAGTTACTTTAAGTGACCTCCAAGGATTAACTAAGGAAGACCTGGATTATCTGCCCGATGAAAGTTCAAACACTATTGGATCGCTTTTAATGCATATTGCCTCTATTGAATTTGTACATCAAATTATTTCTGTTGAAGACAGAGATATTAACGAAGTAGAACGTATAGAATGGGGAACAGCTCTCGAGCTTGGAAATCTGGCAAGAGAAAAGTTTCGAGGACATTCACTTGATTACTACTTTAATCGTTTAGCATCTATCAGGGACAATACCTTATCATTGTTAAAAACTCAGGACGACCAGTGGCTCACGGAAACAAAGAATTGGGAAAATGGCCTTCCATATAACCACTACTGGATGTGGTTCCATGTTATCGAGGACGAAATAAATCACCGCGGTCAAATTCGAATGATTAAGAGGTTATTGAAAAATAGAAAGGTAAAGTAGTGGGGAATCATAAGTTGACCTTAAAACGAAACGACCCACTCTTTTTTATTTTTGCAGTTCTTCTGTGTTCCGTTTTCGCTCATGTTTCTGATGATGATTTAATTAGACTTTTCAGTCCAAAAATGGTCTCCAATTTGTGATGAACAAATGTTGGTTTATACTCTTTCCAGCTTTAATGACAAATATGTTCTTAATCTTTATAGGTAAAAATAGTTTACTTGTTTCATCATAATTACAATTTCACCTCTTTATTATTTTTAATAACCGTTCCTCTGGAATTCCGGGGAATTTCCATTGTTCTAAAAGCAAACTAACTGCCTTGGGCAGTTCTTTTTTTTTAGCAATGAAGGTATATAAATTTCTTAGGCGAATTATTAATCAGAACAAAATATAGGAGGTTTGTAAATTGCTATTTCCTAAGTCGAGATTTGCCACAATTAATGGAATGGAAGTTCATTTTTCAGAATGGGGAGATACAGAAAAACCAACTGTTGTTTGCTGGCACGGATTAACCAGAAACGGGCGGGATTTTGATATTCTTGCCCGGCATTTAGCAGAGGAGTATCATGTCATTTGCCCTGATACAATCGGGCGGGGATTGAGCCAGTGGAGTTCATCTCCAGAAAAGGATTATAGTTTTGAAAAATACAGCAATTTGGCAATTGGATTGCTAGACCACCTAGGAATCCAGCAAGTTCGCTGGGTCGGTACGTCAATGGGCGGAGCCATTGGTATACGTATTGCCGGAACCCCAGAATATCAAAACCGTATTAGCCATTTAGTATTGAATGACATAGGAGCCGGGGCTTCTGAAAATGCTGTCGAGGATATCGAAGGGATTAAACGGATTATCAGTTATGTAGGTTCTCCGCCCCAATTTAATACTTTTTCAGAGCTAGTGAAATATTATCAAACGATATATGTTACCTTTGGCCTTTCAAGTGAGCAGGAGTGGGTTGATTTTACCCAATTTTCATGCAGACGAAGGGATGGAGGAGGCATTAGTCCTGATTATGATCCCAATATTTCCTTGCAATTTCAGCATACAGAAGATTTAAATCTCTGGAACCATTGGGAAGCCATCCAATCACAAACTCTTCTAATACGTGGAGAAATTTCAGATGTACTGCCGCTTGACGTAGCTGAAAAAATGGAAAAGAAAGAGAACTGTCAACTGGTGACACTACCAAAGCTGGGTCATGCTCCCGCTTTAAATACAGAGAATCAAATTTCATTGATCGAAAACTTTTTGAAATAAACATCAAATGGGTCAAGAGAACTATTTTAAGAAATATTTTCCTTTTCCTCTTAAAATATTATATTATGTAAATATTAGGAATATCCAAACGGGATTTTGAGGCTTTAAATGAGTCTCAGTAAATCGAAATTTACATATTTATAAGGAGGTTGGAAGATGAAAGAAAAGAAGAAGGTGTTTACTTTATTATCTGCAGTTGGGCTGGCAGTTACATTATTTGCCCAGTCTGCAGGTGCCATTACTTATGGAGAGCCTGACAACGGCAAGCATAAAAATGTTGGAGCTTTAATAGTGGAGGAAAATGGAGAGAAGCGTCACATTTGTACAGGAACTCTAATTGATTCAGATACATTTTTAACTGCTTCCCACTGTACCGCTGATCTGCCTGACAATAACACTGTTTGGATTAGCTTTGATGAAGATGTTGATCCTATAACAAATCAAACACTTTATGCCGGACATGCAATAACAAACCCAGCATATAATCAGGCTCAATCGGATACTGGTGATATTGCAGTTGTTCAATTAGTTAAACCAATAAAAGGTATTATGCCTGCAAAACTTCCTGCCGCAGGTCTATTTGATCAAATGGCTGCAAAAGGGCAAATGAATGATCAAACTTTTACAGCAGTTGGGTATGGGGTACAAGACCCTGTTAACCAGCCCGGCGGTGCAGAATTCCCATATGATGGCTTGAAGAGAGTCTCTGTTTCCCAATTTAGTGCACTGAATAAAACCTGGCTTCGCCTCTCTCAAAATGACGCAGCCGGTGATTCAGGTACCTGTTATGGAGATTCTGGCGGACCGAACTTCCTTGGCTCAGGGGACGAGGAAACGGATATGGTTGCAGGTATTACAATTACTGGCGACTCTATGTGCAAGTCGACAAATGTTATTTTCCGTCTCGACACATCGTCAGCACGTGACTTCCTAAAGAATTTTGTAAAATTACCATAATACGCGAAAAAGCATGCCGGGTTGGCATGCTTTTTCTTTAATGTTGAATCTTTAATTGTTAACAATTATGACTTATGAGGACATTGGGCCTAGCTTTCTTATTATCCCGCTTAAAGTTCTATTTTTTATTAGCCTGACGCCCACTTTTTTTCTGACTCTGTGACTTCGAGTTCCCTATTTGAAAGTCACTTCCTAATTCAATGTCATTTCTATTATCCTGTTTCTCGATTTGTTCTCTCGTTTGATCCTTATTTTGTCTGCCTTGATTTGACAACCGTCATCATCTCACTTTCAAAATTTAATCGTTTTTATTATGCTCATTTTGATTATAAAAATTTCACTAATTTCTTTCGCGTTTATAAAAAAGGAACAAAACCAATCAAAGTGTTTAATAGTCATTCGTGAGCAGGATCGATTTAATCTCAGCAGAAGAGAAAGTTGTCTAAAAATGTGCATAAAGTGATTCAAAATACGGTTGGCAAAGCTAAAAACCGCTGGCTTGAGAACAAACACAATCAAATTATCAGTCGAAAAGTGCTTCAAAGGAAATCTTGAGAACGAATAAATTGATTCTCAGCAGAAGGAGTTCTCAATAACACTAGTTGCTATTTTTTAAAATGAAATTCTTTCAACAACCCGGCCGTTTCTTCCTTTTGTTGTTTCAGCCTGGGATAAAGAATTCAAAATTGCCTCCTGAGCTGCTTCAGCTGCTCCTGTAAAAAGCTGGTTCATAATAGGATGGTCCTCCCTAAGCTGTACTCGGGTTTCAGCTTTATCCTCTGAAAAGTGAGGAATCTTGTGGGCGGTAGAAAAGGCAATAACAATATCACCACTTCCATGGCTTAAGTGGCTTCCTGTTCTTCCAAGACCAATTCCGCAGCGTTTAGCAACCCGCTGAAGCTGCCGGTCACTTAATGGAGCATCGGTCGCAAGGACCATAATAATGGATCCATCAGAGGCTTCAGCTATCCCATTACCTTCCACTATTTGAAAGCTGAAAAACTCTTCTTTTTTTCCGAAATTGGTTAAAACGAGACAGCCAATTGTGAAGTCTTCCACCTTCCGGGACGCGGTGCCGATGCCGCCTTTATAGCCAAAGCATACCATTCCTTTTCCTGCCCCGACAGCTCCTTCTATTACCTGACCGTCAGAAGCTTTATTGATCGCTTCCATTGCATGCTGAGGTTTAACAGGAAACTGCCGGATGGAATTTAAATAACCGTCATTGCACTCCCCAACGACAATATTAATAGTTCCAGTAGTATCACCAATCTCCGCATTCTCCTTAAGCATATATTCAAGTACTCCCTGGGTAACAGCAGGGACACCAAAGGTATTTGTCAGCATAATAGGGGACTCCAGGACACCCAGTTCATTCAGTTGGACCAGCCCAGTTGTTTTACCAAAACCATTGAGAACATAGCTGGCAGCTGTAACTTTTTCTTTAAATAGGTTCCCGTCATGTGGCAAAACGGCTGTAACACCTGTACAGGCGTATTCATTTCCTGCTTCATCAAGTGGATAATCAAGTGTCACATGGCCAACAGCAACGCCTTTAACATCAGTAATACAATTTTTTGAACCAGTTTCAAGCAGCCCGATTATTCTGCCATTATTTCGAATCTTCATCTGCCAAAGCCTGGTCGGAGATCTAGGAAGTTTTGATAGGCAAAGCCACGAACCTCTTCTTCCTTATAAAACTTTAGAAGCTCATTAATAAGGTTTTGGTTTTTAGAAGCATCCTCCAGATGGGTAATAAATGTAGAAATACCGTCAAAATCGGAACCAAGTCCAATTTGTTTCACTCCGCCTAGCGAACAGAAATGATCAATATGCCTAATTAAATCAGAAATTCCAGCTTTCCCATTTTCAGTTATAAAAGGGGGATTAAAAACAACGTGGACGAGTCCGCGTTGTTGAAACATAGCTCTAGCTTGTTCATCGGTTAAATTGCGGCGGTGGTTACATAGTGCTCGAGAGTTGGAATGACTGGCAATTGGGTATTTGGCTATAACCATTACATCCCAAAACGCTTTATCACATAAATGGGATACGTCTGTTAATATTTGATGTTCATTATGAAATTGAACAATTTCTTTCCCAAAAAGGGTAAGGCCAGCACCACGTGGCTCTCCCGCTCCATCAGCAGCCAAGTTTGCATTATTCCAGGTAAGTCCGACAGATCGAACCCCAAGCTGATAAAGAATATGTAATTTAGAAATGTCATTCCCGATGGCATCAACACCCTCAAGCGTTAACATAGCGCCAATTTGGCCAATTTTTAAATGATCAAAGTCAGACCAGTCCTTTATATGGACCATATCAGGATTTTCCCCCAATACTTCCTTATAAAAATAATCCACCTGTCCTAATGCGGCTTGAAATTTTTGATCAGAAGGGATATCGGGCTCGATAAAAATGGCAAAGCACTGAACCTTAACATTTCCCTTTTGCAATCTTGTTTTATTTGTTTCCAATTCCGGAGAGTCTAAAAAACTTAAAGTTCCTTTAGCATCCTGCAATTTCATCAGCGCATCACAATGTAAATCAATTATATTCATCATCCTGTCCTCCCTTTATATATAAGCTATTAAAATCTTAACATAAATATTTAGGGGTAATAAATAAACCTCTAAACATTTCATATGGGCGAATAACCATTCCTTTTTGGATATGGACACATACACTACTTTGTAATTATCTGAGGAGGAGAGATTAAAAATGGATAGACAATTTGGGAATATGGGTATGGGCACAGGCGGTTACCCCGGTACTGGCATTGAATCAAGCGGCTTTTCATCAGCTATGGGTGGAGGCTACCCAGGGTATGGCATGAGCCATGGTGGTTATCCAGGCATGGGAGCAGGAGGCTATCCAGGCTACGGCATGGGAGCAGGAGGCTATCCAGGCTACGGCATGGGAGCAGGAGGCTATCCAGGTTACGGCATGGGACATGGAGGTTATCCAGGTTACGGCATGGGACATGGAGGTTATCCAGGCTACGGCATGGGACATGGAGGTTATCCAGGTTACGGCATGGGACATGGAGGCTATCCAGGTTACGGCATGGGACATGGAGGCTTTCCAGGGTTAGGATTAGGCCACGGCGGGTTTCCTGGCATGGGAACCGGAGGATATCCAGGAATGGGATATGGCGGTTATCACCGGGATGATGAGATTTTCTTAGGTTATTGAAACGATATTACAAAGTGAACAATTAGTTAAAAGACTCCTTATTAGGGGTCTTTTTCAATGATGAAGGTACTGGAGAGTAATAATTTTAAAATTAAATAATTCGAAAAATATAGTATATTTAATATTTGCTTTTTAATAAGATTGATACTAATATATTATATATGATATATAATATTTTGAATATTAAGTATTATATATTACTTTGTTATAAATTTCTGATAAGGAGGTGAGAGAATGAATATTGACTTTTCTGTTCCTGCTCCATTAAAAATGCAGGCCTATAATATTGTTAAAAGAGCAATTATTACTGGTGCATTTAAAGATGATGATGCCATTACCGAAAGACTGGTTCTCGAAAGGTTCAAAATAAGTCGTACACCATTTCGGGAGGCAATTCAAATACTGGAGTCGGAAGGCTGGGTATATACAATCCAATATAAAGGAACTTATGTAAAACCAGTAACATTAAAAGATATTGATGAATTGTTCCAGCTTCGGAAGATCATTGAGCCTGGAATAATTGAGCTCCTTATCGAGACTGGGAAAGAACAAGAAACAGCAAGACAGTTGGAAATTATTCTGAACAAAATGAGTAAAGAAGAAAAGGACCAATCAGATTTTGATTTTATGTCCCTTGATAGAGAATTTCATAGTCTGCTTTATGATTTAACAGACAACAGCCGAATTAGAGCTTTTTCTGAACAAATCTCAGATATGATGCTTCGGGTGGGAATACGGGTCTTAAATAGAAAATCGAGAAGAGAAGAAGTGATTGATGAGCACAGGCGGATAATTGAGGGTTTGAAGGATGGAACAGCAAAGGTTCACCTGAAATCGCATCTTGACGAGACTAAAGAGTCATTTATCGAGATGTATAAAGAGGTTGGAAGCAATAGTTTAAAAGCGTAAAAAAAGAGCAATGTGTTATTGGTTTGGCGACCCACACATTACTCTCGGAAGTTTCCTGGTCATGCCAGGGAAAGGATAAAACCAGCGCAAAAAGGCTTAGTATTAATCCCTATTATGTTATTGTAACAAAAGTTTAATTTTTTTTCATTCATAAATCACTTTAATCAGAGCTAATTACCCTTGTATTTATAAAATGTAAGCGTTTCCTAACAAATTAACTTAATTATGTTGTTAAAAGGAGATGAAATTATGAAAAAGACAAATAAGAGATGGACAATTGTAATCCTTATTTTTCTAGCTACTTCTATTAATTACCTGGATAGAGCAAACTTTGGAATAGCTGGTCCTGGCATGATGAAAGATATTGGATTAACAAAAACAGAATTCGGTCTGCTTGGATCTGCTTTTTTCTGGACTTATGCTTTAATGCAGATTCCAGTTGGTAGTATTGTAGATAAACTGGGTCCTAGAGTTACTTATGGAGTCGCTATTATTTGGTGGTCCATATTCAGTGCTTTTACAGCTTTCGGTCGTTCAGTAGGAGGACTTATCGGAATTCGAGCATTAATGGGTATTGGTGAATCACCTGCTTTTCCAACAAATACTAAAGTAATCTCTGATTGGCTTCCAGCTAAGGAGAGGGGAATTGCAAACGGGTTATTTACAATGGGGATTGCGGTTGGTGCAGGATTAACGACTCCTATTGTTGCCTGGATTGTTGAAAGTTTCGGATGGAGAGCTTCATTTCTAGTAACAGGAGCCCTTGGAATAATATGGGTGATATTCTGGATTATTGGCTTCAAAAATAATCCTGCTGATGATCCTAAAGTTAATAAAGCTGAATTGGAATATATTCTTGATGGGCAAACAGCAAGTGGAATGGAAGCACCAGCAAGTGGTTTAAAGTGGTATCAACTTTTGAGGTATCGAAATGTGTGGGGAATTTTATTTGGGCTTTTCGCTCAAGATTATTTGCTTTATCTCATGCTAACATGGCTTCCGACTTATCTTGTTGTAGAAAGGCATATGTCTTTATTAAAAGCGGGATTTAATTCAATGATTCCTTGGATTGCTGCATCGATTGGTGCCATTTTGGGTGGTTATTTATCTGACAGGCTTATAAAAAATGGATGGGCACCGATTATTGGACGAAGGATGATTATGACAAGTGGAATGATCTTTTCGTTAGCAATTATACCTGCTGCTTTTGTTACAAATGTTTATATGGCGTTAGGCTTAATCGCAGTTTCTTTGGGTGGAATGATGTTTGCAAATGGTGGTTCTTGGGCGGTAGTTGCCGATATTGCACCAAAAGGTATGGTAGGTACCCTTGCAGGGATGCAAAACTTTATTGGCAATCTTTCAGGTTGGATTGCCCCCATTTTAACTGGTTTTCTGGCCGATCAATTACATAGTTTCATTGCAGCCCTAGTGGTAGCGGGTGCTATTGGAGGTCTATCAGTTATTCTGTATATTGTTCTTCTTAGGGATGAAAAAATTGAACCAAATATTAAAGTTGCTGGAGGTTTGGCCAAATGAGTAATTTCCATAATGTACAAGCAGATATTCTTGGGAAAATTTGTTCAGGAATACTTCAAAAAAATAATGTTCCGTTCGAAGAAGCGGAATTTGTATCTTCCTCACTTGTTGATGCTGATCTTAGGGGAGTAAGCAGCCATGGTGTAATTAGGCTCTCAAATTATCTTAACAGACTTTCAAACGGGGTAACTCCTCCCGAATCCGCGTTAGAGATTGTCCGTGAGACAGATAGTACAGCTGTTTTAGATGGTCATAATGGATTAGGGCAAGTGGTTTCCCAAAGGGCGATTGATATTTTGCTAGAGAAAGCAGAAAAAAGTCCCATTAGCGCAGTGGCCGTAAGAAACAGCAATCACTTTGGTGCAGCAGCGTACTGGGCTTCCAAAATTCAAGAACATGATATGATTGGCTTTTCTCTCAGCAATGTTGAACCCCTGATGCCCCCTCCAGGAGGCGCAGCAGCAAGAGTAGGTAATAATCCTATCTCCATTGTGGTTCCTACAGGTAATTCCAAGCCTATAGTGGTAGACATGGCTACAAGTACAGTGCCTCTTGGAAAAATATTAAATGCAAAAAGTAAAGGCGAATCTATCCCAGAGGGCTGGGCAGTTGATTCCCAGGGAAGACCGACAACCGATCCGGATGAAGTGGTGAATGGAGGGTTTTTATTCCCTGTTGGAGGTCCAAAAGGGTACGCACTTGCGGTAATTGTTGATGTTTTATCAGCACTATTAAGCGGTGGAGCCATTGGAAAAGAAATTAACTCGATGTATAACGATCTTGATAAACCAAACGGTATAAGCCATTTCTTTATGGCTATCAGAATTGATGCTTTTATTAATCCACAGCTATTCTATCAAGCTATTGGCAAGTATGTGAATTTTATTAAGGATACACCATTAGCAGAGGGAGCAAATGGAATTTATCTTCCGGGAGAGATTGAGCATCTTAATAAAGCAAAGAACAAAGAAGCAGGAATTAACTTACCTAACACAGTTTTCGAAGAATTGGTAACTATGGCTAAAAATTTTAAATTGGAAGAAAAAGTAATTCGAGAGTTTGAACAGTCCTTAACGGTTTAACAAAACTATTTTACACTTTCCAGTATAAAGAATCCTTTTCCTTCTATTAATCTAAATATTGGAAGGGAAAGGCTCTTAAATAAAGGAGACAGCAAGTGACTGCCAATGTAATTAGTCAGTTGAAAAAATGTAAGGTAATAGTAAGGTAGGGCATTGGTTTTGATAATGTTATAGTTACCTCACATATCTTATAAATCAGTTGAGTGTGTTGCACTTGTGCATGAAAAAGCCGCTAAAACAGTATGCAGTGTTTTAAATGGAGAGCACCTTACAATCTAGTAAATAAAACTGTTTTAAATAAAAACTGATTATAATTCTTCGAAAAATATAAGTAAAGGTAAACGTAAAGGAGAGATTGTGATGAAGCTTGTACAATTTAAAAAAAATAATGAAGTTCACCTGGGAGTAAAAACAGAATTAGGTGTATTAGATTTAAAAGAGGCTGCCGGTAAATTCGAGCTGCAAGTGCCTGAAAATATGCACGATTTAATTCTTCTGAGGGAAGATGGCCTTCAAGCAGTTAATGCAGTCCTACAAAGAGCAGTTAACGAAGGAAGTAAAGATAATTTTATATCCGAGGGAGAACTGAACTTTGCTCCGGTTATTACTGATCCTGAGAAGATTATTTGTGTGGGTTTAAATTATATTAACCATGCAAAAGAATCAAAAATGGATATACCTACTTCTCCAATTTTATTTAGTAAGTTTAATAACGCCTTAGCAGCTCATGGAGAAAAAGTAAAAATTCCGCAGTCAGCAGAGCAAATGGATTATGAAGCAGAGCTTGTTCTCGTTATTGGAAAAACAGCACAGAATGTTTCTGAGGAAGAAGCTCTATCCTATGTTTTTGGATACAGTATAGGAAATGACGTTTCTGCAAGGGATTTACAGTTCAAAACGAATCAATGGTTACTTGGAAAAAGCCCTGATGGTTTTGCGCCAATTGGCCCATATTTAGTCACAAGCGATGAAATTGATCCAAATAATTTAACTGTGGAATGCAGAATTAACGGTGAAGTACGGCAAAAGGGCAATACTAAAGACATGATTTTTAATTGTGCTGCTATTATTAGCTATGCTTCTAAGTATATGACATTAAAGCCTGGTGATATTATTTTTACCGGGACCCCTGATGGTGTTATTCTTGGATATGAAAAAGAAAAACAGAAGTGGCTTCAGCCAGGAGATGAAATGGTTATCTCTATTGAACCAATTGGAGAACTTAAAAACGTACTACAGTAGGAGGACAAATCAAATGGAACAGTCTCAGACTAGCAAAACACTTTACTATGGCAATTTTATTAATGGAACATGGAAGGAATCAAACGAAAGTTTAACCGTTTTGGATAAATATAATGGGGAAGAAATAGCAACAATCGCTATAGCTTCTAAGGAAGAAGTTAGGGAAGCTGTTAAAAATGCCTATGAAACCTTTCAAGCTATCAAACTCTCACCGATGCAAAGATACGAAATTTTATTGAAAACGGTCGAGATTGTTAAACAAAGGAAGGAAGAATTAGCTTTAACCATTGTCAAGGAATCTGGTAAAGCTTTAAAAGATGCAAGGAGTGAAATTGACAGAGGAGTACAAACCCTAATTGCATCAGCTGAAGAAGCAAAGAGGATTACCGGTCAGGGGATTCCTCTAGGACAACCAGGAAATGATAATAAAATTGCCTTTACTATACGTGTGCCTGTGGGAGTTATTGGCGCTATTACTCCATTTAATTTTCCTTTTAACCTGGTTGTACATAAAATTGGACCTGCTATTGCCGCAGGGAACACGGTTGTATTGAAACCGGCAGAAAAAACACCGATTATATCTTGTTTACTTGTTGAAATTTTAATGGAAGCTGGCCTGCCTAAAGGGTTTGTTAATCTAATTAATGGAAACGGACACACTACCGGACAGTATTTGCTGGAAGATGAACGAATTGCTATGTATACCTTTACAGGTAGCCCGCTTGTAGGACGGCAGATAAAAAACAATACTGGCATTCGTAAAGTTACACTGGAGCTTGGAAATAATTCACCTAATATTGTTCATCATGATGTAGCAGATTTGGACAGGGCAGTGGAACTTTGTGTAACGAGAGGATTTTCAAATGCAGGACAGGCATGCATATCTGTTCAGCGTGTCTATGTCCATAAGGATATTTACCATGCATTCGTTGATAAAGCGATCCAACTGACAGGAACACTAAAAGTTGGCGATCCAAAGGATCCTGAAACTGATATTGGTCCTTTGATTAGCGAAAAAGAGGCGATTAGGGTTGAGGAATGGCTTCAGGAGGCAAAAGACAGTGGTGCCAGTGTTTTTGGAGGGGAAAGGAACGGAGCTATCTTGCATCCGGCCATTGTAACCAATGTCAGAAAAGATATGCGTGTCATTTGTGAGGAAGTTTTTGCCCCTGTTATTGGTATTACTCCATACGAAACGATTGAAGAGGCTTTTGAAAGGGCAAATGATACTCCGTATGGATTACAGGCTGGGGTATTTACATCCAATTTAAATATTGCAATGGAAGCCAGCCATAAATTAAATTTTGGCGGTGTTATTATTAACGATGTATCTTCCTTCCGTGCAGATGTTATGCCATATGGAGGAGTGAAGGACAGCGGTATAGGAAAAGAAGGTCCTCGGTTTGCTGTACAGGAAATGACAGATGAACGAATAATTGTGATTAACTTATAAAAAGGAGAGAAGAGCATGCGGAACATTTGGGAATTTAATTCAACCCAGAGAGTCGTTTTTGGTCCAGGTTCCCTTTGTCAGTTAAATGATATTTTAGCTGATTATAAGGCCGAAAGAATTTTTGTTATAACAGACCCTGGAATAAAACAGGCTGGGATCCTTGATAAGTTACTTACAGAGTTGCGAAAGAAAGATTATAAAATTGAAATATTTGCAGAGACAAAGCCTGAACCTTCTGTAGAGATGGCTTTGGAAACTTTTGAGTTTGCAAGGTCAAAGCAGGATACAGATATTATTATTGGACTTGGTGGCGGCAGCAGCATTGATCTTGCAAAAGTTACCGGCTTACTTATGGCGCATGGTGGAACCCCCAAGGATTATTTTGGAGAGCATATGGTTCCAGGTCCGATTGCCCCAATTATTGCTATTCCGACAACAGCGGGAACCGGCTCTGAAGTGACGTCAGTGGCAGTTGTTACAGATACAGAAAACCAACTGAAAGTCGGTATATCCGATAATTATCTGCGACCTGCAGTGGCTCTTTTAGACCCTGAACTAACGTTAAAACTACCGCCTTATATCACAGCTTGTACAGGTATTGATGCATTGGCACATGCAGTTGAAGCTTATACAGCTAAACCATATTCAAGTATTGATGCCGAAGGAAAATTACTCTTTCAGGGCTCTCTGCCCATAAGTGATACACTTGCATTACGTGCCATTGAATTGGTAGCTGAAAATTTAACTCTGGCTGTAAGGCAGGGAAGCAATCTTGAAGCGAGAACAAATATGCTTCTGGCCAGTTTACTTGCTGGAATGGCTTTCTCAAATGCTGGAACGGCCCTATCACATGCACTCGCCTATCCTATTGGCGGTTTAGTAAAGTCCCCTCACGGTGAGGTGACAGGTTTAATGCTTCCATATGTAATGTCTTACAATGCAAGTGTAGCTCCAAATAAGATGACAGCAATCGCTAAAGCATTTGGGATTAATGTTAATGGATTGAGTAGAAAGGAAGCAGATCAGTCTGCTTCTAAAGCAGTTTTACAGCTTTTAGAGGATATAGGGCTGCCAACCACTCTTAGTGATATTGGAATTAAGGAAGAAAATATCAAAGATATAGCAGAAAAAACTTTGGGAATTTCAAGACTAGTCCGCAATAATCCAAGAGTCCCTAATGCGAAGGACTTGGAAGATATGTTAATGCAAGCATTGTAAGCAGTAAAATGGGGGGGGGATTTAGTTGGCTGAAATATTCAAATTCCACGGCATTATACCTCCTGTTGTAACTTTATTTAAGGAATCAGGAGATATTGATTGGCAGGCAAATAAATACCTTGTTGATTGGTTGATCAATAAGGGAATTCATGGAATTCTATTTATGGGAAGTACGGGAGAATTCTCCAGCTTGACTATGGAGGAACGAGAGGGTTTCGTTCGTGAAATGACTTCTTATGTTAATAAAAGGGTGCCTGTATTGATAGGTACAGGAACGACCTCTCTTAAAGACACAGTACGCCTTTCACAGCAGGCAGAATCTGCAGGTGCAGATGGCGTTTTGGTTGTAAGTCCTTATTATTGGTATTTTAATGAAAATCAATTATTTGAGTATTATCTTGCTGTAGCGGATAGCATTAAAATTCCTGTTTTACTTTACAATATCCCTCAGTTGACGGGACAATCTTTATCAAGCTCCCTTGTAAAAAAACTGGCTCAATCCAGAGTGAATATCGCAGGAATTAAAGATACGATATCCGATATCGGCCATATCAGAGAGCTAATCCAAGATGTAACTAAAGAACGACCTGATTTTGCAGTATTTTCCGCTTTTGATGATCATTTGCTTCCTGGTTTGCAGTTAGGATCTGCCGGTTCTATTAATGGTTCCTCCATTTTTGCCCCTGAAAGATCAGTCAGCCTTTATGAAAGTTATCGGAAAGGCAACTATGAAGAAGCAATTGGCGCACATGAGGAACTTATTCCAATCATGAGCATTTATAACGCAAGTACACCATTTTTCTTAGGAATAAAAGCAGCCGTAAATCAGATAGTTTTAAAAAAGAGAAGCGGATCACGTGAACCAGGTTTGTTAACCGAGGAAATAGAGAAAAAGGTAAAAACTATATTAACAGTAAATAATCTTAATTAAACTTGTTTGAGTGAAATGTTGAAATTGCTAAAGCATGCCTAAGTCGGCATGCTTTTTCACTTAACATGAATTAACTTCTTCTACTTTTGATAATGCCTCTGTGTCTGCAATAAGTGTAACGTTGGAATGAGGGCAGAGGGCGGAAGCAGGGAAGTCTTTATCCACCTTACCTTCAAGAAGCTTTTTAATTGCATCCGCCTTCTGGGCACCCGATGCTAACAGGATAATTTTTTTACTCTGGAGGATGGTGTTAATTCCCATAGTGATTGCCTTGGTGGGCACTTCCTCAATGCTTCGAAAAAAACGGGCATTTGCCTGGCGGGTAGATTCAGTTAGAGAAACAATATGGGTCTTAGAATCAAAAGTAGTTCCTGGTTCATTAAAACCGATATGCCCATTAACCCCAATTCCGAGAATTTGCAAATCTATACCGCCTAAATGTGAAATGAGAGAATCATATCTGTTGCATTCCTTTTCCAGGTCCTCTGCCAATCCATTCGGAATATGGTTATTTCCACCCGGGATATCGATGGAATCAAACAGATTTTCTCTCATAAAAAAGTGATAACTGTTAGGATCGGTTGGAGCCAGACCAACATACTCATCTAGGTTAACGGTCCGAACCTCTTGATAGGAGGTTTTATTTTTTTCATGATCATCAATTAAGGCCTGATACATTCCTTTAGGGGTACTCCCAGTTGCCAAGCCCAACACGGTTCGGACATTTTCTTTAATAGTTTCTATTACAATATTAGCAGCCTTTTGACTCATTTCTTCATAATTTGAAACCTCTATGACGTCCAAACTGGACACCTCCTTATTTTTGATAAGCTATTTTACCTCTGCACATCGTAAGCACGACATCATAATTTTCATCAAGGATGACTAAGTCCGCATCCTTTCCTTTGGCAATGCTGCCCTTTCTGTTAAAGATATTCAATTCTCTCGCAGGATTCCCAGACGTCATTTCGACTAAATCGATAAGATTTGCATCGGTGAATTTTAGCATATGGATAATGGCCTCATTCATTTTAAGAATACTGCCGGCGAGGGTGCCATCTTTCAACTGAGCTTTTCCATCGCTGACTGTGACTTCCTGCCCGCCAAGATCATAGATGCCATTTTTAAGGCATTTGGCACGGAGGGCATCGGTTATAAGGACAAGCCGCTCTTTTCCAAGCAGACGGTAGGAGATGTTGATCATTTCTGGACTGACATGTATCGTATCTGCAATTAATTCAGCCATTATTTCATCTCGTAAATAAACGGCACCCACAACGCCGGGTTCCCTGTGATGCAAACCGCGCATCTGGTTAAAGAGGTGGGTGGCATGGCTCACACCAGCCTCAACTGCTTCCAACACTTGTCGGTAGGTAGCTTCCGAGTGGCCAATGGAAGGGATAACTCCTAAATCTTTTAGATACTTTGTTAATTCAATCCCGCCTTCTTGTTCAGGTGCTAGAGTAACGAGCCTGATATGACCTGACGCAAGTTCCTGCCACTTTTTAAAAGTATCGGTATCAGGGCTGGTAATAAATTGCTTGGGTTGTGCCCCTGCCATGTTAGGAGAGATAAAGGGACCTTCAAGATGAATTCCTAAAACCTCGGCTTTTCCTGGCTCATTATTTTTTTTAATAAATTGGGCGGCATTTTCAAGTGCTTTTTCAATGGCATCACTGCTTTGGGTGATAGTCGTGGCAAGAAAGCTTGTAGTGCCTTCACGGGGAAGTGTTTCAGCCATGACTGTCAAGGCATCTGGTGTTGCGTCCATAGTATCAGCTCCACCTGCGCCGTGAATATGGACATCAATAAATCCAGGCAATAAAGAATAATGATCGGAAAAGGAAATGACCTCAAAATCTGCATCCTTTTCCTGGAGTGTCTCTATCTCTCCCATTTCCGAAATAATGCCGTCTGAAACTTTCAGAAAAGCATTTTTAAAAGGTCCATTTTCGCCATAAATCGTTACATCTTTTATAAGGAAGGATTTATTCATTTTTTAAGCTCTCCTTCGTTTTTGTAAAAATATGCATAAATTACATATTTTAAACTGAATTTAATAATGCTTATGTTTGTCTTAAGAGGTTGGACTTATGCAATTAAAAATACGAATAACTTGAGAGGGAAGTGTACATATGCTTGGTTTTTTGCAAAGAATCGGTAAATCATTAATGCTTCCGATTGCTGTACTTCCGGCTGCAGCGTTATTACTTAGGCTTGGACAAAAGGATTTATTTGATATTCCCTTTATAGCAGCTTCCGGAAACGCCATTTTCGCTAATTTGGCCCTTATTTTTGCGATCGGGGTAGCGATTGGCTTATCAAGGGACCAAAGCGGGGCAGCAGGTCTCGCGGGTGCAATTGGGTATCTAGTTCTAACAGAGGGTACAAAAGCAATCAACAAAGACATCAATATGGCAATTTTGGGCGGGATACTTTCAGGTATTGTTGCAGGAAGTCTTTATAATCGTTTTTACAAAATAAAGCTGCCTGATTGGCTGGGCTTCTTTGGCGGTAAACGATTTGTTCCGATCATAACCGCAGCTTCTATGGTCATATTAGCAGGGATTTTCGGGTTTATATGGCCGCCAATCCAATCGGCTATAAATGCTCTTGGCCACTGGATAATTGGTGCAGGGGCTATAGGTGTTGGTCTTTATGGGCTCCTTAACAGGCTGCTTATTCCTGTAGGTCTCCATCATGTATTAAACAGTCTTGTCTGGTTTGTATTCGGGGAATATAAAGGAGCTACTGGTGACTTGAACCGGTTTTTTGCAGGGGATCCATCAGCGGGAATTTTTATGACTGGTTTCTTCCCTATTATGATGTTTGGTCTTCCGGCAGCAGGCTTTGCTATGATTGCTGCTTCTAAGCCTGAGCAGCGGAAAAAAACAGCGGGTTTGCTTGCTGGTATAGCCCTAACCTCATTTCTAACGGGCATCACCGAACCGCTTGAATTTTCCTTTATGTTTTTATCTCCGCTTTTATATGGAATTCACGCTGTATTAACAGCAAGCTCCATGATGGTCACTTACTTATTGGGCATTCATCATGGTTTTGGTTTTTCTGCAGGTGCAATTGACTTTTTCTTAAATCTTGGATTAGCTACGAAGCCATGGCTTTTGTTTGGTATAGGGATTATTTATGCGATTATCTACTTTTTCGTTTTCTATTTCCTTATAACGAGGCTGGATATTAAAACACCGGGTCGTGTGGAAGATGACGAGACGTCCGAAACAGACCGTATGGAAATGGCCACAGGGGGCGATAAATATGACACAATGGCCCAATACTTTATCCAGGATCTTGGCGGAAGAGAAAATATCAATACCATTGATAATTGTACAACGCGTTTGCGCTTAACTATTGATAATATGAATGAAGTCAAAGAGGATGCCCTGAAGCGTCATGGAGCCAGGGGTATCATAAAAGTTAATAAAACAAACCTGCAGGTTATTGTCGGAACAGATGTTGAATTTGTTGCGGATGCCATGAAAAGCAGGGTGGAGAATGGAGAAGCACCTTCTGCTCAAAAGCCAAAAAAAGTGGAGGATGCCAAGCCTTGTGACACCATGAAAGGCGAGGATTTTATTCTTCCTATGAAAGGGAGGGTAATTCCAATTGAAGAGATTCCAGATGAGGCATTCTCCAGCAGAGCAATGGGAGATGGATTTGGGATAGAACCAGCTGAAGGAACAGTGGCAGCACCAGTGGCTGGGGAAATTATGATGTTATTTCCTTCGAAACATGCAGTTGGAATTAAAACAAGTGAAGGCCATGAAATTCTCATCCATGTTGGTGTGGATACCGTAAAACTTGATGGCCAGGGATTCGAAAGCTTTGTGAATGAAGGAGATCAAGTAAAGAAGGGACAGAAGCTGTTAAAGGCAGACTTGGATGCCATAAAAGATAAGGTACCATCCACCACAACTGCCGTTTTATTTACAAACCTAACAGCCGACCAGAAGCTCACTTTAAAGAAAACAGGGGACATGGAGCAGGGAGAAAGCAATATCTTTGAATTTAAAACTAAGCAATAATATAAAAAACAAAAGAGATGCGTGGCATCTCTTTTGTATTATTACATATTCTCTAAGATTTTCTTAGCTGTGTTTGCCCCGTTTTCAAGGCAGTCTGGAATACCAACCCCATAATAGGAGCAGCCGGCAAGCCAAATTCCTGGATAATCCTTTGCTAGCTTAGTTTCCAGGGCAGCTACTGTTTGTGGGTGAGTGATTAAATAATTTGGCATGCTCTCAGTCCATTTGGTTACTTCATATGCCGCAGTCTCCGCTGTAATCCCGAGACTTTTTACAATATCATTCTTAGCAGTTTGGAGAAGGTCCTCGTCGCTCTTTTCTTTTAAGGATGCGAATGCCGGATGGCTGCTTTTATAAAATAACCTTACGAGCAGGTTTCCGCTTTGTGAAGTGTGCTTCCATTTCCTGCTTGTCCAGGTGCAGGCATTACAGGAGAGTTCATCTGTATTTGCAGTAATAAATCCAGTTCCGTCCGCAGGAAGCTCGCTGTCAGGTATATCGAATCCTAAATAAACCGATATAAGAGAGCTGTTTTTTAGGCTGGCAAATTCTTTTTCCAGTTCCTCATCCACAATCAAGTCTTCCGCAGCATTATGGGGGATGCTGAGTACAATATGGTCTGCTTCAATGATTTCACCATTTGAAAAAACAACCTTGTACCGGCCATTTTCTTCTTTTTCAATCCGAGTTGCTTTCGTATTTTTTAAAATTTCCGTACTGTCCAGATGCTCTTCATAAGCTTCAATGATAGCACCAAGTCCGCCTTTAAGGGATATAAATTTGCTTCCGCCGCTTTGCCAGACTTTTTTATTTTCCTCGAACCCTTTAATGATACTGCCATACTTTTCTTTGTAATCAAAGACCTGAGGAAGAACATCTCCAATGGTTAAGTCACTAAGGTTTCCGGAATAGACACCGGAAAGTACGGGAGCAATTTGCTTTTCAACAAGCTCTTTTCCAAGAAAGTACTCTAAAAAGTCTCCAATTGAATCCTTCTTTGTAAAGCGTTCATTTTTCGTGTAAAAATCCTTTAAAGCCTCGACCTTTCCTTCAGCAGAAACAAGTGTGCTTTTGGCCAAAGATTCAATGCTGGCCGGAATACCATACACAGAATCAGCTGGAATTAGTTTTAGTTCACCATCAACGAAAATGAAGGACCTTCCTGCAGCGTTATAAACGATTTCTTCTTCCAGCCCAAGATCCTTGATGAAATTCTTACCAATTGCTTTACGGGCCACAATGGAGTCTGCCCCTGCCTCGATAACAAAACCGCCTTCCTTGACGGTTCGAATTTTTCCACCAAGCTGGGATGACGCCTCAGCAAGGACAAGTCTTAGATCGGATTGATTTTCTTTCTTCCATTTATTTAATTCATACATAGCGGAAAGGCCAGCAGCTCCGCCGCCAATAACTAATATTGTTTTCACTTTTTGAGCACCTCTGTTTACATCCAATTCATTACTAAAGTGTACCACAAAATTGACAACAGATAGAAAAGGATTAGCCAAAGAAAGCCAGCATTCAAACGAATGCTGGCCATTTTTAAGCTTCTAATAGGTTTTGTGCTATATACTCACCTTTACGAATGCCACCCGGAACAGCAAACATAGCGCTGCCAATATGTTTGGTATATTCGTTTAAGCGGTCTACTTGAGAAAGATTTTTAAGCATAGGAAGAAACTGAGTATCAGGATTCTTTTGGTAGCTGATAAACATGAGGCCAGCATTAATATTTCCTGTTGTCGGATCCATTCCTTCTGTGTAGGAATAGGCGCGTCTGAAAATTTCCTGTCCCGTTTCTTTCGCAACCCTGGTATGGGAATCGCGCGGCAACTGGCTTAAATCAACTGAATCATGTTCCTTCGCCTTGCCATATGCAGCTCCAGTCTTTTTATTTCTGCCAAACGTATCCTCCTGGCTTTTTAAAGAGGAGCGGTCCCAAGATTCCAGCATCATTTGAATTTTTCTCACAGCCATGTAAGACCCGCCATTCATCCAGTCTGGTTCGTCAGCTCCTGCCCAAACAATCCTGTTCATCGCAGATTCATCACGAGGCTGTGCATTGGCTGTTCCATCTTTAAAACCAAACAGGTTTCGGGGAGTTTTACCATCTGGGCTGCTAAGGAAACCTGAGTGAATCCATTTTATCTCTGCAATGCCATTTGCTGATTTCATTAAATTTCGTAATCCATGAAAAGCAATTTGCTGGTCATCGGCACAAACCTGAATACATATATCTCCGCCAATAAAGGGGTCCTTTAATGCATCTCGGGGCATGGCAGGGATATCCTGTAAATGCTTTGGTTTTTTTGATGCAATTCCGAAGCGGTCCCTGCCGTCTTTTAAGAAGAAGGAAGATCCAAGCCCAAAGGTAATCGTAATATTAGAAGGAGAAAGGTCCTCAGATTCTCCGGTGTCAGCTGGCGGAAGGAAATCATTAGAGCCTGTTTCTTTATTTGCCTGGCCTATGCTAAGGGCATAGCCGAGGCTGCTCCAGTTTTTAAAAAGCTTTATGACTTCCTGCTTTTGGTCCGTTAGCAGATTGAAGGCAGCAATGTACGCAAAACCTTGTTGTGGGGTAGCAATACCTGCCTGGTGTTCACCATAAAACGGAATGGTACTTTTGATGGCTTTATCCTTGCTTGAAGGTCGTTCAAGCACATCCGACATAGCTGTAACAGCACCAAATCCACTTGCTCCAATTGCCATACCTACTCCGGCAATCGCAGAAGCTTTTAAAAGATTTCTTCGTGAAACTGTGTTTGGTTTTATTTCAGAGGACATTTTACTTACTCCTTACTATTGTAATATCTTTGCTGTTTGGCCCATTAATTCGGATAAAACCCCTAATTTCTGGCTCAATTCGCGAATTTGTTCCTGTGTTAGCTCTGTGTATAAAACATATTGTCCGTTCTTTTTATGAGAATTTAGGATTAGGGTTAGCTCTTTAAACTTGGCATTCAGCTTGGCAGCAAGCTCCTTATCCTTTTCATTTAAAGCAGGAAGGATATCTTTATAGATTTCCTGTGAACCTTCAACATTAGCTCCCAGGTCCATTAAATCTATACGGGAATACCTTTCTTCTTCACCGGTAATTTTTGAAACTGCTGCTTCATTAATCAATTCCATGGCACCGGCAACTACATCTGTCGGCCTTAATTGAACTGCTTTGACTTTCTCTTGAAGGGAAAGGACATCCTTGTTAAGTTGGTCGGCAACAGGGATCATTGCATCCAGGGACTCGTTGTTCCAAAGGGCTTTTTCAATACGGTGGAAGCCGCCCCATTCAGAAGGATCAACGTCTCCTTCACGTGCATCAATTTTGGGGTCGAGATCTCCAAAGCTTTCTGCAATGGGCTCAATTCGTTCGTAATGGGCCCGGGACTCTGCATAAAGTGCTTTTGCTTTTTGAATGTCCTTTGACTTAACTGCATCAGTGAATCCTTGAGTGGAGAGGACCAATTGGCTGGTTTCCTCATTAACATATTTTTTATATTGCTCGACAGCTTGATTTAAAGATGCGGAATTACTTTCTTCCGCTTTCTTGGCATTTGATAGTTTTGTTAACGACTCATCTAGAGAACTAGCTAACGTTTTAAGCGTTTCTTTATCAGGATTGTCTTGAGAGGCTCCTGCATAAAGGGGCAAAAGGTATTTCTCAATTTCCGTATAGAGAAGAGGGTGAGACTCCCGAATATTATTTTCTAATGCAAGCCACTCTGTATTTAAGTTTTTTGCTGTCTTTTTAATATTTTCATTGTCTTCTTTGTTTAAGGCATTGGTAAAAGAGTTAAGTGAAGCTTTTAAAGAAGAGGATATCGCTTTCACATCATTTTTATCCGCCTTTTTAGAGGCAGCAGGGGATTTCTGAGCTCCATTTGTTTTTTCTGAATTAGAACTGCAGCCGGAAAGGGCAGGGATTAATAAAGAAGTGGAGACTAGTACAGCAATAATTGTTTTATTTTTATTTACTTTCATATGTAATTCCTCCAATGGCTTAAGTAGTTTGAATATCTGCAAAAGACTATGCGTAAAAAGAAGTCTTAAATGCAAATGAAAATCATTATCACTTAACTTATTATCTTATCGATCTAGTAATGTGTCAACAGTTTATGAGGAAAAATTAAAATTTGATGAGAAACGTGAACAAAATGAACAAAATAGGTTTTAAGTTTTTAATGCTCTTTAAATATATAAACTTTAACTCTTATTAAACTTTTGTAAAATTAAGAAAACGTTTACAAAGGGGGATTTAAAGGATGTTTTCAATCAAAAAGTTTTCTTCAGTTTTAGTTGCTGGGGCTTTGGCACTTAGCCTCGGTGCATGCAGCAATGCTCCAAGTAAAGAAGTATCAGGGGCAGGAAAAAAAGAGGTAGGTACAGGTTATCCAAAGAAAGCCATCACAGTTGTGGCTCCTTCTGGTGCCGGTGGGGGATGGGATTTAACGGCACGTTCTTTTGCCAAAGTATTAGGAGAGACTGGACTAGTTAAGCAGCCACTTACCGTTGAAAATAAGCCAGGAGGCGGAGGAGCTGTATTTATGGCTGAATACGCCACCCAGCAGGTTCAAAATAATGAAATGTTGTTTGTCAGCTCACCGCCAATTATTATTAACAATCTCAAAAAAGAAGGAAATAGTCCTTACGGTTACAAAAATACAACACCTTTGGCTCAGTTAACCAAGGATTTTGGAGCCATTGTTGTAAAGGCAGATTCTAAATATACTGACTTAAAATCTGTTTTGGAAGTGGTAAAAAAGGATCCGAAGAAATTGACCTTTGCAGGTGGTTCGGCACCAGGATCGATGGATCATCTAATATCCATTCTCCCAGCCTATAAATATGGCGTCGATCCAACAAAAATTAAATACGTTTCCTATGATGGAGGGGGAGAAGCAATTACTGCTTTACTTGGCGGAAATGCAGATGTAATCGGTACAGATGCTTCCAGTGTTAAGGAATTTCTAAAGGCAGGAAAGGTTAAGGTTCTTGCAGTTACAGCTTCTGAACGTTTAGGTGGAGATTTTAAAGATATTCCAACAGCTAAAGAGCAGGGTATAGATGCGGAGTTTACCATTTGGAGAGGCATCTTTGGTGCTGAAAAAATGAGCGATGAGGCTAAGTCTTATTGGGAAAAGACGATTGATAAACTAGTCAAATCTCCAGAGTGGAAGACAGAAGTAGAAACGCAGGGCTGGGAAATGGAGTATAGGAACAGCTCTGATTTCAAAAAGTTTCTTGTTGATCAGGAAAGCCAGGTTAAAGATCTATTAAAATCGCTAGGAATGCAGAAGTAATATTAAGTGGGAAAGAGTTGTTTATCCTCTCTTTCCCATTACTTAGCTAATCAGAATTTATATCCCTAAATTCTGAACGCACGACGGACAGGAAGTCCTAGTCAGGCGAAAGGCACAGGATGTGCCGATTTGAGCGTGATAATTAAAACTAGAGCATCCGCCAAAAAGGACTTGGCGAATGCCAAGTTTTTCTAATAAAGAAGGTGGGTGATAGTGTGGATATCAAATTTGATCGTATAGCAGCTGTCTTATTTTTAGCGGTAGGAGTTCTATTTATAGCTGGAAGCAGGAGTATTGCCCATTCTGCCTATGGCAGTGTGGTTGGACCAGATATATTTCCTTTTTTCCTAGGCATTATTCTAGTTATCTTAAGTATTCGTTTATTTTATGAAACCTTTGGAGGCAAAAAACAAACATCAAAAAGTGAGAAACTTCAATACAAGCCCTTACTGATAATCCTGGCTGCAACACTAGCTTATATATTGACTTTAGAAACGATTGGTTACGTGATTACAACCTTCCTGTTTCTGTTTATATGCTTTCAAACGATGGAGCGTACAAAATGGGTTAAATCGGCTGTAATTGCAGCAGGCTTTTCCGGAATTGTTTATTTTTTATTTGTAGAAGTGTTAAAAGGGACGCTGCCGGGCTGGCCAATCTGGTTTTGATCAAAGAAAGGAGAACAGAATATGAGTACACTAGATTATTTGTTTCAAGGGTTTGGAACGGCTCTTGTCTGGTATAATCTGATTTTCGCTTTTATAGGAGTTTTAATTGGTACGGCGGTAGGGGTGCTTCCCGGAATCGGGCCGATGAGCGGAGTAGCTCTTCTGATCCCGGTAACGGCATCTGTAACTGGATCCCTTCCTCCAGAACAGGCGGCCACAAGTGCGCTCATTTTGCTAGCAGGAGTTTATTATGGAGCAATGTATGGAGGCTCAACTACATCTATTCTTTTAAATACCCCTGGAGAATCTTCTTCGGTGGTAACGACACTTGATGGCTATCAAATGGCGAAAAAGGGAAGAGCAGGAAGTGCCTTATCTATTGCCGCTATTGGCTCCTTTGTTGCAGGTATTGTCACGCTAATCGCACTGATAGCGCTTGCCAAGCCCTTGTCTAATATTGCACTAAAGTTCGGTCCTGCCGAGTACTTCTCCCTCATGCTTCTAGGTTTAGGGGCAGTTAGCGGACTGGCAGGAAAGTCCGTAACAAAGGCGTTAATTATGACTGTGAGTGGTTTATTACTTGGAACCATTGGTATTGATAATGTTTCTGGAATTGCCCGTTTCACCTTTAATGTTCCTTGGCTTTATCAAGGAGTTGAATTTCTAACTATTGCCGTGGGTCTCTTTGCTCTGGGAGAAGTTTTTAAGACCATTATAGAAAATGAAGAGGAGGATACAGACCTAGCAAAAATTAATAATCTATTCCCGTCAAAAGAGGAATTGAAGGAATCAGCCGGACCGATTGCGAGGGGTTCTATACTTGGTTTCTTTGTTGGAATTCTTCCAGGAGCAGGGGCAACTTTAGCATCCTTCTTTTCCTACATTCTTGAAAAAAAGATATCAAAAAATCCGTCCAAATTTGGAACAGGAACGATTGCCGGTGTTGCTGCACCGGAATCCGCTAATAATGCTGCATCAGGCGGAGCCATGATTCCTTTATTAACTTTGGGAATCCCCGGATCTGGAACAACTGCCATTTTAATGGGAGCATTAATGATGTACAATGTTCAGCCTGGACCCTTGTTATTTGAGGATCATCCACAGGTTGCATGGGGCTTAATAGCAAGTATGTTTATTGGAAATATCATGCTGTTAATCTTAAATCTTCCGCTTGTAAAGATATTTGCAAAAATCATTCAAACACCAAAGAAGTATTTGATTCCACTTATTATAGCCATCTCTATTTTTGGGGTTTATGCTGTTCAGGTATCCACAAATGACCTTTTACTGCTGCTTGCCTGCGGCGTGTTGGGATATTTTTTAAACAAACATGATTATCCTATTGCCCCTCTTGTATTAGGTTTGGTTTTGGGACCGATGCTTGAAAATAATTTGAGGCGAGCGCTTACGATTTCTAACGGGGATTATGGGCCATTTGTAACCCGTCCCATTTCATTAGCGTTTCTCGTAATGGCTGTTTTATGGCTCCTAATACCTGTTTTAATGAAAATGAGAGGTAAAAATGTGATTATCAACGAAGAAGCATAGAAAATAAAAATTCAGATTATTTTTGAAACTCCTTTTTTTAAGGAGTTTTTTTTAATAAGATAAATATAGAGGTGTGATTTATGCGGTTACATACAAAGTTAATGCTTGGAATATGTGTTCTTATCATCCTGATGGGTGGTATTTTTGATTATACTTTTAAAAATATAATGGAAGAGAACCTTAAACATGAGAAGGGTACAAAGGCACTATCAGTTGCCCAGACAATTACTAATATGCCTGCCATTAAGGACGCTTTTCATCAAAGAAATCCTTCCGCTATCATTCAGCCGATAGTAGAACAGATAAGAAAACAGGTCGGAGCAGAATTTATAGTGGTAGGTAATCGGGATGAAGTGCGATATTCTCATCCAAACCCGAAACGAATTGGCGAAAAGATGGTTGGAGGAGATAATGGCCGAGTGTTTAAGGGAAAATCTGTCATCTCTGAATCAACGGGTACCCTTGGACCTTCCCTGAGGGGAAAGGCCCCTATTATTGAGAGTGGAAAAATAATCGGTGTTGTTTCGGTTGGATATCTTCAGACGGACATAGAAAAAGAGGTTGCAAAGATCCGAAAAAAAATCTTTATAGCCACTTTCATTATTCTTTTAGGCGGCTTGCTTTCAGCCCTATTAATCTCACTAAATATTAAAAGAGCTATTTTTGGATTAGAACCAAAAGAGATTGCCTGGATGTATCAGGAAAAGCATGCAATATTAGAGTCTATTCATGAGGGAATTATTGCAATTGATACAAACGGAAGAATGACGGTGGTAAATGAAACGGCCCATAAAATTCTTCAAATTCCTAATGATATTCTTCTTCGCGGTAAAAGAATAGAAGATGTAATTGAATACACTCATCTTCTGGAGGTTGTTAAGACAGGAATTGCGGAATATGACAAGGAAATAATGATACATGGTGATGTATTCCTGGCTAATCGAGTTCCAATTCTAAATATAAAAGGGGAAGTGATTGGGGCAGTTGCTAGCCTTCGAAGTAAATCCGAACTTTCAAAGCTTCTTCAGGAACTGTCCCATGTTAAAGCCTATGCAGAAGGTCTTCGTGCACAGACGCATGAATATTCTAACAGGCTATATACGATTCTTGGTCTGATACAACTGGGCTCTTACAAAGAAGCGATTGATTTTATTTCAAAGGAAGTGGATGTGGCGCAAGGGTTCATTCGCTTTTTAATGTCCGAAATACCAGATCCAATCCTTGCAGGTTTTATTTTGGGTAAAATCAGCCTAGCAAGTGAAATGAAGCTTGATTTCACTGTAGATAGGGGAAGCAGCTTTAGAGATGTTCCTTCTGCAATAAATCGTGATTCTTTAGTGACTATTATCGGGAACCTAATCAACAATGCCTTTGAAGCAGTTCTGGAGAATAATAATACCGAAAAGAGAGTAACCCTCTTTTTAAGTGATTTGGGGAAGGAACTAATCATTGAGGTCGAGGATAATGGAAAAGGGATTACAGAGGGAAATGACGATAGGATTTTCCAGGAAGGATTTACAACGAAAAATAAAAATACTAATGCCGGAATAGGCCTGAGTCTAGTTAAAGAAGCAATAAAGACATTAGGGGGTTCTATTACTTTTTCTTCACATATCGGTAAAGGAACTATTTTTACCGTTGCAATTCCTAAACAGGGGGTGGTCGGATGAGCACAATAAAAGATATTGATGTTTTAATTGTTGAAGATGATCTTAGAGTAGCAGAAATTCAAAAACGGTTTATCGAACAAATTCCAGGATTTCAAACGATTGGTATTGCAGCGAGTTATTTGGAAGCAAAAAGCTTCATTGAAGTGATGGAACCGGACTTGCTTCTCCTGGATGTTTATTTCCCTGACATGAACGGATTGGATCTATTGAAAGAGACCAAGATACGAGGGAAGCAAATGGACGTTATTATGATTACAGCAACAAAGGAAATGCATAAAGTTCAGGAAGCCATCACTATAGGTGTTTTCGATTATATTCTTAAGCCAGTTATTTTTGAAAGATTCAAGGTAGCTCTTTTAAGATACCAGGAATATAATCGGAAGCTAACCTTTTTTAGGGAAAGGGACTTGCAGGTTACACAGGAACAAGTAGATAAACTGTTGCGAAAAGAAATAGAAGGAAGCATTCAGGAAAAAAACTATTTGCCAAAAGGTATCGATCCATTAACTTTGGAAAAGGTACTTGAGGTACTGGGGAGAACGAACATGGGTCTAACGGCCGAATTTGTAGCAAAGGAAATGGGTGTAAGCCGGACAACTGCAAGAAGATACCTGGAACACCTTATAACAGAAGAAAAGATCGAAGCCGACCTTGCCTATGGAACAGTTGGACGCCCGGAAAGGGTTTACCTAGTAAAAGGGTAAAGAAACTCGAGATTGTGCCTTCATCTCGCCTGACTAGGACATCATCGGAAAAGCAAGAGCTTTTCCTTCGTGCGAGGCAAAATCTGACTCTGTACGTCGTGCATTTAGAAATGATGGTTATCAATTCGGGTGAGGCAATAAAAAGGAATCCCCGGGAGGATTCCTTTTTTACTTAGCATAAAAATAGAGTCCCAATCCAATTTTGGGACTCTAAAATTTAAGCACTTTTATTTGGATCCACTGCTAAAGCAGGTTTGGTAGGTAAATTAGCAATGTAAACACCGAGCAGTACCAGAACGCCTCCGCCAATTTGAGCGGGTAGTATGGCGTTTCCTAAAACAAAGTGGGAGGCAATAATCGCCACAAACGGCTGCAGGTTCATGAACATAGAAGCAGTTCCAGCCCCAACCTCCGCAACCCCTTTATTCCACCAAAAACCGGCAATGCCCTGAGCAAGAATCCCTGCACAAATTAATATTACCCACATATAAAGATGATGGCTGACAATCGTGCCGGATACCATCCACTCTACGCCGGCAGCAGGAATCATTAATATACTACCAAGTACAGTTGCATAAACCGTAACTGTATAAGAGGGCATTGATTTTGATAACCCACGGATAAATAGCAGACTGACAGATAGGCTTAGCATGGCTAGTAATACATTAAAATCTCCTAATGAAATGCCGAAAGAGCCACCGCTTCCTAAGCTGATAATTGAAAAGACTCCTACTAGGCTGATCAGTGCTCCAAGGGATTTCTTGGCAGTTAATTTAATTTTAAAGACAACTCTTTCAAGAAGAATAGTTGCAATCGGTGCGAGTGCCAAAATTAATGATGCATTCGCAGGCGTAGTATGGTGTAAGCCTGTAAAGTAAAAGGTTTGATTAAACAATGTTCCAAAAATCCCGACTCCAAGCAGGAACTTCCACTCACTGGCAGTCGGGCGACGCATACCTTTTTGAAAGAGGGCAGTAATGACAAGAAATAAAGATGTAAAACAAATCCTGACTGTTGATAAAATTACGGGTGAGAACCCTTTAAGTAAATAGGCGCTGACGGGGTAATTGCAGCCCCAAAGTATAGAAACGAATAGCAAGCTGACAAGAGCTTTATTATTACGCGATTGCATGAGTAGAAACACTTACCTTTCTTTGAAAAAACTTTTACCATTATAACACGATAACGCGATAAACTGTTGAAAAATATTTCGACTCCCGTAAAAAAATACATTTAGAAAATTTAATTTAATTTATTATTTAGTCGGGGTAATAGGTTATAATAAGTGTAAATTTACACTGTAGTTTCGAGGGGGCCTTTTGAGAAGATGAAATTGAAAAGTAGAATTCGAGTCACCATTATTGTCCTATTTACCTTTTTTATTCTTGGGCTGCCTTTAGATATTCTTTATGTTTTAAACAATGGCAACCCTTATACAAAATTTTTGGTTAATAAATATGTACCGAAGTATTTAGAGGGAAAAGGGATTAAAGACGAGGAATTGATAACGGGGCATTATGTCGAACCAAGCTATTTAATCAATAAAGCTGTTTATCATGGTCATTATGAAGTTGTTTTCAAAGATGAACCTCAAACAAGTTATTATTATGGAGTAATAAGAAAAGGGAAGAACGTTATACAATTTTGTGAAAAGGATGTAGATTTACCTGATGGCTCCACAGAAACTTCCGAAAAATTAAAGCATGGTGAAAAAAACTGCTTATTTTCTTTTGATAATAGATTTTAAAACTAATACAAAAAAGCCACAAAGGTTCATCCTTCGTGGCTTCTTCAATGTACTATACAGAATGTAAATTTCTGCTTAAACTCCAAGAACATTTAATGACTGGCGCAAACCCTCAAGAGCAAATCCCCTAAGATAACGGAAAGCAAATATTGCAATAATCGGTGAAAAATCTATTGGCCCAAGTGGAGGAATAAACCTTCTGAAGAGGCCTAAATAAGGTTCGACTAGCCTGTAAACCCAAGCACCAAGTTTTGATGTTTGAAATTGAGGAAACCAGGAACCAAAAATAGATATTAAAATCAACCAATAATAAATTTCAAAAACATATCGTCCAATTTCTAAAATCGCAGAACCCAAATAAATCACCTATCTAATTAAATTTTGTTTATCCTCAATATATAGTATATACGTTCTTGTCCTAAAAAAGTTTCAAATTAATCTTATTAGGGGCTTTTTTAAGAAAGCGATACTCTATCTATTAACAAAAGAGCTGGTATTAAAACTATATTTAATTAGAAAAAGTTGGTTTTTGCCAAGTTCTGTTGGTGGATACTCTCGTTTTACTTATGGTTTCAGAATTTATGAATAAGAATTTCTGATTAGCAAAAAAAAGGGTAAAGAATCAATTTATGATCTTTTACCCTTTTCACTAGTTTCTTCGCTTTCTCCGGGATGCCTGCAGGTTGCTGGCGTAGACATCTTTTATAAGGCTTCGTTCTTCTTGTTTTATATCATGTGAAAGTGTCTCTTTTAGTTCTTCAATTTCCATCATACTTTCCTTTATTTCAAAATCATAGCTGCTAGAAAGCTTTTCAAACGAACTTGTATCGATAGAGTGAACCGCCTCGAAATTATGATCCTCAAAATGGCGGATGGCTTCACGTTTGACTTTCGATTCCATGAGGAGCTGGACACTTTTGACTACGTCATGATTAATTTGGACATCATCCATTTCTGAATCTTCAACAAGCGGAAGAGTAAGCTGGGTGCTTTGCTGATTTTTAGTTCCTTCGTGATCGGTGAACTCCAAAGTGAGAGTCATATTTTTCGAACCTGTTTTTGTGCCTTTTTCATCTGTAAAAAATTCAATGATTATTTCCTGTTCCTCAAACACATTACCAATGTAAATAGTACCGTTAGCGTCTTCGGTATAGTCGTTTAGGTTGCTGCTTCTCTGAAGACCTTCCGGAAGCTGGATGGATAGCTTTGCGCTTTTCATAGTCAGAGAAGCAAGAGTTTGAAGTTCTGCAGTAAGGATGCTTTCAAGTTTTTTCATAGAATTCAAATGGTAAAATATTGCGCCAGAGCTTGTTGCGATGCTTTCCATAAAGAAACTGTTATAGTCAGTGCCAACACCAATGGTTGAAATGCTGCTTCCGCCGTTTCGATAGCCTTTTACAATAGTAGCAAGATCTTCAATTTCTGTTATGCCTTCATTTGCCTCGCCGTCACTTAGAAGAATCATTTTAACATGATGTGTTTTTAGAAGGGCTTTCGAAATTTGCCTATATGCCTGCTCCAAACCGTCACTGACATTCGTTGTCCCACCAGTATCCATAGCACGAATTCGATCTTTGATAATAAACCGTTCGTTTCTAGTGATGGGGGAGAGCGGATACTCGATGCGGGCAATATGGTCAAAAGAAACAATACCAATTTGGTCTCCGTCACGCATCATATCGACGAGCTTTTCAGATGCGTTTTTAACAAAATCCAACTTGCTGGCCGAACCTTCAGCTATCCTGGAATCCTCCGCCGAACCGTCCATGCTGCCTGAACGGTCTATAACGAGCAGGATAGCAACCGGTTTGTTTTCAATGGATGGAGGGGCAGGCGGTGTTATTTCAACACTTAAATGATTTAAGCCTTCAATGTGTTCCATTTTATTCTTTGCCCATTTGTAAGTCAGCATTACAATCTCTCCCTATTCTTCAATAATTTTTTTTACTGCTGCTACAATCTTTTCTTTCTTTTTAGCATCATAATTTGAATGGATTTGCAGAATGACCTCCGCATGCAATTCAATTTGTTCCATTTCTGCCGGTTCATAGGAAATGGCTTCAAAAAGCTTTTCTGGAGTGAAATTAGGCATTTGGTGGCCTATCCTTTTGATTCGTTCAGGTTCCATTACCTGAAGTTCTTTTTGTATCTCGGCAAGTTTTTTTCCTGTTTTGCTCATCGTCCGAATTGCCCTGAAAAAATCTAGGTGCCTTTCAGTATACATACGCCTGTTACCGATAAGCTCTAAATCAGGTACCATTCCAATTTGGGTATAGTACCGAACCATACGCAATGTTGCTTCTGTGTCACCTTCGCTTTGAAGCTGCTCAACAATCTCCTGGGCTGTGAATCCCATCAACAACCCTCCTAGTTACAGTTTACTGTTATAGTTACAGTGTACTGTAAGGAGATGAAACCGTCAACTATAAGATTCCAGAATGTGAGAGAAACTCCAATTTTAGAAATAACGATTTAGAGACAATTTTTTAAAAGGAGCTGTGTTAAAGCATATTGTTGATTTGATCTAAGTTGATTAGAGCGAAAATCTAAACATAAGTTGAGTTGAATTGGAAAAAAAAGGACTGTAAGCGCTGTCAAATTCATTGTATAATACAAATAGATTAACAATATAAGAATAGGTGATTCAATATGGAAATGGGTTTCATTTCAAAGGTAGAGAATATTTTAAACAAGGATTCTAACGTGAAAATAGGCTGGGAGGAAAGTAATCAAGAAATCTATTTATTTTGGAAAAACGGTAATAATGAGGGCCGGATGCTTTTAGAAAAGGTGGACGAACAAAAACAGGGGAGCCGTCAGCTGTACTGGACATCTTTTTTAAAAGGAATACAGGAAAGAATTCGTCAAAATCAGCATAAAACCTGCTGTTGACTTTAATAGGCTGCCATTCATGGCGCCTTTTTAAATGGAGAAAAAAGGTGTTTTGTATTCGATGGTGAATATAATTTTAAAGTCCTTTAAAAAACTCCTTAAAGAATTTTCTTCCTTTAAGGAGTCTTTATTAAGAAAAATGATCAAGGATTAATGATGCTAAAAGACCGAGAGCAGCTATTAAACCTGTCATTGGGCCGCTGTCTTCATAAGCTTCCGGCATCATTGTGGAAGCGATCATGGCGATAATTCCTCCTCCTGCAAAAGCAGCTATGCCAGACATGACATTCTCGGAAGCACCATTTAAAAAGAAATATCCTCCCCAGGCTGCAAGGGTGGAGATAGCGAGTACCCCTATCCAAAGAAGGAAAATCTTTTTCTTTGAGTATCCGCTGGCTTTCATTCCAACTGTACTGGATAAACCTTCAGGAATATTACTTATAAAAATAGCTATAACCAATAGGAGGCTTACGGATTTTTCAAGTAAGCTGGCACCTATCATAATAGATTCGGGAATAGCATCCATAATTGTCCCGATAAAAATGGCAAGTCCTCCACCTTCCGCAGCTTTCTGGGCGGAACGTTTTCTATGAAAGGCGCCATTTTTTGAGACTATAAAATCGAAAATGGTAAAAACCACAGCACCTGATATAAATCCGATACTTGTTGGTGTAATTCCTCCGTCTTTAACTGCATCGCCAAGCAGTTCATAAGAGGCGGCACCAATTAAAACTCCTGTACCGAATGCCATGATATAACCAATCATTTTTTTAGGGATGGAGAAAAACATTGACACTAAGGCACCTAAAAGTACCGCAGAGCCTGCAATCGCACCCCACATTGCCGCAGACAACATTAAGATCTCTCCTTTTATAAACAACTACCCGAAACGTTTTTGAATAAACGTTAGAATTTCATTAGAGAATATCCGCGGAAATAGCTTTAATGTCTTCAAAAAAGCGGGCAGGGCTTAAGGAAAGCGAGTGGCAACGAGGGAAAATCAACAGTAAAATTTATCAGCGCCTTAGAGAAGAGAAAAAGTGAGGCAGCTAATTTCTCTAACATCAGATCGTGTGTAGCCAAAGGTTTAGTATCTTGAAAAATCAGATTACTTTAACTTTAACTCTAGATTAGAACCAATGGGGAAGATACTGATGCGGCAATGCTTCTCAAGGTAAATCTGTTGTAACAGGAAAAAATCAAAAAACGAAGAACTCTATATCAAAATGATTGGAGGGGAAGAGATGGAAGGGAAATGGCTGATTGCGGATCGGGATTTGAATGAGCGTGAAGGACTTAAATGGCTTTTAAAAACATCGTCCATCCCCGTAAAGGAGATATTTTTGGCAGCAGATTTCGGGGAATTCAAAAGTCAATTTGAAAATCAGTCACCGGAAGTCGTTGTGATGGAGCTGGATATGATATCAAAAGAAAATGGGAAAATCTTTCGTGATTTGATTCAAATATATGAACCTATTCTTCTATTAACCAGTACCGAAGCAACCTTTGAAATGGCAAGTTCGGCTATTGACCTTCAGGCAATGGATTTAATGATCAAACCGTTCTCTTCAGTCAAGATAAAAACTGCTTTTCAAAAAGCTTCCCGCAAATTGGCCAGAGAGAATAATTCTGATTACCACCTCAGTAGCCAGAGTCATGACTTCTCTTATGAGGAGCTTTTTATTGATCAAGGAAAGGAAAATAATTCCCGCATAGCAGCTTTTCAAACAGAGAATTCAGAGGAAGTCCGCACCCTTTCTTCTTTTTTATCTGTCTTTCCCTTTAAGGAAATATACGGTATTTTTCCATTAAGTGATATGGTGATCCTTTTATTCGAAAAAAAATGCGAGAATGTAATAGAACAATGCCTAAAGGCCATGAGCACCTGGGAAGAATCAAATTCAGAATCACTGGCTATTGTCGTTAATAATGGAATTAGCCAAACGACAACCCTTCGGAAAAAATACATCCAAATCAGAAAGATGCTTCAATTTACATACTACAAGGGCTATCGGCAAATTTTATCTTTTGAAAAAGAACCAGGCTGGGAGCATTTAGATCCATTCCTCACGCCACCGGAACAAAGGGAATGGGTAGATATGCTATCGAAATTTGATATAGAAAAAATAAAAACATGGCTTTATACAGAATTTCTTGATCTCGAAGAGCCATTTCCTGATCCAGGAATTGTACGAATTAGGCTGACCAGCATCCTTGCTCAAATCAGAAGATTTATGAAGACCTTCAATCTTAATGACAAAGTGGAACATGAAAAGGAATATCGTTATATTTTCGATTCTATTTTATACGACTCCGTTCTTTACAGGACTGTCCAAAACCTGGTTCTCTTCGTCCAGGATATCTTTGAAGGGGCGAAAGCGAGTTTCAATGAAATTAAGTTTGATCCTGTTGAGCGGGCGATTTCTTTTATGGAAACTAATTTTTCAAAAAGTAACCTTCGCCTTGAGGACGTTGCTCTCTTTGTAGAAAGAAATCCCTCATATCTAAGCCATCTTATCATGTCGCGCACTGGAAAAAGTTTCTCAGAGGCATTGAGTGGGATCAGAATGAAGGAAGCTAAGAGACTGCTAATTGAAACGAGAAAGCCTGTAAAAGAAGTTTCTTTACTAGTGGGCTATCAAAATACCAATTACTTCAGCAGTAGCTTTAAGGAAATGGAGGGTGTTACACCAAGGGATTTTAGAATGAAAAAGCATCTCTATTTAAATGGAATGGAGGGACGCAATGATATACGATGAGGATAAGATAGAGAGTTTATTAAGAAAAATGATGCCGGAGCAATAACCGGTACACTGTACGGTTTACTTCTCGCCCTTTTATTCCCAAGCTCAGGAGTAGAAATAAGTACTGTCAGAAACTATATATGGCAGTTCGTAGAGTCTGTCCCCATCTATCTTATGTTTACTGTTCCTGTTATTCTAATTTATGGCAGTTAAACCTCTTATATAAGTGATTTAATAGGCAAATGGATGGAAAAAAGAACGAACAAAAGAGTAGAAGTTTTATTTTCCTTCATTTTACATATGTTATTTGGTTTGATTTTATTATGGATTAGCTTTTTTGCTGCATTACTGTATTTCATAGTTGATCGCTTTTTAAAGGTTAATGTGAAAACCTATAAAGCTATTTATTCTTTATGGATAATGACCATTCCTGTTTTTGTTTGGTTAGTATTCATGACCATGGTATGGAAAAAAGGCTAAATCATTTTTGCGAAAGGGAGAAATGCATGATGGAAGAATTCGTATATTTGATAGAACCTGTCCGAAACGATTTTATGGAGACGATGACACAAGATGAAACAGAAATTATGAGTGCTCACTTTCAATATCTTAAAGACCTGTTGTCTGAAGGAAAACTGATCCTGGCAGGCCCTTGTCTTGATGGTGCATTCGGTATTGTGGTTTTTAGGGCAGGATCTTTGGAGTCAGCACGTGACATTATGGAAAAAGACCCGTCAGTGGCAGCTGGAATAATGAAAGCTGTGTTACATCCGTATCGTGTTTCATTAATACAATAATAGTTGTCACAAGAGAACAGTAAATTCAGCTGTTCTCTTTTTTTTAGTGCCAATCATATAGCGAAAACATTTCAAAATCCTCTGCAGCTATTGGTTGAGTATAAAGATATTTTCTTAATCTAAAAATATTATATTTTTTTATATTTCTTTGCAGAGTTTCGCTTCAATTATCTAAAAATTTTGTAGTATTTCTAAGTTCCAGTTAATATTTTTCTGAATATTTAGCCTTTATTATAATTCTATAAATACTTTCTTATACAGATAGGGAGTGGAAACATGGCGACTGATACGAACAAGCGAGTAGTGAAAAATTATAAAGGTAAGGATTTACACGCAAAAGGATGGATTCAGGAAGCGGCACTAAGGATGCTAATGAACAATCTTAATGAAGATGTAGCTGAAAGACCTGAAGACCTGGTGGTGTACGGAGGTATCGGGAAAGCTGCCCGTAATTGGGAGGCTTACGATGCCATTGTAAAAGAGCTCCTTCAATTAGAAAATGATGAAACGCTGCTCATTCAATCGGGGAAGCCGGTTGCTGTTTTTAAATCTCATGCTGACGCGCCAAGGGTGTTGCTTGCCAATTCAAACCTTGTACCAGCTTGGGCCAATTGGGAGCATTTTCATGAGCTCGATAAAAAAGGATTGATGATGTACGGGCAAATGACAGCAGGAAGCTGGATCTATATAGGAAGCCAGGGCATTGTACAGGGAACGTATGAGACATTTGCAGAGCTTGCCCGCCTGGAATTTGGAGGAACACTCAAGCACACGATTACATTGACAGCAGGTCTTGGTGGAATGGGCGGTGCCCAGCCTCTTGCTGTAACAATGAATGAGGGTGTTTGTTTGGCTATTGAAGTGGATGAATCAAGGATTGACCGGAGAATTGAAACCGCTTACCTTGATGTAAAAACAAACAGTCTTGAAGAAGCGATTCGGATGGCGCAGGAAGCAAAGAAAGCAGGAAAAGCTTTGTCTATCGGCTTGCTTGGTAATGTAGCTGAAGTTTTACCACAAATGATAATGCAAGGATTTATACCTGATGTCCTGACAGATCAAACTTCTGCTCACGATCCTTTAAATGGCTATATTCCTGAGGGCTACTCTTTGGAGAAAGCGCTTGTCCTTAGAAAAGAGGATCCGGCTCAATATGTAGGCCTTTCAAAGGAAAGTATGGCAAACCATGTCAGGTCTATGGTGGTCATGCAGGAGAAGGGAGCGGTCACGTTCGATTACGGCAACAATATTCGCCAGGTCGCAAAGGATCAGGGTGTAGAAAATGCATTTAATTTCCCTGGTTTTGTCCCAGCGTATATTCGTCCGCAGTTCTGTGAAGGAAAGGGGCCTTTCCGCTGGGTGGCGCTTTCAGGAAACCCTGAGGATATTCGTAAAATCGATGCAGTATTGCTAAAGGAATTTAAAGATAACGAAGCGCTTTGCAAATGGATTCGAATGGCTGGTGAGAAAATCAGTTTCCAAGGTCTCCCTGCAAGGATTTGCTGGCTTGGATATGGCGATCGGGCAAGGTTCGGAAAGATAATCAATGATATGGTAGCATCAGGAGAATTGGATGCCCCAATCGTTATTGGCCGTGACCATCTTGATGCAGGTTCGGTTGCATCACCAAACAGAGAAACTGAGGCAATGAGGGATGGCAGTGATGCTGTAGCAGACTGGCCTATTTTAAATGCGATGATCAATGCCGTTGGAGGGGCAAGCTGGGTTTCCGTTCATCACGGTGGCGGAGTGGGAATGGGTTATTCGCTGCATGCAGGTATGGTTATTGTGGCAGACGGAACGAAGGAAGCTGAGATACGCCTCCAAAGAGTGCTGACTACCGATCCTGGCATGGGCGTTGTCCGTCATGCTGATGCAGGATATGACCTGGCTATCAAAACAGCAAAGGAAAAAGGCATCCATATCCCGATGCTCAATCAGGAATAAGAGGGGGCAAAAGGTATGAATAAGCCAATTTTTATAAGAAACGCGTCACAGCTTGTGACTTTAAAGGAAAGCTCACAAAGTCCCCTTAAAAAAGAGCAAATGTCCGAGCTCGGCATTATTGAAAACGGAAGTATTTGGATTGAAAATGGCATGATTGAAGCAGTCGGGACAGATAAAGAACTTTTTGAAATCTATAAAAATCGATTGACTGAAGCGGAAGTCATTGATGCGGCTGGGAAGCTTGTGACTCCTGGCCTGGTTGATCCACATACCCATCTTGTTTATGCCGGAAGCCGCGAGAATGAATTTAACATGAGGCTTCAAGGTGCAACATACATGGAAATTATGAATAGCGGCGGCGGAATTTATGCAACCACTACAAGAACGCAGAAAGCATCCCATGAAGAGCTTTTTCATGAAAGCTATCAGAGACTTAATCAATTTCTCCTGCATGGTGTAACAACAGTTGAGGCGAAAAGCGGCTATGGTATGGAATGGGAAACCGAGCTGAAGCAGCTGGAGGTAGCTAAGGATCTTCACGAGAAGCATTCGGTTGATGTGGTTTCTACGTTTATGGGCGCTCATGCCGTTCCGAGAGAATATAAAGAGAACCCTGATCAGTTTGTAGATCACCTTATCAACGAGATGATTCCTAAGGTGGCAGAACTTAGGCTGGCGGAGTTTAATGATGTCTTTTGCGAAAAAGGGGTTTTTACACCAGAACAGTCCAAAAAGATTTTAGAGGCTGGAAAAACATATGGGTTAACTCCGAAAATTCATGCTGACGAGATTGAACCTTATGAAGGAGCAGAGATTGCAGCAGAAATTGCGGCGATTTCTGCAGACCACTTGTTAAGGGCTTCCGATAAAGGAATAGAGGCAATGGCAGAAAAAGGAGTAGTAGCAGTATTGCTCCCTGGAACAGCATATTTTTTAATGGCAGAGTCAGCAAATGGGAGAAAAATGATCGATAAAGGAGTGGCTGTAGCATTATCAACTGATTGCAATCCTGGTTCATCTCCTACTGTTTCACTGCCTTTTATTATGAATCTTGGCTGCCTCAAAATGGGCATGACACCGGCAGAAGTTCTTGCGGCCGCTACCATTAATGCGGCACATGCGATTAACCGTGCGGAAACAATCGGCAGTTTGGAAGTGGGAAAGAAAGCAGATGTGACTATTTTCGACGTTCCAAACTACATGAAGCTGCAATACTTATACGGGGTCAATCATGTCGATACAGTTGTTAAAAATGGCCGGGTGGTAGTCAAAGGAGGGAATTTGATTGAAGAACTTTCTTTATCCAAAACTAGTGCCTCCCAATTTTTCTTGGATAAGGCCTGAGCAGGGAGATATAGCGAAAGTTCATGAATGGATTGAGCCTCTGGCCGATTACACCCATGAAAACAGCCAAGATGCTGATGTTGTTCTGGTTGGAGTTCCCTTGTCACGATCATCGATCAGCGCTTCGGGAGCTTCTGAGTTTCCCGAAGCTTTTCGAAGGGCTTGGAAAGGCTTTGCAACCTATAATCTTGATTTTGATATAGATTTATCTGAAATGAAGGCTCTGGATGCAGGGGATGTGCCCATGCATGTAACGGATATAGGAAAATGCCATGAAAATGTACGGGAAGCTTCGGCGGATCTTCACTCCCATTTTAAAAACTCAATGATTTGTGCAATAGGCGGCGATCATTCGATTACTTCCATGATGGTTAAAGGAATGCACAAAGCGGCCCCTGATAAAAGAATTGGAATTCTTCAGTTTGATACCCATTTTGACTTAAGAAGTCTTGCTGATAATGGCCCGTCTAATGGAACACCAATGAGGAATTTGATTGAAAGCGGGATTGTCAAAGGCAGTGACATTTACAATATTGGGCTTCATGGTTTTTTTAATACAAAGGACTTAAAGAAATACGCAGATGAAAAAGGAGTCAATTATTTTACATTGCGGGAGGTGAGGAAAAAGGGGATAGAAGAAACGGTAAAACAGTGTCTTATTGAGCTTTCGAATGAGGTGGATATCATTTATTTAACGGTTGATATGGATGTGCTCGATATTGCATATGCTCCGGGGGTACCGGCCTCAACGCCGGGGGGCATGACAACACAGGAGATGCTGGAAGGGGTATTGGCAGCCGGCAGGCATCCAAAGGTTAAAGCGATGGATATCGTTTGTCTCGATCCTTTACGGGATTCGCTTGTCCAGCAAACAGTAAAGCTTGGAACACATGTGTTTTTAACCTTTCTAACGGGATTAAGGCTGAGATAGAAAGGAATTAAGGAGGCTTCCTGATCCGCTTTTAGCATCCAAGGCGAGTGCTGTTTCAATAGCCGAAATGTTCCTGCCTGCATTGCTTGTGTCAAAAGCAGCCCTCGTTACTCGGTTTGTCATCGCCGTAGTAGCCGTTTCATCCATCATTTTTTTCTCAGCTGTTGTACCTTGTATTGTATCGACAGAAATCCCGCTTAGCATACGCCAGTTGGTTGTAATCTGGTTTGAAAGAGTGGTCTTAACAATAGTAATCACGGCTCCAATTGCGTATTTATTATTGTAATCGAAAAAACCTGTTTCCGATTGGAAGCAGGTTTTTTCTTTGGTATTAAAACTTTTCCTAGAGGATTTTTATGGAAACTTATAGAATAAATGTGTATTCGATAGCTTTAGGTGGGAATAAATCGATACTGTAAGGTATTCAAAGGAGCTCTTTCTTTAATAAATTAGGGGTACGATACAGGAACTGAGGTGAGAATGGTGAGGTTGGCGATTTTTAAAAATAGAGTAAAATCTTTAGTAATTATTCAAATGATATTTTTTATATCTTTTATAGTGTTATCAGCTTGCTCGTTAAGAAATAACAGCGTGGACTTTTTTTATAATGGACTTTGTCAAATTAATATAGGCTTTGTCTGGCTCTTTATAGGGATAGAGCAATGGATCTTAAAAAAGAAAAAATGGGCTTTCCTTTATTTCGCTTTTACGGTTGTTTCAATACTACTAGCGATAGAAACTTTTCATATTTTAGAGTTAAAGCAAACTACGCTGGAAAAGTAACTGTTCTCCCGGGAACAGTTTTTATGTATTATAAACACGATAAAAGTCCTGCTATAATAAGGAAAAAAATGGTACATACTATTTGTGTGAAAGTAGGTGCCATTTTATGTGGAATGCAATTTATTCGTTTGTTTGGTTATTTATTTTATTTAAATGGGGAAATTTAAAAAACTGGTCAAAATATTATCCTACATATCTTTTTTTCGTTCTAGGGGACTTTATTTATCTTATTTTTTATCGGATATCTATCCAATGTGGAAGTACACACCCCAGGGTTTTGACAAGGAAATAGGATTGGTGAATGCTCATGTATCTTTATCGGTCATGCTGATAAAATACCCTGCAACAACCGCTGTCTACTTATCCAAGTTTCCGGATAAAGGTAAAATTAAAAAGGTATTATATATAACTTTTTGGGTCCTTATATACTTTGTAAATGAGCTGATTGACAGAAAGACACATTTAATTCGTTATTATCATGGCTGGAGTATTTATTGGTCTATCTTATTTAATTTTGTTATGTTTACGATTCTGAGAATACATTATCGAAAACCTTTGGCCGCCTGGATATTTTCCGTGGCAGTCATATTATTTCTTTGGTTTACGTTTGATGTCCCTTATAAAGTTTTTAGATAGCCATATCGTTAAAAAATTTATTTACTGACTGCCCAGGCAGTCTTATTTTTTTTTCGAAAATAATCGATTAATCATGTTATTTAATGAGTCCTAATAAATTATAAGTATGACTTCCCATTCCTCCTGGTTATTTATATATTATCGTTTTATCTAACTATCACATGTTTAAATGGGGGAGATGGTGAAAGGGGTTGTTATCATATTTTTATTACGGAAACGGGAAAAGCTCCCTTATGAGATAATCGGGGAAGAGCTAAAAATTAAGGTTAAACAGGAGAAAATAACTCTAAGTTTGAAGCCTTCAGATAAACTTTTACTTGAAAAGATTAGAGTGCAAACGAATGAGCAAAATTTAAATAATGTTACTAGAACCAAGTCTTACTTACAGTTTTATGAGCGACATCCAGAGGTCCATTGGGCGTTACTAGCACATATGGTTTCCCGAAATGGCGGCTGGAACATGACAGATCTTAAAGGAGAATTTTTAACAAGATTATTATCTAATAGGGAAATTAAGTCTTTTTTTGACTTTTTGGAGAGGGGAAATTGGCTTATATTCCAGGATGCTTTTCCACAGCTTTTGCTTTATGAGGAAAGCTTAAGAAGCAGTAAACCCCTGTTTTATTTATTGCCCCACTTAGGCGTATCCACTTTTATGGAAACAGTTTGGGATTATTTCTGGAAATATAAGAAAACAAACCTTTTGACGATTGGTCTTATTATTAATGAACAAAACTATATAGAGAAACGAGTTGTTCAGCATTCTGTTTTTAAAAATCAAGTGTTTAATAAGCTTGAGTTTAAACTACAGGATTTGCTCTCCTTTAACCATATTCTTTTTCCATATGGACAAAAGTACCTTATTGGTAAAACAGTTCATCACTTTGATTCTCTTCATGAAAGAATTTTGCTGGGTAAAAGGCTGTATCAAATTTTATTTCAGGATAAAACCAGAATGGAAGAGGTAAGGAAATGGGCAAAACAACATCCACATACAGGTTCAAGAAAGGATTACTGGCCTCATATTTACAATAATACAAACGAAGGTATGCCGGGATTTCCTTATCAGCTCAGGCTTCAATCGTGTCAGCTTCGGCCTGGTGCCAATAAAATTTACAGTCCTAATCTTCAAACAGCCTGGAAAAATGTAAAGAATGAAGAGGCGGAAATAGGAGACTGGTTTAATGAATGGAATATAGCTGACTACTTCATGGAAGAAAATGAAATGCTTGATGGAGAGATTAAAAATGATTACTGTAAAACGCTTGAAATGCTTGAACTTGCCTCACTCGCAAAAAAAGCTTTATCTATATGGGAATAAAACTTATGCTCCTACTATCATTCTATCCTCGCAGCTTAGCACCTATCTAGATCTGACACATTGGGAGCGAAAATATTTAAGTTCCCGATGAGATCACTTTCTAAGATAATTACGATGAATATTGCCTTCAATCATATACTCCTTCCTACCCTAATAATGATGTATCTGCTTAACCACCAGATCGGCATATAATATTAAGTTTGCTGATAGCAGCAGGTGAAATTATCTCAGAAAGACTGCGAACTGGAATCACTTGTATACAGCGGCAGGCTCTGTTTTTTTCTTTTCTATTCTTTATTCCTTTCATAATATTTAAATCACAAAATCGAATAGTTGATTAATCCTTTTCGAATCAGGACACAATTTGTTTAGCAAGAAATTATCAGGAAAGGAACGATCAACATGAAAAATCAAAAGGATCCAGATCAAAAGCATTTTAAAAGTAACTCATACGAGATTGAAAAAGAAAACAACCATACCATTCATCTTTCAGAAGTACCAACACCTCATCAAGATGGTGCAGCAATAACCGAAGATATGGAATAACCATACAAAGGTACCAAAACCATCCTATCCTTTAGGATGGTTTTTCATTTTTAGAATCTGATGAGAGGGTTATAAAAAACGATAAGAAGTTTTATTTATTAGTCTTGTTGATATTATCGTAATTATTCTTTGCTTAAAAAATCATTAGGACTGATTGCTTTAAAATAGCTCTAGCATTTTAGTTATGAAACCACGTTAGAAAAATATAAATAGAATAAGCTGAAATTTTTACATGAAGGGGGGCTGTGGATGGGTATTTTCAAAAAAGGTACTGAAGAACCTGAAAAAGATGAATATGAAAGGATAGTACGAAGAGTAAATACCTTGGAAGTACATCTAAGCCGCCTTTTAAAAATGGAAGATAAGCTTGGCCCTCTGCTCACCCTAAAAGACCGTTTCGAGACAAAAAGAATGAAAGAGCAAAATGAAAACCAAAAAATTAGGTTAATGGAAAACCAAATCAATAAGCAAAATGCTGAAATAGATAGGATGAAACAAATCATTCATTCTTTTATCGAAGAAAAGAATCAAACAGTAATGGAAGAACAGATAAAAAAACATACTGCCGAAATAGATAGGATGAAACGAATCATTCATTCTGTAATGGAAGAAAAGAATCAAAGATCCGATGTGTTTGAATCAGAGTCATCGTCTCAAACAGATACTCAAATGGCTGATCTGTTTAAAAAATACACGATGCTTGAGACGAGCCTTACCCTAGTGAATCAGATGCAGATTAATATTCTACGCCGTTTGGAGGCCACTCAGGAAGAAATAGCAGCTATTCATAAGGGCGTTGACAGCCAGACACAAAGCAAGGCACAGTTTGTAACCAAAGATATATATATTGATAAGTTCTTTTTGGAAAAATACGAGCTGAATAATAATATAGGAACCGTAGGAATAAAGGATTTAGGGGGGGCTTTAAATATTGGAGCTACCTATGGAAGTGTTCCTTTACCTGGAAATACCGCTTCTTCTTCAGAAGACCTGGAGGAAGAAAATGAAGATCTAAAAGAAGAGGAATTTGAAAGTTCAGCTGTTGAAATCCCTATTGATGGGACTTCTGAATCGGACTGATGAAAAGGCATATATGATTTGTTTGTCCATATAAATTTAAAAAGGAATGGACAAGGGATGATGAAATGTTAAGAAAAGCAGTAATAACCGTTTTTGCTAGTATATTAATTGGCATTGGTATAAATGGATTTATTATTCCTATCCATCTTATAAATGGCGGTTTCTGGGGTGTTAGTTTAATACTGCATTATTTGCTTGGATTTAAACTTGCCATCACTTTTACATGCTTAAACTTCCCGGTTTTTATTTTTGCAGGTATGTATGATAAGAATTATTTTCTAAATGGAATAATGGGGATAACTGTTTCCAGTATTATTGTAGGATTGTTGACTCCCGTTCAGCATATGATCAATTTACCTGTTTTAATAAGTGTCCTCTTTGGGGGGACAACTATTGGAATAGGTGTAGGCTTTATGCTGAGAGAACATATTAGCCCGGGAGGAATTGATTTACTGGCATTAATGGTTTCAAAGATGCTTTCCATCAATGTAGGTGTGGCGGTGCTTATATTGGACACACTCATTATTGGATTTGGAGCGGTAATCTTAAGAGATGAAAGGCTTTTATACTCGATGCTAATTGTTAGTATAGTTGGAAGTATGACCATTATCATAACCTCGATAAAAAGTATCAAACTATATAGTTAATAAGATCGCAAGCTGTTTTTTTATTCTTTCGAAGAAAACAAAATCGGATAAAGCTATGGAATACAAATAAAGAAAAGGGGAAGATCAGTGAGCGACTTTGGCATCCCGGAAATTTATGAAGAGGAAGCTGCTGGGGAATTAAAAGAGGTCTATCATGATATTAAGCAGGTCTTAAAAGTCCCTGTTGTTAATTTTATTTTTAGAGCATTGGCGAATTATCCCGAATTTTTAAAAATGGCCTGGACTGAAGTACGGGAAAGTTTTTTAACGATTAATATGGAGAAAACGGCCAATTCGATAAGATATCCGCAAATTAGCTTACCTATTCACCCTTTTCACAAAGGGCAGTTCCATCTTGACTCCAGTATGATACACCAAATAAAAAAGGAAATCTTCATTTTTCAATATGTAAATCCAAAGCTTAGTATCATTACGAGTGCATGGGCTGAGAGTTTAGGCTATCGGCCGATTGATGGAGGAAAAAAGGTTTGGGGATTTATAAGTCCCGGTATAGAGATTAACCTGCCAAAGGTTCAGATGGTTAAATGGTCTGAAGCTTCACCTGCAGTCCAAAAACTTTATTTAAGTATCATGAAAAAAAATCATGTTTTTGACATCGCCAGTGATTATAGAGTTTATGCAAAATATCCAGAGTTTTTGGAAAGTATTTGGAGCCAGCTGAAGAAGTATGTTGGAACGGAAGAATATCTGAAAACTCAAGAGCAAATAAAAAAAAGCGCCATCCAGCTAGCACATAAACAAATGCCTTATCCTGTTACAATAAATAGAGCACAATTAGAAAAAGATTTCACACCAGCAGACATTGCCGGAATTATGGGCCTAGTTTCATACTTTCAAAACTTTTTGCCTGGCCTGATAATAGAGACTGAATTTATTAGACGGCTAACTGTTTCTCTATAATAATCGAAAAAAAAACCATATTTAAGGAGGTTCGTATGTTTCTTTTGTAAAAACCAGCGTTAATCGATGTAAATAAAACGACAGCGTAAACAAGCTTATGCTTTTGAACAGAACCCGGTATCCCAAAGTGCTTATGAGGAATTAACTTAGCATTGCCAATTTACGAGAAACGGCAAAGGCACTAGCAATAATCTCTATAAGAGCAGCGATGCTTGCCTATATAACTGTAAAAAATAGTCCAAGGAGGGCTTGCTGCTTCAGCAAGCGCCTATGCATTCCAGGACATTGGGTTCCATAGAAATTTTGATTGAAACACCTTTAGAATTTAAATAAAAAGAGAAAAGCTATAACTCACCAAAAGGGGAGTTATAGCTTTTTTTAGCTAATCAGAATTTATATCCATAAATTCTGAACGCATAAGCAAAACTAAGGCATCCGCCAAAAAGGACTTGGCGAATGCCAAGTTTTTCTAATACAATTATTTACTTAGCGACTGTGCTGCCAGCATTTCCATAATAGTTGTTGTTTTACCATTGATTATTTCAGCTGGATTGTTGTTGAATACATAAATCCACGACCAATGGCCATTGTAGTCGTAAGGGAACCCATCCGCTTCTTTATATAAGCCTGTTCTATCTATTACTTTATCAAACAATGAAAAATGAACATTCTCCGCTCCTGCCTCTACTAAACGATTAAAGGTTGGAACAGCATATTGGTAAAAGCATTAATTTGTATTTATCTAGATTAATTTGCCCATTTTTAATTTCAAGAGTCATTTCTATTATTCCTCCGACAAATTCCAACATGACTATTGAACTAACCAAGATTAAGGGCATTACCTAACGCAAAATAATGAAGGAATTCGCAATATAATCCTGTATTTTTAAAAAATTAAAAATTCTAAATGATGTAAATTTAAGTTGAAAGCGCTTAATTAAATAGAAATGGAAGGGGTTATACCATGCTGAAGAAAATGAAACGAAAGAAAAATTTACAAATGTTAACCGCTACTCTCACTACCTCTTTAATTCTTTCAGGACTCACCTTTGACATTGCTTCTGCACAGAATCCAAATTCACAAATTACTGCAAAATCAGGACAAACACAAACTATTGGAAGCCAATCCGTATCACCTTATTTAACCGATGAAGCTTCTATAGAAAGTGTCATTAAGGCCATGTCTTTATATGAAAAAGCAAAATTTGTTGTAGGCGTTGGAATGCCAGGATTTACGAGAGGGCCATTTGAGGTAACTGGGGCCGTAGGAGGTACATATGGAATTCCGCGTTTAGGCATTCCGGAATTAAGATTTGCCGATGGTCCGGCGGGATTAAGAATCCGCCCAACAAGACCTGATACAGAACAGACATATTATGCAACAGCATTCCCAATAGCTACTGCATTGGCATCTACTTGGGATACTGCAACTGCAGAAGCAGTAGGCAGGGCACAGGGAAATGAAGTAAAAGAATACGGTGTGGATCTATTATTGGCACCTGCCTTAAATATTCAGAGGAATTTATTGAACGGAAGAAACTTTGAATATTATTCAGAGGATCCTTTAATATCCGGAAAAATTACTGCAGCAGTGGTAAATGGAGTCCAATCTAATGGTGTTGGAGCTACAATAAAACATTTTGCAGCAAACAATCAGGAAACAAACCGGACGTCTGTAGATACAGTTGTATCACAAAGAGCATTGAGAGAGATTTATCTCAAAGGATTTGAAATTGCAGTCAAAGAATCCAATCCATGGTCCGTAATGAGTTCATATAACAAGATAAATGGAACCTCAGCCTCACAAAATGAGGATCTCTTAACAACCGTTTTAAGAAAAGATTGGGGTTATAAGGGCTTTGTAATGACTGACTGGTTTGCCGGAACAGATCCAGTAGAACAAATGAAGGCTGGCAATGACATGATCATGCCAGGTACTTCGCAGCAATCTGACAAGATTAAGGCTGCGGTAGAAGAGGGAAGGCTGGATGAAAAAGTTCTTGACCGCAATATCAAGAATATACTCCAGATTGTTATTCAGACTCCAGATTTTAAAAATTATCAAAATACGGATACACCAGATTTAAAAGCACATGCTGAAGTAGCGAGAAAAGCGGCAGCAGAAGGAATGGTACTATTAAAAAATAATGGAATTGCCCTTCCGATAAAGAAAAGCAATAAGGTTTCACTTTTTGGTAATACGCAAATTGAAACCATCAAGGGAGGTACCGGCAGCGGAGATGTAAATGCCGCCTACACTGTCTCTATTGCGGATGGTTTAAAGGCTGAAGGATACCAAATAAATCAAAATTTATTTAATACCTATAAAACTTATATCAATTCTTTGCGCCAGCAGGACCAATATAAAATTAAACCTAGTCCTTGGGGAGAAGATTTTGGCAAGTTAACTCCTGCAATTCCTGAAAAGTCATTAGACCAAAACGAAATTACTGATGCATCGAAACAAAGTGATTTTGGCTTGATCGTTATTGGACGAAATTCTGGAGAAGGCACTGACCGTAGAGTTGAAAAAGGCGATTATCTATTAAGTGATGCAGAACAAGATATGGTCACAAGAGTATCAGAAGAATTTCATAAGCAGGGGAAAAAGGTAGCGGTGGTCCTTAACATTGGGGGACCAATTGAAGTAGCAAGCTGGAGAGATAAGGTAGACTCCATTCTTTTAGCATGGCAGCCTGGCCAGGAAGCTGGTAATGCCGTTGCTGACGTATTATCCGGGAAAATTAACCCATCCGGCAGACTGGCAACTACTTTCCCTGTAAAATACAGCGATATATCATCGGCAAACAACTTCCCTGGAACCCCAGAAGGAAATCCTACTCAAGTATCCTATAAGGAAGATATTTATGTGGGGTATCGTTATAATACAACATTTGGAGTAAAGCCAGCCTATGAGTTTGGCTACGGATTATCTTACACTGATTTTAACATTAATCATGTAAATATCAGCGAGGGAAAAAAATTTAAGGACACGGTTTCTGTCAGTGCCATGGTTGAGAACACCGGGGAAATTCCGGGTAGGGAAGTAGTTCAGGTCTATGTATCCGCACCAAATGGAAAGCTTGAAAAACCTGCAGTTGAGCTTAAAGCATTTGGCAAAACAAAGGAATTGAAACCACATCAGCGTCAGTTGCTTCAATTCAATCTTAATGCCAAGGATCTGGCGTCCTTCGATGAAGAATCATCTTCATGGATTCTAGAAAAAGGCACTTATTCAGTTAAGGTAGGTTCGTCTTCTGAGAAAATAAAGGGAACTGCAACATTTACGGTCGATCATGATATGGTTATCGAAAAAGTAAATGATGCACTTGCTCCTAAAGTTAGTTTCGAAAGACTGCAGTATTAAAGAAAAGTCTAATTATAACGATGGAGCTTATCATTAGGGAATATGAGTCATAAGTGGAATGAAACTGAAGCAAGGCGGGAGACCAGACATGCGTGATAAGGGTCTATATACCTTCTCCCTTTATATAGCAAGCAAGTTTTAAGCCCTCATTTGAGGGCTTTTTATCATTTTTATGTATCTCTAACAAAATAAAAATTTAAGGTAGAAATATTAAGTGTGTAACCAGAATATTCATAATCGTGATATTATATTTAAATAATTAGGCTGATTGATATCATCGAGAAGCGGTATAACAGGAGGTAATTATGTTTAAAAGAATTCAGGGAAATGCCAGGGGCTGTTTGGTCTACGAACCAATGTTTATCCTGCCATACAGTATGCTGTCGATGTATACATCTGTCTATATGTTCGAATTGGGGGTCAACGAGAGGGAAATTGGTTTGATTACCTCAATAGGTCTTATACTTCAGCTTTTCACGTCTTTTATAAGCGGTTATCTTACTGATCGAATGGGCAGGCGGAGGGCACTTCTTTATTACGATCTTTTAGGATGGAGTCTTGCTGCATTGATATGGGCAGTATCACAAAATTTCTGGTATTTTCTGATTGCCGCTGTTATTAATAGTTTCCTAAGGGTTCCTAATACCGCCTGGTACTGTTTATTGGTTGAGGATACTAGCCCTAAGGACCGCTCCATTGTTTTCAGAGTTATTCAGCTTATTGGTGTCATCGGAGGATTATTTGCTCCCCTAGGCGGTTTGCTTGTTAATCATTTTACCTTGGTTCCTGCGATGAGGATTATGTATATTCTTTTCGGAGTAAGTGTAACTCTTATGTTTATTGGACGTAATTTCTCCACACATGAAACGGAGATTGGGATCCGAAAACGAGAAGAAAGCAAGACAATTAATTTAAAGGATAATTTTCAGGAATATCTCTTTACCATTAAAAGCATTTTTAAAAATCCTTTATTGATGATTGTCTTCGGAGTTTATATTCTATTCAATTTCCAGGCTACACTTCAAAATACATATCTATCGATTTATCTGGTGGAGGCTTTGAGAATTAAAGATTCATTTATTGCCATATTTCCGGCAGTCTCATCCGTTGCCATGCTTGGTCTAATGTTTTTAGTCATTCCACGTTTTAAAGAGAACAAAGCTCGTAAATATATCATATTGGGTTTTGCGCTCGCCATCTTGGCAAAAGTGATGCTTATTGTTATTTCTCCTGGTGAAATGACTCCTGTTATCCTAAGTACTATGCTTAATGCGGCAGGAAGTATTATTGCCAGTCCTTATCTTGAAACGGTTGTGGCCAATTCTATAGACGATGAACATCGTGCCAAGATGTTTTCTATTCTTCAAGTACTAGTACTTCTTTTTATCTCTCCAGCAGGGATAATTGGAGGCTGGGCCTACACGGCTGACCCAAGGCTTCCGTTTATATTAATGATTCTGGCTTTTACTTTGAGTATTTTTTTGATAATAGAGTTAATGCGCAGGGAAGCAAAAAATATATCAATAGAAAAAGCTAGTTAATCTGCCTTCCAAAAGCTGTATCTGCCGCTTTTTTTGCTATCACTTAACCCTTCAGAGTTTGACTAATTGATTTCTTAATAATTTTTTAAAAATAGAGGGTTATGATATAAAAGGAACAATTAATCAGCAGTACCGGAGGAAGGCATGAAAATATTAATAGTTGACGATGAAAAACCCTTGGTAGAAGGGATTTTTAAAATATTAAATGAAGAAAATTATGATGTTGACACTGCTTTAAATGGATATGATGGACTCTTACTTGCTAAGCAGAGTATTTATGATGTAATCATACTTGATATAATGCTTCCGGAGATGGATGGTTTCTCGATAGTAAAGACTTTGAGAAATGAATCGATTAGGACACCTATTTTACTTTTGACGGCAAAGGATAGTGTCAAGGATAGGGTTTTGGGATTGGATTTAGGAGCAGATGATTATTTGATTAAGCCGTTTGCCGGACCTGAACTTTTAGCTCGAATACGGGTTCTACTGCGCGGAAAAGGGGATCAGACAGATACTGAATTGGAATATGGTCCTTTAAAAATAAACAGCATTGAGCACGATGGCTATATTCATAGTAAAAAGTTAAATTTAACAGTAAAGGAATATTCATTATTGGAATTTTTCATACTCAACAAGGAACAAATTTTGCTTCGGGATCAAATTTTTAATCGAATTTGGGGATTTAATTCTGAAGCAGGATTAAGTGTTGTTGATGTATATGTACACCATCTTCGCAAAAAGCTGGCTCCGTTTCATATAGATCACTGGATTAGAACAGTACGAGGAATTGGGTTCATGCTAAAAGGAGATGAATTCATTGTTCCGGAAAACTAAAATCCAACTCGTTTCACTTTTTACTCTCGTTTTCTTTTTTATCTTAAGTATTTTGGGTATTAGTCTTTATTTATATATGCATAAAATTTCCTTTGCCACCATTGATGATAAATTAAGACATAAGGAGGATTTCCTTCTTCATAATAGCAATGATGAATTTACTGATGAAAACGAAAGAGAATCAGAAAGAAAGGTTTCATATTTACTCTGGGGTAATAACGGAAACTTCCTGTTTAGTGAGCCAAAGAATGCTTTTTTGAAAAATGAGATTTCTTCTTTAATGCCAAAGGTAAAAGATAAAAAGATTCATACACAAACAGTTAATGGTCACTCCTATCGGATTCTTACACATCCCATACAGGGACAGGAACTTAAAAGCTACCCAGCAGCTGTAAATGTTCAACTCGTTTATAATATTGACCCCGAAGTAAGTGTTCTTCAAAGACTGCTGATATTAATTGGAGTGGGATGTGCATTTGGACTGCTGTTATCCTTTTTTGTTGGTTTGTTTTTAGCGAATAGAGCGCTAGTTCCAATTGAAAGGTCGTGGGAAAAGCAAGCTCAGTTTGTAGGTGACGCTTCTCACGAACTCCGGACCCCGCTTGCCGTTATACAAACACATTTGGAACTGCTTTTTCGGCATCCTGCAAATACAATTGAACAAGAAAGTACGACAATATTTAAAGGGCTGGCTGAGGTCAAACGCCTTAGCCGGCTGATTGGGGACTTACTGACCTTGGCAAGAGCAGACTCAAACGAACAGCTTATTAATCCGGAAGCATTTTTAATAGATGAGCTGCTTCGAAATGTAGTGGAGCAGTTTGGGCCGATTGCTGATATTAAGGGTATTAAAATGAATAACGATATAGAAGACAATATCCTTTATTTTGGTGACAAAGCACGAATTCATCAGTTGTTGATCATTTTAATGGATAATGCTTTAAAATACACTATGTCGGGTGGGCAATTATTAATTACTTCTAAAAAGGATGGCAGCAGCCTGAGAATAAACATAGAAGATACAGGGAGCGGGATACCTGAAAAAGATTTACCTTTTATATTTGATCGTTTTTACCGAAGTGATAAGGATAGAACAAAAGAAACTGGTGGAACCGGGCTTGGTTTGTCCATTGCCAAATGGATTGCAGAGGCTCACGGAGGGCAAATATATGCAGAAAGCAGGCTCCATGAAGGAAGCAGGTTTACTATAATACTTCCCATAAAGAATCATTTAGCTAAACTCACCTAAAGGTGAGTTTTTTAATTTGGGATCTGTTAAATAAAAAAATAATTTTTTTATTTTGTTTTTAAAAGTTTTTTAAAAATCTTTAAGTAAAGTAAAGGGCAAAGGATAGGAGGAAAAACAATATGGCTAAAATGGGACCTAAATTAATGACATTATGTTCGGCAGCGATAGGTGCTGTGTACCTTGCTGGTTTTTATGTTACGGATTCAGCTGACCCAGCATTGACACATCCTGAAATCAACAAAAACAGCATAAAAGCTGCTGATAAAAGCATTAGGCCGATACCAGAAATGAAAAATCAGACTCAACAGGCACCGGCCAAAACATATAAAGATGGTACCTTCACAGGACAGGGTTTTAACCACATTGGTTCCGTTGAAGTAGCTGTTACACTTCATAATGATCATATAACAAAAGTAGAAATTAAAAATTGTGATACACACTATTCAGAGTCTTATATTGAGGATCTTCCAAATGAGGTTATTATGCGGCAAAGCCCAAATGTAGATATTGTTTCGGGGGCCACAAGGAGTACAGAGGATTTTCAGACTGCAGTAGAACAAGCATTACAGCAGGCTAAAATTTAAAGGGAGGAAGAAAAAAGTGCAAACCGTAAAAGAAAAAACTAGTTACATTAAGACCAGATTATATATGGGTACGATAATTTCTATTAAAGTGGTAACCGAAAAGCCTTATTCAGAGGTTAATTACAATATAAATAGAGCGTTTAAAACTTTTCAAAAGGTAGAAGAAATTTGCAGCAGGTTCAGTGATCAAAGTGAAGTAATGCAGCTCCTTAATAATGTAGGTGAACAGGTGAAGGTAAGTGAAATATTATATCAAGCTGTTCGTTATGCTTGTAAGGTTGCGGAAATAACCGGTGGAATGTTTGATCCCTCTATTGGGCAGGTTTTGGAATCGAAAGGGTTTAACCGACATTATTTAACCCGTAATACGGTGAAATCCACTATTGCCCCTTCACCCTCTGTTTCCTATAAAGATATTATATTTGATGATAAAAACAAAACCGTTACACTAATGAAACCACTCATTATTGATCTCGGTGCCGTAGCAAAAGGTTTTGCCATAGATTTAGCAGCCAATGTTTTACGAATTTACGAAGGATTTTATATAGAGGCAGGGGGCGATATTTTTGCTGGCGGGAAGAATGAACAAGGAAGGCCGTGGAAAATTGGCATCCGATGTCCATTTAACAAAGACAATATAATAGGAGTAGTGGAAGTTTCGGATAAGGCGGTTTGCACATCCGGTAGTTATGAAAGAGTTAGTCCAAATGATGAAAAAACACATCATCTTCTAAACCCTAAGTCTGGTAAATCTGAAACAAAAATAATTAGCAGTACGGTAGTAGCTCCTTTTGCTATGATGGCCGATACTTTATCAACTGCAGCATTTATTTTAGGAGAGAAGAAGGGTATTGAACTGTTAGAGGAGAACGGACTTGCCGGGCTTTTGCTGTCCCCTGACAGGAAGCTATGGATGACTAAGGAAATGGAGGGTCATCTAAATGCCAGTAAATAAACCGGAAAGAAAATATTTAAACACACCTCATGGCTATGTTATTTACGAAGAAAAGGAAACCCGTATTAAGCGAAATGCAAAACCTAGCCTCATTAAAACGCCGAAAAACATTTTAATCGTTATCTTACTTGGTATTTTGTTCATAGGAACGGCAGGAACTCTCGATATGAGAGGTATCATCAACACGGCATTTGCAGTAACAGCCGCGGTTGCGGTAGATATAGGATTGGCATTTCGAAGGTATCCAAAAATTAAAACACCGAGCGGTTCCATACTTACAGGTCTAATAATTGGATTGGTATTAAGCTCAGCTGTTCCTTGGTATGAGACAGTTTTGACCGCCGTGGCGGCCATTTTATCGAAACATTTCTTGCGCGTTAGAAAAAAGCCGATTTTTAACCCTGCTGCATTTGGCCTCTTCCTGGCCATTTTATTTTTTGATAGTGGACAAAGCTGGTGGGGAGGATTTTCTTTACTTCCTGCCTGGTCTATCCTATTTTTGTTTATTGGCGGCTATTTTATAACCCATAAGGTTAATAAATTCCCTCAAGTATTTAGTTTTTTGGGGACATACTTCACTATTTGTCTAATTCTGGCTTTAATGAAATATAGAGATATTTTTGATGTTCTGCGTAATCCTTTTATTAACTCTGTTTTATTTTTAGCCTTCTTTATGGTGACAGATCCCCCAACTTCACCTGCAAAAAATTCAGACCAAATAAAATTTGGAATAATTGCAGCAGTAATAAGTGTAATTAGTTATTTACTATTTGGTGGGCTGGCCTTTTTATTAATTGGTTTGTTGGCGGCAAACGGCTGGAAAGCATACAAGACCTACAGAGTGGCAAAGGTAAAAGGCTGATAATTATGGAAAGTTTTTTAGCAAAAGTTTATCAAAATCTATTAAAATGCAAGGTATAGGGTTAATTCCTATACTTTTTTTAATTACAAAATCAGTTATTTTAAATAGCAATCTTTATAATAGGAGGTATAAAGAATAAAAAAATAGATTCATAAGGAAATTTACGGTTTTTTTGGGGGGATGGACATGGCGATAACATTAACCATGTTATTTTTAGGATTGTTATTAGGATTTATTGGTGCCGGAGGTTCCGGCTTTATTATTGCGATTTTAACGGTCCTGTTTAATGTGCCAATTCATACAGCTCTTGGCACCTCACTGGCAGCCATGGTGTTCACCGCACTGTCAGGGGCTTACAGTCATTACCGACAGGGGAACATTGATGTAAAAACAGGGGTCACAGTGGGCCTCTTTGGAGCTTTTACAGCCTATTTGGGATCGAAAATTGCAGGTGTAATTCCGGTTGATTCCTTACATTGGCTAACAGCAGGTATGCTGTTTTTATCAGCAGTTATGCTTGTCATTCGTTTATTTATAGTGAAAAAAATAACGGACAACGATGCTGGAAGGAAGGCTTCCAATGGAATTCTATTACTGAAGTCAGCTCTTGTAGGTATTGCTTCAGGTATTTTATCCGGTACATTTGGGATTGGCTCTGCTCCTTTTATTCAGCTGGGATTGATTGTTATTATAGGACTCTCTGTGCAAAAGTCTATTGGGACAACCATGCTTGTTATTCTCCCAATCGCCTTAGCAGGAGGAACGGGTTATTATTTTGAAGGCTATTTTAACTTTATACTATTAGTTCAGGTATTGGCAGGGACAATGATTGGCTCTTATATAGGTGCTAAGTTTACTAACTTTGTACCGGTGGGTATTTTAAAAAGTGCCATGGTGCTGACACCTCTAATGGCTGGAGCGATTTTGCTGATTAGGTAAATAAATTTACAGGCTGCAGGGCTCTTTTTTGAAAAGGCTTTGCAGTCTTTTTTATGGCTTTTTTATTAGAAATTGTTGCAATTTGAAGAAACTTTATAAACAACTTGGTTTGCGAAGAGCCATTTTAATTTTGGAAATGAACAGCAATGCTTATGTAAATACTAATATCATTGAAAATGTGGAGGATAAAATGAAAAAAGGCCGATTAAGCTTACAAGCCATTATTATAATTTTTGTTTGTATTGTTGTTGCTTTATCACTGGGGATTACAGATTTACTTATTAGTCAAAGAGTGACCTCCAGCACAGAGGAGGGGCAGAAGGAAAAAGCCTTTGACGTGGCGAGAATGGTATCTCACAGTCGAACCGTAAAAGATGCTTTAAGCGGAAAAAGGGATAAAGCTGATGTACAGATTTTTGCCAACCAAATCAGAAAGGTAACCCATGTGAATTTTGTGGTAGTAATGGATATGAATGGGATTCGGTTGTCGCATCCGGAATCAAAGGAAGTTGGAAAGCACTTTCGCGGGGGAGATGAGGGACCAGTCCTAAAGGGAAAAGAATATGCTTCGGTTTCAAAAGGAACCCTCGGACCCTCGATGCGTACCTTTACTCCTGTTAAGGACTTTGAAGGCAGGCAGATAGGGGCTGTTGCTGTCGGTATTTCCCTTGAAACCGTCACAAAAGCTGTTTATAAAAGCCGGATGGGTATGGTTCTCGGTACTTTAATAGGAACTCTGATAGGTATTATAGGAGCCTTGGTTTTAGCCAGATATATAAAGAAAATTCTTCTCGGTCTGGAACCTTTCGCTATCTCCAAATTGCTTGAAGAACGCAGCGCCATGCTGCAGTCCGTACGTGAAGGGATTATTGCTGTTGACCAGAAAGGGAAAATTACGCTGGTAAACCGTGCTGCCCAAAAGATTTTTCAAAAGGCAGGTTTGAAAGGAAATCCCCAGGGGTTAAAAATAGAGAATTATTTAGCAGAAACAAGATTAAGCAGCATTTTAGAATCGGGGAAAACAGAGCTGGATGAAGAACAAAATCTGAATGGCGTAATTATTCTGGTCAATCGTGTTCCTGTTGTGGTCGATAATCAGCTTGTGGGAGCCATTGCTACCTTCAGGGATAAAACAGAAGTACAGCTGCTGGCAGAACAACTTACAGGCGTACGGAATTATGCTGATGCTCTTCGTGCGCAGGCTCATGAATTTATGAATAAGCTTCATGTTATTTTGGGGCTGGCACATATGAAACAATTTGATAAACTTGTAAAATATATCAATGAAACGGTTGACCGCAGAGAAAACGAAATGGACTCCGTAACTAAAAAAATACAGGACCCTGTATTGGCAGGTTTTTTAATAGGAAAATTAAGTTCAGCACGTGAATCGGGCGCAGATCTAGCAGTAGAATGTTCTAATAAACTACCTCAGCCTGCTAATGATGAAACAACACATGAGTTAATTACCATAATAGGCAACCTGATCGAAAATGCACTGGAAGCTATATCCCATACTTCAAGTAAAAAAGTAAACCTTGCATTTGATTATGCGGATGACATTTTGACCATAGAAGTAAGGGACACTGGAATCGGTATGAATAAGGAAACTCAAAACAGAATTACAGAAAAAGGATTCTCTACAAAAGGGGAAAATAGAGGTTATGGATTATATCTAGTAACACAGGCTGTTGATAAACTGGAAGGGGAACTTATTATTTCTTCTAAACCGGGAAAGGGAACAAATTTTGCTGTGTATATACCATATAAAGCAAAGGGGGGAGAGGTATGATCAAAGTCATGATTGTGGAAGATGACCCGATGGTTGCTGAAATAAACAAAAGATACCTATCACAGGTAGATGGATTTAAACTGGCTGCTTCAGCCAAGTCGGTACAAGAAGCGATGAATATGTTAAAAGAAATAGATATTGACCTCATTTTGCTGGATATATTTATGCCCGGCCAGCTGGGTTTGGAACTATTAACATATCTTCGAAAAAATGAAATGGAAGTTGATGTCATTATTATTTCTGCTGCTTCAGATATGAATCGGATAAAAAAGGCTCTAAGATACGGAGTTTTTGATTATTTAATAAAACCATTTGAATTTGAACGTTTTAATGACGCACTAGTTTCTTACCAGGAGCAAAACAAGTTCATTCACAATCAGGAAGTGGTCAGCCAGAAGGAACTCGACAGTCTCCTTTTAAGAAAGGATGAATCTGCTGTTATTGAGGAGCTTCCGAAGGGGTTAACGAAGGATACTTTAAAACAAATTTGGGAGGCTATTCAAGAGATAAAGGAAGGTCCGTTTTCTACGGATGAAATAGCACACATAGTGGGAGTCTCAAGGGTTTCTGCCAGAAAATATTTAAATTTTTTAAAGGATGTAGGTATTCTCGACGTTAAAGTCATTTATGGAACCATTGGAAGGCCTGTTTATCAGCATATGTATAATAAATATAAGGAACATTTAATTAAAAACTTTCTGTAAGCAGTTTCTGAAACTGCTTACTTTTTTTAGTTTCAAAAAGAATGATTAAACTTACAAAATCTATGAAAGCGCTTTTTGCTAGATTATGATAATGGGGAACAAAGGATGGGAGGAAATAAAAATGGAACCAGCAGTTAAAATGAAACCCCTTTCAGTTCTTCCTGAAGAAGAAAAGAAAGTAGGATTTTTACAGAAAATAGGTCAAATAAAGATAGGGGTAGTTCCACTTCCGCTATATGTAATTTTGGCGCTAGTAATTTACACGGCCTCAGTATACAATCAGCTGCCTGCTGATATGATTGGCGGCTTCGCTGTTATTATTGTAATGGGTATTTTACTTGGGGACCTGGGAATGAGAATTCCCATTTTAAAAGATATCGGCGGACCGGCGATTCTGTCGCTAATGATTCCATCCATTTTGGTTTTTACACATGGAATTAATCCAGCCGGTATAAACGCAGTAACTCAGTTAATGAAGACTTCGAACTTTCTTTATCTTTATATTTCTACTCTGGTAGTAGGAAGTATTCTTGGTATGAACCGCAAAGTATTAATTCAGGGATTTACACGCATGTTTGTACCCCTAATTTTCGGTACCCTGGCCGCTGTAGTTGCCGGCGTACTTGTAGGTCTTTTATTTGGATATGACATGAAACATACTTTATTCTATATTGTTGTGCCAATTATCGGAGGGGGTATTGGAGAAGGTATATTACCTCTTTCATTGGGATATTCCCAGGTATTGGGTAATGCTTCTGAAAGCTTCGTTGGTCAGTTAATACCCGCGGCTGTTATCGGTAATATTTTTGCGATTATATGTGCAGGCATGTTATCTCGTCTGGGCGACAAAAAACCGGAACTGACTGGCAGAGGTGTTCTGGTTAAGGCAAAAGGCGGAGATAAAATTGACCAGGAAGCATCCATTAATAAACCAATCGACTTCCCATTAATGGGAGCCGGATTGCTAATCGCCTGCAGTTTCTTTATTCTTGGCGGTCTGGGTAATAAATTTCTGGGAATTCCAGGACCAGTATTAATGATTATTGCAGCGGCTTTGGTTAAGTCGGTAAAAATCATGCCTGCTAAAATGGAGCAAGGTGCTCATCAATTATATAAATTTGTATCCTCCAGTTTGACATGGCCATTAATGGTCGGACTTGGAATGCTTTACATTCCTCTTAAAGATGTTGTGAAAATTGTAACGCCTGGATATGTCATTACTTGTGCGGCGGTTGTCATTGCTATGATTGCTTCCGGTTATTTTGTTGGAAAGCTTCTAAAAATGTATCCAGTTGACTCTGCCATTGTGACTGGCTGCCATAGTGGTTTAGGAGGAACTGGTGACGTAGCAATCCTTTCCGCTTCAGGACGTATGTCTTTGATGCCATTCGCTCAGGTATCTACCAGAATTGGCGGTGCCTCAACAGTGATTTTAGCAATAATCTTATTAAAAATGCTTCATTAAAATAAAAAAATCAGTATTAAAGCTTATTTTTGATTGGTCCAGCAATAACGGAAATTAAACACAGACAAAAAAAAGTAAGCAGCCCGGTTGCTTACTTTTTTTAATTACAAAAATGATAAATTAATTTAAAAGCCTTGAGAAATAAATAAAAGTTTACTAACATTTAGAAGGTATGTCCAAAGATTACTTTAAAAAATTAAAATAGAACTCTTAACATAATTAATAGAAAGAGGGAAAGCTTCATGACATCGTCTGTGATGACAACAAATGCAGTTGAAACAACTTTAAAAGGAAGAGATCTTCTTTCCAACCCTTTTATGAATAAGGGTGTTGCTTTCTCAAAACGTGAAAGAGAGCAGCTTGGTTTACACGGTTTATTGCCTACTCAGGTTCTCAGCCTTGAGGAACAAGCTGAAAGAGCATATGAGCAATACTCCGCTCAAACTAGCAACATTCGGAAAAATGGTCTTCTTTATGATTTATATAACCGTAATGTTGTCCTGTTTTACCGATTGCTTAAGGATCATTTAAGTGAAATGCTTCCCATTATCTACACTCCAACGGTCGGTGAAGCGATTCAGAAGTATTCACACGAATATCGCCGTCCTGGTGGCCTCTATTTATCTATTGAAGATACGAAAGGAATGGAAATGGCTTTTAAAAATTTAGGAAAGCCAAAAGACGGCATTGATTTAATTGTCGTGACTGATTCCGAAAGTATCCTGGGAATTGGGGATCAGGGAATTGGAGGCATTAACATTGCCATTGGTAAATTGGCTGTATATACAGCTGCTGCTGGCATAGATCCAAGCCGTGTACTTCCTGTTGTGCTGGATGTCGGAACTAATAATCAGGATTTAATTAATGATCCATTATATATTGGAAATAAGTTCGGCCGCGTTCGCGGAAAGCGATATGATGATTTTATCGAATTGTTTGTCAAGACATTAAAAAATTTCTTCCCTGAAGTATTACTTCATTGGGAAGATCTTGGTAATGTTAATGCCCGCAATATTATTGAGAAATACGGAGAAAAAATCCTCACTTTTAATGATGATATTCAGGGTACGGGTGCGGTTACCTTAGCAGCGGTAATGTCGGCCTTACAGGTTACTGGTGTCCCTCTGAAAGATCAGAGAATCGTTGTTTTTGGTCCTGGGGCTGCTGGCATTGGGAATGCTGATCAAATTGCAGAGGCTATGTTTTTAGAAGGTGTTTCGAAAGAAGTGGCATACGATCATTTTTGGGCTGTTGACTACCGTGGTTTGTTAACAGACGATATTTCAGATGTCCTGAAATTTCAAATGCCTTATACAAGGAAAGCAGAAGAAGTTAAAGATTGGGATAGGAATGAAGATGGTATTATCCCATTATTAGAAGTCGTAAAGAGAGTTAAACCAACTATCCTTATTGGAACTTCCGGACAAGCAGGTGCCTTTTCTGAGGAAGTGATCAAAGAAATGGCAAAACATGTTGAGCGTCCTATTATTATGCCAATGTCCAACCCAACTCCGTTAGCAGAGGCAGTACCTGCGGATTTAATAAAATGGACAGAAGGTAAAGCCTTAATTGCGACAGGAAGCCCGTTTGAAAGTGTTGAATATAATGGTGTTTCCTACGAGATTGGACAGTCAAACAATGCATTTGTCTTTCCGGGCTTAGGTCTGGGAGCGATAGTGGCAAAAGCAGATGTTATCTCAAAAGGTATGCTTTCGGCTGCTGCAAATGCTGTTGCCAAATTGTCCGACAGCACAATCCTTGGAGCCTCTTTGCTTCCTTCTGTTAATCAGTTAGAGGAAGTTTCAAAAATAGTTGCTATTGAAGTGGCAAAGACAGCTATAGCAGAAGGAATTGCAAAAGCAAATATTTCTGATGTAGAAAGAGCAGTAGAAAATTCTATGTGGAAGCCGGAATATAAAGAAATTACAAGTATAGCAATGTAATAGAGGATTAGAAAGATAAGGGCTTGCAGGAGCAGGCCTTTTTCTTTTTCCTTTTTTTGTAAAAAATGATATTTTTTAAAAAGCAACAGAGTTATGAAATATATCCCTTCATTCAATCTGTATGGTTGTAATCCATTTAATTTATTGCAATAATTAAAAAATAAACCTATATTTAAAATCCACATCTTATGGAGTGATTATTGTGTCAAAAGTGAAAACGGCAATTATAGTTGGTGGTGGAATTGGTGGGCTGGTGACTGCTATTAAACTTCACCGCATTGGCGTGTCAGTGCGTTTATTTGAAAGTGTAGAGACAATAAAAGCACTTGGTGTTGGTATCAATTTACTACCTCATGCAGTTAAAGTTTTGACAGAATTAGGATTGGCTGAGGAGCTGGAAAAAACGGGCCTCCCAACAGCAGAACTCATGTATGTAAATAAATTCGGCCAGAAAATTTGGCAGGAACCTAGAGGAATAGGTGCAGGTTATCATTGGCCGCAATATTCCATTCACCGGGGACGCCTTCAAATGCTTTTGCTGAAGGCTGTTAAAGAACAATTAGGAGAACATATAGTTTTTACAGGGCATCATTTAAAATCCTTTCAAACATTTGGAAATTCAGTCATGGCTCAATTTGAAAACCGTAAAACGGGGGAAACCCTTGGAACTTATAGTGCAGACATCTTGATTGCCGCAGATGGAATACATTCAGCTGTCAGGAAGTTTTATTATCCAGATGAGGGACTTCCAAAATTCAGCGGACGGATTTTATGGCGCGGAATTACGGAATCAGATCCTTTTCTTACGGCTAAATCAATGATAATGGCAGGATATCAGGATCAAAAATTTGTAGCTTACCCAGTATGTCCAGACACAGCACAAACAGGACGCTCTCTGGTCAATTGGATTGCGGAACTCACTGTTCCAAATGAAATGCCTTCACGGGCTGATTGGAATCGTAAAATCGAAAAAGAAAAATTTGCTCCTTATTTTGATGCATGGGATTTTGGCTGGCTTAATGTTCCTAAACTTATTGAAGAAACGAATGCTGTATATGAATTCCCCATGGTTGACCGCGATCCCCTTCCTCAATGGACGTTTGGCCGGGTTACATTGCTTGGAGATGCTGCGCATCCTATGTATCCAATTGGATCGAATGGGGCTTCACAGGCTATTCTTGATGCTGATGCATTAGGTGAGGCAATTATGGAACAGTCTGATCCGGAACTGGCATTGAAGGCTTACGAGGCTGCAAGACTTGCACCTACCTCAAATATCGTCATGGCAAACAGAAAAAATGGCCCTGAGGTTGTTATGCAAATCGTAGAAGAAAGAGCCCCAAATGGATTTGAGCATTTAGAAGATGTTATTTCTCTTAAAGAACTCGAAGATATATCAAATAAATATAAGCAAATAGCTGGCTTTGACCGTCAAAAATTAAATAAGGACATTACAATTAAAAGAAGAAATTCCGGGTATTGTCGATATTCAGCAGGGCTTTAATTTTTCATCGAGGAGCCAAGGGTTTGAGATGGGAGTAAGGGTACGCTTTGAAGATAGATCTTCATTGGAAAACTATGGTCCACATCCTTCACATCAGGCGGTCTTCACTTATTTAAAAGAGATTGGTCTTGAAGATATTATCATTGTGGATTTTGATATTAAGTAGTATTTTTTTAGCCCATTACTTTAATGCTTAAACGCGTTTTGGTGTGTTTGTAATTTGTGTTCAGCATCCTCTCCTTTAATAATTTAATGGCTGGCGACTAGTTTGAAAATACCATCTTAGTCTTTAATATCCATTCACTTAATAGGCAGTCTCGTTTATTATAATAAAGAAGTAGTGATTATATGTCCCATCGCCTGCTTAGATGGTTAAGAGGGAAAGGAGGACTAAAAAATGAACACAGATGAAGCTTTTGATTTGTTAAGGGATGCTGGAGTTAAAGAAGAAACTGGTATTAAAACAGTAAGGCGTTTGCTTCGTGAAAGAAAGATAACATATGAAGCTAACGGTATTCGGAAGGCAGGATACATACTTGACAATACAGACCAGGCTTTCAATTTATTAAAAGCCGCTGGATTTGATGAGTCTTCTAGTACCCAAATTGTCCGACGCTGGCTGAGCGAAGGCAGGATTCAAAAGGTTGGAACAGGAAACAGTAAAACCGAATACATACCAAATAAATCAAATACGAAAGACTTAAAGACTAATAGTCCAACAGATCAAGAGAAGATCATCCTTCTGCTTAAGGCTAAAATTAAAGCCCAGGAGGAGCATATTGATGGTATTGAAAAACTGCATAGGAACTCCGTCAATACCTTAACCCAGCAAAGAGAAAAATTAAATAAAGAAATTGCCAGCCTTCAGAAAGAGAACAATAATTTAGAGCAGGAATCAAGAAATCTGCTAAAGGAAAATATACAATTACGAAATGAACTTTTAAAATTAAAAGGCTCTGGTGGAAGAAAACGAGAGACTGAAAAGAAATATTCTGTACCTCCAGCTCCGAAAACAATGAATTATCGTCAGAAGCTAGGTCTTTCTAAAACAGCATCAGATAAAGAAGTTTTAGCAGGATATAAAAACTTACTAAAAGCATCACATCCTGATCATGGCGGTCATGCAGCAATCTTTCAATATATAAAAACGGAATATGACTCTTTTAGAAAAGATGTTAATGAATAAGCGTTTAAAAACACGAAGCTATTGGCTTACGTGTTTTTTCAGCTGTTTAACCAAACAATTTTGTTCGTTTGCATTTATCAAGGAGCCTAGCTTGGTAAAATGAACCATGATTTGGACAGGCAAGCACTAGTCAATAAGAAAGCAGTCCGAATAGACGCTTAATTCGGACAGATAATCACTAGTTAATAAGAAAGGAGTCCGAATGGACCCCCATTCGGACAGAAGAAAATTCGACGGCTTATCTCTGTGTTTAATGCTCCTTTACATTGTAATAATAACGGAGCAAAGTTATTTAAATTGCCCATTAGAAGAATAGTATTCTCATAAATTTTTACGAAAAGGTATAATGGATTTTAGAAGAAAGTACAGGGAGGGATTCAGTCTGATAGCAAAAAAGATTTCGTTGCAAACCAGAATTTTTGGGCTGGTTCTTTTACTGGGTCTATTACTTATCCTCCTGCTAACGGTGTTTTTTAGTTTTATGGAAAGCAAGCAAATAGAAGAAAATAAGGAAAGACTTGCCCTTGAAATTTCAAAAACAGTATCTTTTATTCCCGGAATCATTGATGCGTTACAGACAAGTGCCCCCTCAGAAACCATTCAGCCAATAGCTGATAAGATCAGGAAGGAAACAGGGGCTGAATTTGTCGTTATTGGAAACAAGGATGGGACAAGGTATTCGCACCCTTTGGAATCTATGATTGGCAAAAAAATGAAGGGCGGGGATAATGAAAAAGCTCTTCGTGATGGTAAGTACTATGTTTCAAAAGCAAAGGGTTCGCTTGGACCTTCAATAAGAGGCAAATCACCTGTATTTGATAAACAGGGGAAAATAATTGGTATTGTTTCTGTTGGTTTTCTTCTTGAAGATGTAAACGAGCAAATTACCAAAAATGTCATTAAAGTAATCTTCGTTTCCCTCTTTGCCTTGTTAATATCGCTTTTGGGAAGTACCTTACTTGCCAGGAATATCCGTAAAGATACGTTGGGACTGGAGCCATATGAAATAGCCGCGCTTTATAAGGAAAAGAATGCTGTTCTCCATGGAGTGAAGGAAGGAATTCTTGCCATTAATAAGGAAGGTTTCATTACAATGATGAACCAGCCAGCGAAACTACTTTTACATATTAAAGGTACAGTACGCCATCTAAAGGTAGATGGTCTGTTCCCCTCCGACTATTTATATGAAGTGTTGAGAACCGGAACTCCCCAGGTTGATAAACAAATGATCTGGAAGGATAATACCGTAATTGTAAATTGTACACCGCTTTATGATGAAGAGGGAATCAGCGGGGTAGTGGCCTCTTTCCGTGATAAAACAGAAATAGATCAAATGTTAAATACGATTTCCGAGGTAAGAGATTATTCCGAGGACTTGCGTGCTCAAACACATGAATTCACTAATAAATTATATGTATTATCAGGACTGCTCCAGCTAGGGGAATATCAGCAGGCGGTAGAGATGATTGAGTCTGAAACACAAGTATTGCGGTTTCAAAATTCTATCGTTTTCAATCAGATAAAGGATACAAAGGTACAGGCAATTCTATTGGGTAAACTGGGAAAGGCATCAGAAAAGAAAATTAAGTTTGAAATCAATCCTGATAGTTATTTAGAAGAAATGTCAACTCATTTTAAGCTTTCTAGCTTAATAGTGATACTTGGAAACCTAATTGATAATGCATTTGAAGCAGTGTATGGGCGGAATTCACCTGAGGTGAAATTTTTCGTTACAGATATTGGGAGTGATATCATTTTTGAAATTGCAGATAACGGAAAGGGAATAAGCGAGGAACACCTTCCAAATCTGTTTGAAAGGGGATTTACCTCTAAGACCGGAAATGAACCAAGGGGCTTTGGCCTTTCTAATGCTGAAGAAGCTGTAACAGAAATGAATGGCATGATTGAAGTTCAAAGCCAGCCGGAATACGGTACCATTTTTACAGTGTATCTTCCTAAGGAATATGAAAGGAGTGAGGAGAATGGGGAAAATAAAAGCAGCCATCGCAGAGGATGATTTTCGTATTGCCGACATCCATGAAAAATTCCTGGAGAAGTTTGAAGAAATAGACGTAATAGGGAAATCATTAAACGGTGAAGAAACTCTAAAAATACTAAAAGAATCTAACCCGGATCTATTAATACTAGATGTATACATGCCGGATAATTTAGGGACAGAACTTCTTCCTATTATCCGTGAGCAGTTTCCCAAGGTTAGTATTATCATGGTCACTGCCGCTACGGATAAAGCTTTTCTTGAAAAGGCACTTGGATATGGTGTGGATTATTATTTAATAAAGCCAGTGAATAGAGATAGATTTGAACAAGTTATTGGCGAGTATATAAGAAAACACTCTCTTCTCACCTCCAAGCAAGAGGTTAACCAGGGATATGTAGACCTTCTCTTCGGAAAAAATAAAATAGACAAGGCAGGGAATGCAGGACTGCCAAAAGGAATTGATGAAATTACTTTAGGGAAAGTAAAGAACGTTCTTCTTGTTAAAAACAGTGGACTTTCAGCAGAAGAGGTAGGAAAGGAAATTGGTGCCTCACGCATTACGGCGAGAAGGTATTTAGAATATCTAGCTTCTGTTCAGGCGGCAAAAACAGAGGTAGTATATGGAATTGTGGGTCGGCCGGAAAGAAAATATTACCCTATTTAGGAGGAGGATGCATATGCATCCTTTTTTTATTGATCGGAATGAAACCTTTGGTACTTGCAGGTATAGCTGTTTCTGCCTCAGGTGTTATGAATCTTCTTCCATGGGGTGGTCCGACGGCAAGAGCAATGACAGCACTGCATTTGGAAATGGGAGATATTTTTACACCGGTAATTCCTAGCATGGCAGGCGGAATATTGTTTGTATTATTTATGTCTTACGTACTTGGAAGGAAAGAACGTAAAAGGATAGGAGTAGCTGAATTAGATAATGGAGCAGTGGTTGAGATGGCGGCTGCCACAGAGGATGCTTATCTCAAGCGGCCAAAGTTGATTCCCGTAAACTATTTATTAACAATTCTATTATTAGTCGCTCTTATTGAGGAAGTTCTTCCGACAACCGTATTATTTATGATAGGATTTGCTATTGCTATTACAATAAATTATCCAAATTTAAGTGAACAAAAAGAACGAATTATGCATTATGCGGATAATGCACTATCCGTTGTTTCAATGGTATTTGCAGCCGGAATCTTTACAGGTATTCTTTCAGGTACAAAAATGGTTGATGCAATGGCCAATACGATGATAACTCATATTCCTGCAGCACTTGGTTCACATTTTGCATTAATCACAGCAATTATTAGTGCACCGTTTACGTTCTTTATGTCCAATGATGCTTTTTACTACGGAGTACTTCCTTTACTTGCCAAAGCTGCAAGCGGTTATGGAATTGATCCGGCAATGATTGGAAGGGCTTCACTTCTGGGTCTTCCAGTTCATTTATTAAGCCCTCTTGTTCCTTCCACCTACTTACTTGTAGGAATGGTGGGAGAGGACTTTGGAGACTTACAGCGTTCTTTTCTAAAGTGGGCCTGTGGTTCTACAGCTGCAATGATTTTAGTTGCGCTTATCTTAACAATCATACCAATTTAACCATTATATAAATCCAAATGCTCTAGAGGCATTTGGATTTTGTGCTGAATTTAGGAGATGCTTATGAATGTATTTTTTCTTATCTTAGTAAATGTAATTTTTCCTGTGTTTATCCTGATAGGAGTGGGTGCAGTTTTGCATCGTAAATTTCATTTTGATATGAACACATTATCAAAATTAAGCACTTTTTTCCTGATGCCTTGTGTGAGTTTTTCAAACATATACGAAAATAATATTGGGGGAAAAACCCTTTTTCATATTCTGGGATTTTTGGTTCTTCAGGGTCTTTCGCTTATGATCCTTAGCTCTTTAATATCACGGACAGCAAAATTTGAAAATGGACTTTCTTCGACTTTTAAAAATAGTATAGTGCTGGTTAATTCAGGGAACTTTGGTTTGCCAGTCAGCCAGCTTGTGTTTCAGCATAATCCGTTAGGGGCATCTATACAGGTTTTAGTTATGATTTTTCAGAACTTGCTAACTTACACTTATGGATTATTTAACTCTGTTTCCGCTAAACCAACGAATTCGACGGCGATAAGGGAATTTTTTAAGAATCCAGTAATCTATGCTTTTTTGTTAGGACTTTTTTTGCATTTGTTTCATATTAAAATTCCCAAGTTTTTGTGGACTCCAATTGATAATACTTCTAATGCTTTTCTTGCCATTGCACTGATTACCCTTGGAGCTCAAAGTGCCTATATAAAAATAAAAAGCTTCTCACTCCCATTGATTCTGAGCTTACTAGGCCGTCTTGTTCTATCTCCTATTGTCGCTTTCATGATTATTTATGCTTTAAACCTAAAAGGGACAACTGCTCAGGCTTTATTTATTGCAAGCTCATTTCCTACATCGAGAAATAGTGCACTTTTTGCATTGGAATACGATAATCATCCGGACTATGCTGCACAGGCTGTATTAATGTCCACTTTATTCAGTATGATTACTGTGTCTGTTGTTGTTTATCTCTCTGCCATATTATTTTAGCTGGTCTTGGAGATATATTTCTTGTTCAACCATAATAGGTAAAAAGAATACAGAAAGTATAAAAGCGGCAGCCTTTTGAAGAAGGCATGCCGCTTGTTCTATTAATCGTCGTGACCGTATTTACCCGGTTTTGGAGGATTTACATATTTTCCGTGCATTTTAACACCTACACCCTGGTCATATACCATTTTCCCGCCAAAGTAGCCTACAGAAAGGATTGCTGCAGAGGTTACTAAAGATAGAATACAATAGATAACAAGGGAGGCTTTTAGAAACTCTTTCTTTTTTAAAATAAAGAAGGCCCTAAATGCTGTAACCAGAAAAGCAAGGATTGTCGTGATATCCGCTAACCTCTCGTGGTCTTCAAAAATATTCGTATTTCCTCTGGCATCATGATCTGGACCTGTGCCAACGGCAATCCAGGCACTAATAAAAGCAAAAGCCCAAAGCCAGAAGCCTTGTTTTGGAGAAAATCTGCGTTTGCTAATGGTCAAAAACAAGTCATAACAGGTAGCAATAATAATTAGTGCAATAGGGAAATGAACCATAATTGGGTGAATATGTGAAAATACTTCCGTTACCATAAATCATCCTCCGAATACTGATTTTTAATTATCATATCATTAAGCCGTTTGAAAGGAAATTTTACCATTGATTAATTAAAAATCTCTTAAAAAAGTCTGTTTTTATACTTAATTTTTTATAGAAAGATGCTGTTAGGCTATTTCACCGGATGATATTTTAGTATGAAACTGGTTGAGGAAGAATAAAATTTATTCTTTTTCTAACCAAAATAGAACCTTCTAATATCGAAGGGCTAGTTAGCATATCTTTAGTTTTAGAGCCAAATTTTCCGGCAGAAATAATAGTCACAAATAAATTAATATGCTCGACACTCTAGCGGTAAAAAGACTAACCGAGACTCTTCAGTGAAGCTTATAAGTAAGACATGTTAGGAAAGGGGAGGGTTAGCAAAATTATCGAGTTTAAATTAGTCTTTAAAAAGTGCATTATAATTTTTAATAAATGAGGTGGGAAAATGGGGACAGAGAGATTACAGCCGGTGGAAGCAGCTAAGTGTTTTATTAATAAACGATTTCCCGATTGCGAGGGGGCATTTTTAGCAGGAAGTGTTGTAAGAGGTCAGGCAACCGAAACGTCGGACCTTGATATCATTTTATTTGACGATAGCCTTAGCATGTCTTACAGGGAGTCTCTTATCGAATTTGGGTGGCCAATTGAGCTATTTGTACACAGCTTAACCTCCTATAAATATATTTTTCAAATTGATTATTTGGATGGCGTGCCAACCATGCAAAGAATGATTGCAGAAGGCCTGATTTTGAAAGATAAGGGTAAAATGGAATCAATAAAAGAAGAAGCCAAATCCATAATGGAACAAGGTCCCGAGAAATGGACAGATGAGATCCCTAATAGACGCTATTTTATAACAGATGTGCTTGATGATTTTATTGGTTCAGACAACCGTGCGGAGGAGATTTTTATTGCCAACAGACTCGCCGACCAGCTTCAGGAATTTGTTCTTAGAGCCAATGGCAAATGGGTTGGAAGATCAAAATGGGTGATTAGGTCCTTAAAACTTTACGATGAAAAATTAGCGGAAGAATTTGTGGAAGCCTTTGACGTGTTTTATAAAGAGGGGGAGAAGAGCAAAATTATAGAGTTAACTGATAAGATATTAGAGCCTTTTGGCGGGAGGCTGTTTGAGGGCTTCTCAATAGGAAAATAAATTTAAAAAACCCCTCCGTGCTGTTAAAGGGGGTAAGATAACAGCACGAGAAGGGGGTTTTAACCATAATTATTGAGTAATTCCAACCTGGGTTAATCCAGACTCAGTTGCCTTATATTCGGCACTGTCTGCGCCATAGATATCAGTAGCAGCCTGAAGCAATGCTTTTCGAGCGTCACTGAAGTTGGAGGTAGGGGTAAAGTAAACAGTTAGAGCCCGGTAATAAATCTGGCCCAATTTATGTTTGCCAATTTCTTCACCTGTCAGATAAGCAGCATGGTTGATGATGGAAGAGTTGATATGCACACCGCCATTATCTAGGTTTAACGGAAGATCGTAAAATTCTCCCATAGTATTAGGGTACATTCCTTCGCCATTACCGTAAGCAGTATAAGCAGAACCAACAGGGAAGCGTTTTGGATTGCTCAGGCTTCTGAGAGCGTCACGGCCGCCATCAACTGCTTCAGGAGCCATGATATCCTCGCCAATTTCCCAATCGTCATCGTCAATTAATGTTCCAAAGATATCAGAGAAACCTTCGTTTAGTGCCCCGGATTGGAAGCGATATTGCAGGTTAGAGGTATTGGTTGTGACACCATGTGTCATTTCATGGGCAGCCACATCAAGACCGGCGGATAGAGTAATCATAAACTTCCCATCACCATCGCCATAAGTCATCTGCTGGCCGTTCCAGAAAGCATTGTTATAATCCTGTCCATAGTGGACAGATGAGATAATAGGCATTCCTTTTCCATCAATTGAATTACGATTATGTTCATTTAAATAGTAATCATATACTTTTTCAGAGTTATAGTGGGCATCAACACCTGCACGCTCGTAGTCACTATGGAAAGAAGCATTGTCTGCCTGGAAGAGTACACCTGGAAGTTTAACAGTGCTTGAACGCCATTGATTTTTAAAATCGTAGGTATATAAACCTCCAGTATTTGGATGTGATTTATCTACGAGATAGAACTTGGTACCTTCACCTGTTCCAGCAGTGTTATTATGGGAAATATTTAATACACGATTTTCTCCCTTAACTCCAATTCCTGATCCTTTAGAGGGCTGAAAATCCTCACTTGAATCCATAATTCCATTATATTGGTCTAATACTTCTCCGGTTTTTGCATCAATATAAACAAACCAGTTGCCTGGCTGCTCACCAAGGAAGTTTACGTTTACTTTATACGTTAGATAGTCGCTTTCTGCAATTGGATAAACAACTAGCTCAGCTTTAGGGTCGTATTCTAATACATCTGGAGCGGAAACAAATTTTTTCGCTGTTTCTATAGCTTTTTCAGAAGAAACTTCTGGTGTTGTATCAAAGTCTTTTTCCGCAAGATCATTGTTATAATAACCGTTTACTGTTTGGACAGCACCCTGCTTGTTATAGTGGACAATCAATTCAGCGCCTTCAACAGGAACCCCATTCTTGGTCTGTTGGAGCTTTACATGTGTCATACCAAGCTGATCAACGTCCTTATTCTTTTCCTTAAGATTTTTTTCGGGATTCTTCAGGGATAGTTTGTCCTTGTTCTGAGCAACAAAAAGAGCAGCATCTTGAGTGTCCTTCTGTTTTCCAGTTACAGCTTTTGCAAATACAGGACGGTTTGTGTTTTTTTCTGTTACTGTCACCTTAGGTGTTTTCCCGTTTCCAGTTCCTTCAGGCTGGATGGCATGGGCCGGAGACTTTGCAAGGGGGCTAACCAACATGGCTGCAGTAAGCAGCATGGGAATAACATACTTCTTTTTTTCCATTAATATCACTCCCTGTTATTTATCAATGTGGTATGTATGTACGAAAATACTTAGTGTTTCTAAATAAGAGTTTAGCGGAGAAAAGGGATAAAGGGAATTGAAAAATAGATGAATTCTGAAAATTGAGGCTTTTGTTATATCACTAGAATAATAAAGTCAAACATTTGGCATATTTTCCATTTGTTGAACAGGGACTTTTTACATGTCCTTTTAAAAATAAGGCTTAGCTTATTAAAGCATATTGTTGATTTTGTTCTGGATGATTGGAGTGGAAAGCGAGTGCCGAAGCGAAAATGAAGAGTCAAGTATAACAAAGCCAAAAATAAAGGAATTTCGAATGGATAGATGGAATTGTTATTTAATGATTTAGTAAACAAAGGAGGAAGCAAAAAAAGTGGAAGAAAAAGTAGTTAGGGCTATTCAGGATGAATATCCAGAAGACTTCGCGTGGTGTTATGGCTGTGGCCGATTAAATGAAGATGGCCATCATTTTCGAACTGGCTGGGATGGGGATAAAACTGTTACTATTTTTCAGCCTGAAGAAAAGCATATGGCACTTCCGGGATTTGTGTATGGGGGAATCATTGCTTCCTTAATAGACTGTCACGGAACGGGTTCAGCAGCTTTGGCCCTTCACCGGAAGAATGGGCATGATCCTGGTGATGGTGCCGAGCCGCCGCGCTTTGTTACCGCATCTTTGAATGTAGAGTTTTTAAAACCGACGCCTGATCGTGTTCCTTTAAAAGCATTAGGTACCGTACAGGAAATCCACCCGAAAAAGTGGAAGGTTTCAGCGGAGGTATTCGCAGAGGGAGCACTTTGTGCCAGAGGAGAAGTTGTAGCAGTCGTAATGCCGGATACTTTTTTAAAGAAATAATGAAAGATGAGATCAGAATTAGACACGGATCAAAATGCCGTGTTTAATTCTGATTTTATTTTCAAAAAAATTATTTCTGCTTCTTCTTGTTTTCAGCGTTATGGCCGCCGTATCTCATCTCTCCGCTATCTCCGTCACCTTTTTGGATTGGCCGTTTTCCCTTAAGGCTAACGTTAGGAAAGCTTTCTCTCTTTTCATCCATTTCAATCACCTCCCTCTGATAGTATGGCTGTTTTTAATAGTGTTATGTTGATGCTTTGTCTTACCTATCCAAGAAGGTTTATGAGAAATAGAATCTCATACGATTAAGTTAAATTCACTGTATTTATAGAAAAACTCCCCAAACCAGGTTTGGGGAGTTACTTTTTTAAAAGTTTGCGTTGTTAAATCTAATTGGTGATTTACCCTTAATTTGATTAAAGCAAAAGGCGCGAGACTCCTCGAAAATCCTCAAATATCCTTTCGCAAAAATTGGTGCGATGTAAATTACCGAGCCAAGAGCGAAACCAACAGGCAAGATTAAAAAGCCTAAAAAGTAAAAGTCTCCGGATCGGCCCCAAAACGTTTATTTTCGTTTAGTGAATTGATTTTTTCTATATCACTTGCGGATAGTTCAAAGTCAAAGATGTCTGCATTTTCAATAATGCGATGTTCTTTTACGGATTTAGGAATAGTAACAATTTCATTCTGCAAATCCCAGCGCAAAATGACCTGAGCGGTTGATTTATTATAACGGGCTGCAATTTCTGTAAGTACGGAATGTTCAAGAAGTCTGCCTTGACCAAGCGGGGCCCATGCTTCAATTTGGATTTCCTGTTTCTTGCAATATTCACGAAGCTCAGGCTGAGATAGAAGCGGATGAAGCTCTACCTGATTTACCATTGGTTTAATCTCAGCATCTGCTAGTAAGTCCTCTAATTGGCTGATATTGAAATTGCTCACACCAATTGCGCGCACACGGCCTTCTTTATAAAGCTGTTCGAGAACCTTCCAAGTTTGCTTATACTTTTCTTTAACTGGCCAATGGACCAAATATAAATCAACATATTCCAGTCCAAGTTTTTTAAGGCTTGTTTCAAATGCTTCCAAAACAGAATCATTGCGTTGATCCGAGTTCCAAACTTTTGTAGTTATGAAAAGTTCTTCACGAGCAACGCCAGATTCTTTAATTGCCTGGCCAACACTTTCTTCATTTTCATAAAGTGCAGCTGTATCAATGGCTTTATAACCGGCTTTAATTGCAGCTTTAACAGATTGAAGGGCTTCTTCTCCCTCCTGAACCTTATAAACACCAAGTCCGAACCAGGGCATTTTTACTCCGTTATGTAGGGTTGTAGTATCCTGCAGGCTTTTCGAAATAATCTCCTCCTCATTTTATCATTACATAAATCAGTATAATAAACTGAATGAAAAGGAAGCAATTTTTGGGATTAAACATCTGTAAACTTATATTTCTAAGTACCTTTTTTATTACTTCTGCCGACTCGGCCACATTCGTTCTTGGAATGCAAACGACTAACGGAAACTTGAATCCCTCTAATAAAATTAAATTTGTTTGGGGACTGATTCAATCTGGTACAGCAGCCATTCTGTTATGGATAGGGGGGCTAGAGGCTCTTCAAAGAGCGTCTATAATTGCGGCCTTTCCATTCACAATAGTTATGCTTTTAATTGTTTTTTCTCTCATTAAATCATTGAAGACAGATAAATTAGTTGCTAAAAAATAAGGTTTTTACGCCCCTCTTATCCTTTAAGGAGGAATAATGTTGTGGCCATATTTTACAGGTTTTACTCCCCTAGACTGTGGTAATGGTTATACGAAAGGGGGAGTAACATGTTTTCCTGGAATGATCTTGATAAATTTTTTTGGACCTTTTTTATCACATTTCCTATCGTCGCAGTTATACATGCGGCAGGGCACGCTTTTTTTGTTTTTCTATTTGGCGGGAAAGGTGATTTAGTTATTGGAAGAGGAAAAAGGCTTTTTTCAATTGGACATATTCATTTTCATTTCCTTTATTTTTTAGACTCTGTTTGTGTTTATGAAGCTATTGATAATGATAAACGTTGGAAACATGCACTCATTTATGCAGGGGGATTAATTTTTAATATAGTGACAATCTTGGTTATTAATTATCTCGTGTATAAAGGAGTTCTTCCGAAGGATATATTTTTTTACCAAATGGTTTATTTCTCCTTTTATTATTTATTTTTTGCCATACTTCCTGTCGACTATGGGAAAGATAATCCCAGTGACGGTAAAGCGATTTATTTGGTGTTAAAATACGGACGAACATTTAAAGAGTTTTCTTGAGATAATGCCACTTCCTGTTTTAATGGTAATGTGAAGGGTAAGGTAAAATGATTAAACACAGTATGTAAAAGGAGCGGAAATATGCACTGGTATGAAAAGTTAAATCAATATTTCCCGATTGAGGAAATGAAGTCGCAAGAACATATGGAGGCTTTGCTGCAGGAGCATCCGGAGATATATCATAAGGATGAAGGACCAAATCATGTCCTAATGTATGCGGAATTTGATACCTTTCTATTTATTGATTATCTTATTGTTTCCGGCACTACCAGAGGCCAGGGCTTGGGACATAAGCTTATGGAAAAAATGAAGCAAAAAGAAAAGCCGATTATTCTTGAGGTTGAACCGGTTAATTATGAAGATACTGACACCGAAAAACGTTTACGTTTTTACAAGAGAGAGGGCTTTGAACATGCCCAATCAATTGGCTATAGAAGAAGGTCTCTTGCGACTAAGCAGATTAATGAAATGGAAATTTTATATTGGGCGCCTCACCAGGAATCTGAAGAAATGATTTTTGATGCAATGAAAAAAACTTACGAAACCATCCATACCTACAAAGATGTGGAGTTTTACGGGGAACAGTATCAGCCTGTTGATGAGGTACTGTCGTTCGAAGAAAACAACAACAGCGATTCTGATATTTTAAAGGATAATTAAAAAAGGAAGCAATCATGTTCAAATGATTGCTTTTTTTAATATTATTCAGGAAAGTTCGCATCCGCTTGATCCAGACTGTTGCCCTTAGGACGATCGTTTTGGTCTTGAGTCCTTGCTTCTTTTTGAATTTTCTCTGTCTTTGTGCCAAGTGTTTGCTGGTAGGATACAGGTCTTTTTTCTGCCATTTTGCTTCACCTCCTGATGTTATCTTTTTAGGATAGGGATTTTAGAAATGGATTATTCAGACCAAACAGTTGTAAATTGGATAAAGAACTTCTTGTAATCACTATTGGTGAGAGGATGTTCGGGGTACTTCTGCAGCTAGTTCAATACATGGACAGTTTTAATTTTTAGGGCTATAATAGAAAATTCTCCTGCCATTATAAAAAAAGGAGGTATCTTATTATGGCGAAAAAGTCCATGATTGCAAAGCAAAAGCGTACACCAAAATATCAGGTACAAGAATATACACGCTGTGAACGATGCGGTCGACCGCATTCCGTTTATCGAAAATTTAAGCTTTGCCGTATTTGTTTTAGGGAATTAGCCTATAAGGGTCAAATACCTGGCGTTAAAAAAGCCAGTTGGTAAAATATATATTTAGATTTCAACGTCTGCTCATTTGGGCAGGCGTTTTTTAATTTTGAAAAGCATTTTCGGAATTACAAATGCATTTTCGAGGACTCTTGTGTCCTTCCGCTAGAATCAGCATAGAAAAAATCAACAATATATTCCTTATTTTTAAATGCCAAAATCCAAGGCGAATAACTTTCCTCCTGGGGTAAAAAATAACCGGGTACAACTTTTTAAGGAGGAGTGGTTTGATTGAAAAATGGATTTATCATCAAATTGTCAGCCGGTTGTTTAGTTTTTTTGGGAGGTTTTAGCAGTATGTCTGCTATGGCGTCTGTTGACAGAAGTCCTTTTACAACTGTTACTAATGGAACAGGGACAACTGCGGGAGTTCCCGATACAAACGGAACAACTGGTACAAACAGAATGAATACAACAAAAGTAACAAACAAGATAACCGGTAATAATGGTACAAATGACAATAACGTAACCAATGCTAAAACCCTTGGCCAAATGAAAAAAGCGGCAATTCGGAATGTGGAGAGCCTAAAAGAAGTTACCAGGGCACGAGTAAATTTCCGTAATAATAATGCATATGTTTCTGTAAAGCTTGCCAACGATCGGACAAATGCAGGAACAAATGCAGGAACAAATGCAGGAACAAATGCCATGGGCGCTAATACTGAAGATGTTAGGGATAATGGCCGGTATACTGGTTCTTGGGGCATTAGGAATAACAATCCTTCAGGGTCTAATCTAAGCGGGGGCAATACACCTAATCAAACCATTACAAATACTGGAGTTGGCACAAACGATTGGGGTCCGGATAATGATGCAGGCGACAATGTGATGAGGAATAACGCGTATCATGAGGCTTCTTCTGCATTGGACCAGCGAATCGCTGATCAGGTGAGGAAAGTGAATCCATCCGTTCAACATGTGTACATTTCTTACGGTAACAGAGTTGATGTTGGACAAACAAGAAATATGAGCACCACAAATAATGCTGATATTCTCCCGCTAAATACAGGGAACCAATTGGGAGCCGACAATACAAACGGAAATGGGGCAGGACGCAACTGGAGCTGGTTTGGACTTTTAGGTTTACTAGGACTATTGGGATTAAATAGAAACCGAAAAAGGGCAGATTAACTGGAAGCAGGAGAATAATTCTCCTGCTTTTTCTCATTCATATATTAATGGAGAAAGGAACATTCTATTGATATATGACAAGATAACAGAGGTGCAGACATGCGTATAAGAACGTGGATCATTCTTTTTCTCATTTTAGGAGTAGGCGCTTTTGCGGCAGCTTCAATCAGGCCCGTGCAGCAAGTGAGCCCAACTCCCAGTCCAATTTATACTAATAATAGGGATGGTGTGAGACAGATGCAGGTCCAAAACCTGCAGCAGGGTTTCAATATCATGAGAGTAGATTCCATTAGTGATAATAGAAATTTAACCATGAGATTAAATACCGACCCTACTATTAAGGTGATTAATCATAATAAGCAGGATAAAAGCCATTATTATGACCATGAAGTTATTGTTGAATTTGAGAAAATGCCTTCCGATACTACATTAGGGTATTTTCAAAGGGATATCGATGGAATAGTAAAGGAAAAACTGGATCATACCTATATTTTTAAATCAAAAAGCCAATCACCAATAGAAATGGTTGATTATTTTAAAAAACAAAACAATGTATCCTTTGTTGAACCACATTTTATCTACTTGAAAAATGATATTAATGATACATATTACTTTAATTATCAGTGGAATTTACCTGCTATTGGCACTGAAGGCGGATGGAAAGTAACACGGGGATCAAAAGATGTAAAAATAGCGGTAGTTGATACGGGTGTGGATTTGACGCATCCAGATCTGGCACACCGTTTAACAAAAGGATATAACGCTATTGAAAATAATAGCAGAGCTGATGATGATAATGGACATGGTACTCATGTTGCGGGAATCATCGCGTCAGTCACCAACAACCGTAAAGGTGTTGCAGGGATTACCTGGTATAACCCAATTATGCCTGTAAAAGTTCTGAATTCAGAAGGCGCGGGCGGTTCGTTTGATGTAGCAAAAGGAGTTCGCTGGGCAGCAGATCATGGTGCAGATGTGATCAATTTAAGCCTGGGCAATTATAAAAACTCAGCCGTAATGAGGGATGCTATTAATTATGCCGAGAAAAAGGATGTTGTGATTATATGTGCGGCCGGAAACGATAATACCAATCAGCCTAGTTATCCCGCAGCTTATCCTGGAGTAGTCGGTGTGTCAGCAGTCGACTGGAATGGGAAAAGAGCAGAGTTTTCTAATTATGGAAATTATGTTGATGTTGCAGCACCTGGCGTTGAAATTGCAAGTACTTATTTTAATGGGCAGTATGCATCTCTTTCCGGTACTTCAATGGCTGCCCCGCATGTTACTGCTCTTGCAGGATTAATTCGTTCCATTGATCCAAATTTAAAAAACAATGAAGTGGTAAATGTTATAACAAGGACTACACAAGGAGCTGGGCAGAATGGCTTTGATCCATACTACGGCAGCGGAATTATTAATAATGCCGGAGCGCTGCAATATGCCTACAAAAGAAGATATCCGTTGGGAAAAACAAGTGAATGGGTGCAGAGTTTTTTGAGAAGATAAGAGCGGTTTTTTAGGTTTTTTGAAAAAATAATAATTTAGGGAAGTTGGAACGATTTCTGGGGAGAAAACGGCAGAATTTCGGGAAGGAAATCAAGAACTTTTCCAACTCAAAGAAGGTGTCTAATTGGAGGACAATGTTATTGATTTAAGGGACTCGCAGCTTGAGGAGAAAATTCAACACGAAATAGCTGGAATGACTTTCACGAAAAATTTTCGATCCCCAACGGCAGAAGAATGGTATATATTTTTACCGAGCTACAAGGATCCTGTTACCGGCGGGGCAGCAGGAAAAACCATCATACACTATAACCTTTATGATACAAAGCATATTTTTATAAATACTACCATAATTTTTGATGATCCAGGTCTCCATGACAATGGTGTAAACAGGCTCGTTTATGCCATATCAGATGAAATTGTAAACAGGCTTGTGGGATATGCTGATACATTACTATCCGTTCATTCAGGCGCTAATTCCTATAATGCAGAATATAAACAATAGTTAAAAGCAATGGCGAACCCAACTTGCCATTGCTTCTTTTTGTTCAAAAAGGGCGTGCATAAGCTTGACATACAGTTTCTTGTTTTGAAGCTAGTGTTTATCCGTCTAGTATTACTGGTTACTATCCTTTTTCGGGATTTATCGAAAAACGATAGTTTCACTCTTTATAAAAAGCTTGCTAGTTTTCAACTGGGTTTCTGACTTGTATAAATATCTAATAATAATAGTACCACAGCCCTTGAACTCTGTTTTAGTACATAAAACACGGTAATTTGATCCATAGTAATAAAGCCATTATTATCTTTATTACTATAAGGGGAGTTATAAGCAATGAAAGATGAAGCCAGTAAAATGGGTTTAACGTCCGCTGAGATTTCAAATCTGTGGAATACCTATATGAATGATAGCTTGGTGATTTGTATACTCACTCACTTTCTTCAAACTGTAGAAGACCAGGAAATAGTGCCATATTTAAAAGAAACTATTCAAATTGCTACCTCACATCTCCGAGATATAGATGACTTATTTACGAAAGAAAAAATAGTTACACCAAAGGCCTTTCCAGTGGACGATCATGTAAATTTATCGGCTCCAAGGCTTTTTTCGGATATGTTTTATATGGAATATATGCTGCATATGAGTAAATTTGGATTAACCTCGCATGCAGCAGCCTTAGCTATTTCTGCTCGAGAAGACATCCGGAAATTATATGAATCATTTATACATCAGGCAGTTGGGATTAATCAAAAAATAACAGAATTAATGAAATCAAAAGGGGTTTTTATTCGGCCTCCATATATGAGCTATCCTACAGAGGTTGACTTTATTAAAAAACAGGATTTCCTTACCGGCTTCTTTGGAAGAAGGCGTCCTTTATTGGGAGTCGAAGTAAGCCATTTATACTTAACGAGTGTTCATAATGAAGTAGGGAAAGCCACTTTAATCGGCTTTGCTCAAGTAGCTGAAGAATCCGAGTTAAGAGATTATTTTTACAGAGGGTCCCAGATGAGTGGTAAAATCCTTAATGAAATACACGACATTTTCCAGGAAAGCAACGTCCCTGCTTCAATGACTTGGGATTCCAATGTAACAAAATCAACTACTGCCCCCTATTCCGATCAATTGATGCTAGCCTTGGTTAGCAGTATCTCAATGCTTGGGATTGCAGCCTATGGCGCGGCGATCTCAATGAGTGTCCGCCATGATTTAGGAGGCATTTACTCATCCTTTTTAGCCAGAGCAATGGCGTTCGCCGAGGATGGAGTAAACAAGCTAATTGAGCATGGATGGATGGAGCAGCCACCTGGATTTGCAGACAGGGAAAAGATTATTAAAAAGGAAAGAACAAATTAAGCTGCCATTTGGCAGCTTTTTAATTTTTATAAGATAACCGAGAGCTTCCATATTTCCTACAGTCGCATCACCTTTTATTTGAGTGTTTGTCCAATAAATTTTATTCCATATTAGACGTATTTCCATGAAAAAAGGCATTTATACTAGTACAAGCAACCATACACGAACGTTGGATAGGACATATTCTAAAACAGAACAACAACAAAGGAGGGGTTTATGTGGCAGGTAGAAATTTTATTCCTAGACGAAATAGAAATCAGCATACAAATCAAAATCCAGATCAAAATGCAGATCAAAATACAGAACAAAAGACAGAACAAAATCCGTTTCTTCAGACAGATTCTATTACACAAAGAAGTCTTGATCTTTTAGTTAGCAACATTTTTGCAAAGCACGGCGCCGGCACTCAAAAGCCAAAACTTAGTGCACATGAAAAGCAAGAACTTCAAAGTTTACTAAGGGATCTGCAAGCTAGTGTAGAAAACTTAACAAAACGCAATAAAGAGTAATCTGGCACACAAAGCCACCTTAAAAAAATTATATGGAGGAATGAAAAAATGAAAGAAAGTGTTTGGGCAGAATCATCATCATCATCATCATCTTCTTGTGGACACAAAAAATGGACTGCTTTAGATCCACAGTCTGCACATCCAATGGATATGGGAGATGTTAATCAGGAACTTCAGGGGAAAATTGAAACAATCCAGCAATCCTTCGAGCAAATCGTAGTTAAGGATTCTGCAGATGTTGAAATTAGTACAACTGACAACAAAGCAGCAGTTAATGTTCAAGTAGCGATCCAAGCTGCAATTGCTTTAGTTATCAGCATTTCTATTGCAGACGGAGATAGAGCTCAAAGAATAACCCAAGAGCTTCTTGGTAACATAAAAAATGCACAAGTTAATCGTCAGCAAACAATTGTAGAAAACTCCAGAGGTGTAAGAATCACCACTACTGATAATGACCTGGTTGTAAACGTACAAGTTTTGCTGCAAGTCCTTGTAGCACTCCTTGTTAGAATCAGCGTTCTGTAATGAAGTTTAAGCTATTCTGGCTGCCTCCGAAAGGGGCAGCTTTTTTTATTATTCTATGCCCATCGGAAACGAAAAGTTCGAATTCGACTAAAGGGATTCCATAGCATTATGTTTATTACTCTGCGAAGTATGTAGTTTTTTTGAAAGCTTGGCAACGGTTTTATTTTATTAAAAAGGGTAATATAAGCAGAAAGTGCACATTGGATTGAGGTGAGAAGTGTGGTTTCTTCCATAAAACGGTTATTAATCGGCCGTCCACTAAAAACACATGAAGCAGGGGAACAAAAGCTTAATATTTTAAAAGCACTGGCAATCCTCTCCTCTGATGCTTTATCGTCGGTAGCGTATGGTACAGAACAAATATTGCTGGTTCTTGTGACAGTTAGTACGGTTGCATTTTGGTACTCGATTCCTATTGCAATCGGGGTGCTAATATTACTAACAGCATTAATTCTTTCCTATAGGCAAATTATTTTTTCCTATCCGTACGGAGGCGGAGCATATGTGGTTTCAAAAGAAAACCTCGGCGTTAATCCCGGATTGATCTCTGGCGGGTCCTTGCTGGTAGATTACATATTAACAGTGGCTGTAAGTGTTTCTGCAGGTACCGATGCCATTACATCCGCTTTTCCGTCATTGCACGCTCATAGGGTGTTAATTGCGATTGTATTGGTAATCTGTATTACCATTTTGAATTTAAGAGGGGTTACCGAGTCAGCAACTGTGCTGGCATACCCCGTTTACTTATTTGTGGCTGCGCTCGTCCTTCTTATTGGGTTTGGCTTGTACAAAATCATGACAGGTGATATCTCACCTAAGCTTCATGCACGAATTGGTACCCCAGTAATGGGTATTTCCTTATTTTTGCTGCTAAGAGCCTTTGCTTCTGGCTGTTCAGCTCTTACCGGGGTTGAAGCCATTTCTAATGCGATTCCAAACTTTAAGGATCCTGCTCCCAATAATGCAGCTAAAACTTTAATTCTTATGGGAACCTTGCTTGCCATCTTATTCACAGGTATAACATACCTAGCCTACTATTACGGTGTGGCGCCGAAAGGGAATGAAACGGTCGTTTCACAAATTGCTTCAGATACCTTTGGAAGAAATTTTGTCTATTACTTTATTCAGGGAACGACTGCCCTTATCTTGGTTCTAGCAGCGAACACTGGATTCTCGGCCTTTCCATTACTCGCCTTTAACCTGGCAAAAGATAAATATTTCGCTCGAATCTTCACAATGAGAGGGGACCGTTTAGGGTATTCAAACGGAATTATTACATTGGCTCTTGCCTCTATTGTTTTAATTATCATTTTTAAAGGAAGAACCGAACACCTCATCCCTCTTTACGCGGTAGGGGTATTTATTCCGTTTACCCTTTCCCAAACCGGGATGATTGTTAAATGGATACGTGAAAAGCCAAGCGGCTGGATTCCTAAGCTGATAGCAAACCTGGTGGGAGCCGTCATAAGCTTCATTGTTATGATGATTTTCTTTATTACTAAATTCTCGCAAGTATGGCCCGTTTTAATTTTCCTGCCCCTCATTGTTATATTTTTTCATAAAGTTAAGAAGCACTATGATTCAGTGGGAGAACAGCTGCGAATAAAACCAGACGCGGTGGTTCCTAAAATTGAAGGCAATGTAATAATTATCCCGGTTTCTGGCATAACAGAGGCTGTAGGAAAGTCTATAGCTTATGCAAAGACGATAACAGATCAGGTTATCGCTGTGTATGTGGCATTTGAAAGGGAAGATGAACATGTGTTTGAGGAAAAGTGGAAAAAATGGCATCCAGAAGTGAGGCTTGTAACCCTGCATTCTCATTATAGAAGTATCATTACACCCTTGAGAAAATTTATAGATACTGTGGAAAATAAAGCAAGTGAGGCAAATTATTGGGTAAGCGTGCTGATTCCACAATTTATTCCGAAAAAACCTTGGCATAACTTTTTGCATAATCAATCCAGCTTGTTGATTCGTGCCTATCTCTTATATAAAAGGAATGTCATCGTTACAACTCTTCCTTATCATTTTAAAAAATAAACTGGGAGCCGATTCAGGCTTCTTTTTATTGTTAAAATAGAACGAGGGAGGTGAGGTGTTATATATGGAATTAAAAACAGAAGAAGATATTATACATGTGATCATAGAAGATAAATGGATGATGGATATTTTAAAGACAGTAAAAAACCTGGATTTACCGGATTGGTGGATATGTGCAGGGTTTGTCCGTTCAAAGATTTGGGATGTTCTTCACGGTTATGATGGAAGGACACCTCTGCCTGATGTTGATGTGATTTACTATGATCCTTTAAACCTGAAGGAATCAACTGAAAAGGAGTGGGAGAGGAAGTTGAAAAATATTTCTCCCAATGTCCCTTGGTCGGTAAAGAACCAGGCGAGGATGCATGTAATAAACAATAGGGAACCCTATTCCTCCTCTGTAGATGGGATATCGAAATTTCCGGAGACTGCTACAGCTTTAGGTGTAAATCTCGATGAAAAAGATAATCTTGTTTTAGCGGCTCCTTGGGGAATAAGGGACGTCATTCATTTAAAAGTGAGACCCACTCCATCTTTTTCAGGAACTATAGAAGGCATGAAACTTTATGAAAATCGGGTTGAAAGTAAAGATTGGAGCTCTATTTGGGAAAGGATAAAGGTATATCACGATTAAAATTTTTACAACTTAAATTGCACAAAAAGGGATTCCAGAAAAATGGGGAATCCTTTTCTATTTTTTATTTAGGATATATTTGGTGAACATAGAGCCCCAGAATATCTGGCTAAAAACATAATGAATTATTGGTTTTAAAAAATACATATTAAAATATCAGTGTAAATATTTATGAAAGAATGTATGATATAAAAACAGACATTTCAAAAGTGTTGGGTGCTGGAAAGCTTCTTAGGATTTCAGACTGCTTTTTATAAATAAATCCATAGACTCGTTCTGAAAATATGCAAAGTTAAATTTGGAATAAGGGTATGGCAGCTTCCAGAATGCTGGCAGGTGCTTTTTGCAGTAATGCAAAATAAAGTGAAAATAATTAGTTGCTTCAGTTTTGGCTAGCATCAAATTTATGTTAACGTTCGGTATCCACATTAATGAAAAAAGAGCTGAGTATTAGATTCAGGAAATGTTATTACTGGAAATATAATAGAGAATAATCCAAATTGGAGTGTTATCTAAAAAGTATTCCGTATACGGAGGGGCTAAATGGAGATTTTTCTCTTATCTTATCATTTAGGTCCCATATGGTGATCAAATTTTTCTGAAGAAAAACATATAGATAAACGGAGGTATTATATGAGTGCGGCAAAGGGTAAAGGCGGAACGGGCAGAGGAACTGGAAAAAAGGGCTGGAATCGCTGGAAGACGGGTGCGAACAAGGCTAAGAGTGCGAAACCTTATGTAAGTAAAAGAGTAAAACAATCGGCAGGACAGGAAGATTCCAATTAAATAACGAAGCGAGATTGAAGCTGCCATATAGGCGGCTTTTTTTCTCATGCATAAAATAGATGGAATTATACATAAAACGGCATGAAAAGAGGGGAACATAAGGAAAAGAGGGGGCTTTTCTGGTGAAGAAAGGATATTTTGAAAAATACTTTCTAAGTGCTGTACTTTTCCTCCAGTTAATATTTTTCTTACCGAGTTTCTTATGGAAACGTCCCATTAAGGATTGGATTTTTGTTTATTTATTTGATGCTATTACAAATGGCATTTTAGATGAAATTCTCACAAGGTATAAAATAATTAAATACCCGATACGCTTATTTTCACAGAAAACGAAGATTAATGTACTATTCGATTTCCTGGTTTATCCGTTATTTACTGTGTATTTTAATCAAAATACCCTAAAGGACAGACCTTTTTTAATACTTTATAAATTGCTTTTCTTTACTATTCCGATGTACTTTTTTGAAATATGGGCAGTACAAAAAACAAATTTAATTAAATGGCAAAACGGATGGAAGGGATATCATTCTTTTCTTAGTCTGACGATTAAGTCGCTGATAACACGATTGTTTATAGAACTAATCAGAAGAAGACGAAAGAATAGTGAGTTACATAAATAAAAAATGGCCCGGAGAATATCTCCAGGCCCATTTTTTAGCTTGCGCTATTGATGGAATCAAATTCTTTTGTTTCATATTTTCTATGCAGCCACTCGTAAATAATTGGGATAATAATAAAGCTATTTATCGTAGATGTTATCATACCGCCAATGACGACGATACCAAGCGTTTGTGAAATGACGGTATCGGCACTATGGGAAAAAGCTAATGGTAACAGAGTTAGAATGGTTGCTGCGGCTGTCATTAAAATTGGCCTGATCCTTGATAGACTGCCAGATAATAGAGCTTCTTTAACAGGCATTCCTTCTTTTCGATTTCTTTCGATTTTATCAATTAACACAATACCATTTGTTACTACTATTCCTGTAAGCATCAGAATTCCGATCAATGCCGCCAGGTTCCATTCTCCATGGAATAATATTAGTGCAATTATGACACCACTTAAAGCAAGAGGAATGCTTAGCAGAACAGCAAGTGGAGCTCTCCATCCTTTGAAAATAGAAGAAGTTATAAGCAAAACTAATAAAATTGAGAATGCTACGGCAATAGACATATCAAAAATCATTTGTTTTACTTGCTCTGAGATTCCGCCTAATGAGTAAGTTACATCCTTTGGAAGCTTCATGCTGCTCAAAGCGTTGTCCGCTTGGTTCGATACTTTGCTAATATCGTTAGATGTAATCTGAGCTGTCACAAGAGAGAAAGGCTGTCCGTCTCTTTCACTAATAGTGGAAGGGGAAGTATCCTTTGAAATTTTAGCTAGTTGATCGAATCGAACTATTTCTCCATTATTTCCTTTAAAAGTTTCAGCTGCAAGTGAACCTAAAACATCCTTTGCAGTTGCCTCTAAAGTAATAGTAGAATTTGTTCCAGTAGCAATTTGGTCTAAATATTGATCCACAGGTAATGCTTTATGGTCAACCGTGATGGTTGCATCCTTAGATTGGGATATATAGCGATTAACCACTGCTAAAATGTCAGGAACTTTAACACCTTTGTCCTGGATTGCATTTTGGTCAAATGTTACCTTGTATTTAGGTGAACCATTTGTTAAATCGACTTTTCCGTCTACGCTTAAATCAGCAATTTTCGATAGTTTATTTCTTGCCTGCTGTGCCGTTTTATCCAATGTATCCTGGTCTGAACCAGTGAATAAAATGCGCATTTGAGAATCGTCACCCGAAATATTCTGGCTTGTAACAGTATAAATAACGTTTTTGGATATCGAAGGAAGCTGTTTTTGCAGTACTTTAATTACAGGATCAGCATCCTTTTCATTTTTCAATACAACTGAAAGATTCGCCACATTTGGGTAGGTTATAAAGCCGCCACCCTGGTCAAAAACATCATCACTTTGCGGTGTCATGGTCGAACCAAAATTCGAGGAGTACGCCTCTACCTTAGGATTATCCTTTAAGGTTTTTTCAATTTTTTGTACTTCAGAATCCACTTGAATTAAAGTACTACCCTTAGGCAATTCAGCCTTTATGGCAATTTGTCCAATTTTTCCGCTAGGCAGTAAGCTTATTGGAAGAAAAGCAGAATAAATTCCTGCAGCTAAAAATACCAGAATAGAAACAATAATCATAGCTTTCTTGTGCTTAAACGCTGATTGCAAAACTGGCTTCATTGCAGAATCAAGTCTGACAGTCTTTTTAGTAGTATTGCTGCCATTCCACCCCATAAAAGCAAGAGCAGGGATGACCAGCATCGCCACAAAGAAGGAAATGATTAATGCAATAACAACAGACCAGGCAAAACCGCTGTATGAAGCACTGATTACGCCTCCCACGAATGCAATTGGAATATAAACCGCAATTGTGGTTAAAGTAGAGCCTAATATTGCTGGAATCATTTCGATTACAGATGAAGCAAGAAGCGAAAGCGTTGATTTTCCTTTTGATTCTTCCCGTCTGCGGTACATATTGTCCAAAATAACAATTGAGTCATCCACAATACGTCCCATTGCAACAATCAAGCCTGAAACAGTTAAGATATTTAAGGTAATACCCATAGCTTTTAAAACGGCTGTAGTTGCGAGAAGTGAAATTGGCAGTGAAATTGCAATTAATAGTGTGGACCTTACATTACGGAAGAAGAAGAACACACATATCATTGAGAATAAACAGCCGAGTAAACCTTCACGAACTAATCCAAAAAGTGAACTGTTTAATTCTTTCTCACGGTCTAACAATACTTGGAATGAAACATCTTTAGGATTTACAGTATCTAAATGAAGATGAGAAACACGATCTTTTACCTGTTCTGCTACATCAGTAATATTAGCAGAAGGAGTTTTAATTACATTTAATTGGACACTAGGTGCTCCGTTAGTCCGGGAAACGGTTTTAACATCATTTAGAGAATGAGTAATGGTTCCAAACGCAGAAAGAGGTATCGCTTTACCTTCTTTATTCTTAATCGTTGCGTTTTCCATCTGCTGCTGGGTTAACTTTAATCCATCAAATGAAACAGGAATTGCTAATTGGTTGTTTATGATATTCCCCTGCGGCATGGATGGTACGGATAAAGAGAACGATTTATTTACGTCATCAAGTGTCAATCCATTTTTCAAGAGATCTTTCATACGAATCGTTAAAACATAACCATCTTTGGCACCGCCAAACACGGATACATCAGCTACACCAGGAACTGTTTTTAATTGCCTTACGATTTCCTGCTGGGCATTCGAACGAAGCGTTTGTTCATCTAATTTCTTACTTGAAATACTATAAGTTAAAATTGGAAATGAACTTGTTGTTAATCGTGTTACAGAAGGAGTACTTGTAATCGTCTGAGGAAGGTCGGCATTGGCAAGTGCTTTATTAACCTGATCCTCTGCTTGTTTCATGTCTGTATTCATCGGAAAATACAAACTCATAAATAATCCGCCATCGTATGAAGTGGTTTCAACATTCGATAAACCATCTACTGCTTTAACGGCACTTTGAAGATTATCAGTTACCTGCTGCTTTACTTGAGCAGCCTGATATCCAGGCACCCTCATACTAACAGAAAGGGTCGTATTGTTAATCCCCGGCAAATAGTCACGCTGCATTTGGAATGCGGAAATTCCGCCCCATGCAAGGATAATAACAACACACACTATCATAAGTATGGCTCTTTGCATGGTTCCTTCAACTAATCTTTTCATTTTGTGCCTCCCTAAATTAAAAAACTTAAAATCGTTGCATTCATTTAAATAGTGGTGGCCAGCTATGAGTTGCTGTTTGATAACGCAATCCCAACTGGGTAATCTAAATATATACAAGCATCTTGTTTGTTTTCTTAATAAAGGATTAATAATTCATTAAGATGGAAAATTTTATTTTAAAAAGTGTTAAATTGAAGAGAGTTCAATTGAAAGATATACAGTTTAAACTTTTTATAGAGTTTTGGAAGGAGCTAACGCTGGAATGACACATATTCTTGTTATCGAGGATGAAGTACAAATAGCTCGGGTGCTAAAAGTGGAATTAGAGTATGAGGGATACCAGGTTTCCGTAGAACATAATGGAAAAGCGGGATTGGAAACCGCTTTAAATTCACAAATAGATGTTATATTATTGGATGTTATGCTTCCTGAGTTAAATGGTATCGAAGTATTGAGAAGGCTAAGAAGAGAAGATAAAGTTACTCCAGTCATTCTATTAACCGCCCGTAATAGTACTTTTGATAAAGTAGCAGGACTGGATCATGGGGCGAATGACTATGTAACAAAGCCCTTTGAAATTGAAGAACTGCTAGCCCGTATTCGTGCTGCTATTCGAAATCAATCTAAAACTGAAGGACACCAAGCAGAAGAGTCTCTTTTAACAGTTCAGGATTTAATGATAAACATGGATTCAAGGGAAGTGAAAAGAGACGGGGTATCTATTACGTTAACACCAAAGGAATATGATCTGCTGGTTTATTTAATCATCAATAAAAATAAAGTAGTGACAAGAGAAAGTATTATAGTCAATGTTTGGGGATTCGAGTATGAAGGAGAAACTAATGTTATAGATGTCTTTATAAGACACCTAAGAAAAAAAGTTGATGAGGGATTTTCCACTCAATTAATCACAACGGTAAGAGGTATTGGTTTTACAATAAAGGAGAAGCAGGATGAAGATCACCACAAAAATTAATCTTTTAACTACTGTTTGGATGCTCTGCATTATGATTGTAATAAATACTGTTGTTTTCTTATTGTTTATGAAAACCACTCTAAATATGGAAGAAGATATGCAATATCAGAAAGCTGCAGATATTTTAAAAGAACTTCCTGCCGCTCTAGCTTCGGATGAAGTGAAGGGAGAAATTAGAGATTACCTAACTATTCATTCCTATATTCGAATAATGGAACCAGGGAACAAAAAGACCTTAGAAGTATCAAATGATTCATTATTATCAAAAAAAATAAAAGGTAAATACACGGAAACAAAACAATCACAATCCCGCTTGATTACTGCAGAAAAGGGGGAGGAGGAAGTTTTAGTTGTTCGTATTCCCATGAAAAATGGAAAGAGCAGTCTCGAAATTGGTGAACGATTAACTGGACTTGAAACAAGAAAAGAAATGCTTCGTGCCATTTTAGGTTTTTGTACCATTTTAGCGGCTATTTTTTCTCTTCTAGGAGGAAGATGGCTGGCAAACATCATAATGAGGCCGATTTCAAGCATGATTAATACCATGGAAGAAATACAAAAGAGTGGAGTCCCTAAAAAGATAAACATTCAAAACGAAACAAAGGACGAGCTTCAAACAATGGCTGAAACATTCAATAATATGATTGATAGGCTTCAGGAAAATATGGCGAGACAATCACAATTTGTTTCGGATGCATCACATGAGTTAAAAACACCGCTTACTGTTATTAAGAGCTACGCCAACCTGCTCAGAAGGCATGGCGTAGAAGATAAAGAGATGGCAAACGAAGCAATCGAAGCGATTTATTCAGAAGCAACGAGAATTCAAAAAATGACGGAAACATTTCTTGACTTAGCTACTTTGGAGAAAGATACCGAATTGGAATTAAAGGAAATCAATGTGGTATCTCTATGCGAGAATATCTTAAAGCAGCTAAAAAATGTGTACAGAAGGGAAATAAGCCTTCATTTTGAATATACTCCAATGATAATCAATGCTGATGAATTAAAGCTCAAACAGGTTATTATCATATTATTAGACAATGCCATGAAATATAGCACTGACAAAATAGATGTTTTACTTGAAAAGAACGAACAATATGTATCTATTTCTGTGAAGGATTACGGGATTGGAATACCGGAGGACGAGATCAATAATACCTTTGAGCGTTTTTACCGTGTGGATAAGGCAAGAAGCAGGGAAACCGGTGGGACGGGGCTGGGACTGCATATTGCCAAAAGTATAATGAATCTGCACAAAGGTGAAATAAGAATAGACAGTAAAGAAGGAGAAGGGACTACTGTTAAACTTTTTCTTCCAATAAGATAATATAAGCCTAAGAGAAACTTTCTTCTTTTATTGGTTTTTTATAACAAGTCTATGTTAAAGCGCATTGTTTATTTTGGAACATTAAAGCAATGCTTATCATAAAAATAAGCCTGCTGAGGGTTTCAGCAGGTTTATGGTTTATCGTTTATTGCTTTTTGGATCAAGTGCATCGCGAAGACCGTCACCGATAAAGTTGATACACAATACTGTCAGCAGGATAGCCATACCAGGAGGAATCCAGGCAGCAGGACTGTTACGCAAAATACGAAGGCTCTGTGCTTCTGAAATCATATTTCCCCACGTGGCTGTAGGCTGAGGAATACCGAACCCGATAAAGCTTAATGCAGATTCTACTATAATATACATGGCCATCATTAGCGAGGCATTTACAACAATTGGACCGATTGCATTCGGTATAAAATGTTTAAAAATGATACGGAAATCGCTCGCACCAATTGCCCGCGCACCGAGTACAAATTCCTGTTCCCTCAGTGATAAATAAGTTCCCCGTATAATCCTGGTGAGATTGGGCCAAGAGGTAAGCGCAATAATGGAGACAAAAATTCCAATATTGATCTTTTCCAGAATGGGGACTACAGTCAGAACAAGAACGAGGAATGGAAGAACAAGAATCATATCCGCTGTACGCATAATAATAGCATTGATTTTTCCTCCATAATATCCAGCTATTGACCCTAGTGTGACGCCAATAACCAAGGTAAATAACATAGCACTAAATCCTACAATCAGGGATATCCGTCCACCATATAATAGGCGTGCAAAATTATCTCGTCCTGAACTGTCATTCCCTAAAGGGTGATTGGCCCATACTTGTACATGAGAAGGAGAAAAGGGTGAGTTAGATATATTTTCGATCTTTTATCAAGTGGCTTACTATAGAAAAGCTTAAGCAGTCTGCCTCAAAATTGATTGACACTAACCTAGTTTAGGAATCAAATAGAGTTTACATAATCATATTATTTTTAACTAACATTATTAATAGTTTTCTTATCACAAATTCAAGCTTATTAGCAGCTAATATACTAAAATAATAAAAAGGAAAATAGCAATTTTTGAAGAATTATTATTACATATTCATTAAAAGAATAGCCAATACATAATCTAAGGAGCCTGTTATGCCAAAAACACATCAATTTACTATTAGCAATGAGCATCTTCATGGATCATTTAGCCGGGATTACCAGCCCATCCTCACTATTCAGTCAGGTGATTCAGTGGTTTTTAATACAACTGACATAGGTTGGGGCTATAACAGTGAGAATGGCGAAAGAATCAGATACGAATCAAGAGAGAAAGAAGAAGTATGGGGTCATCCTGTTGTTGGTCCTTTTTATGTCGAGGGTGCCAAACCAGGATTAACTCTAGAGGTGAAAATGAACGAATTAAAAACTGGCTGGTATGGCTGGAATTGTTCTGGCGGAAAAACCAATTGGCAAAATAATGTGCTCGGTATTTCAGAACATGCGGAAACAAAGCTTAATTGGCAGCTGAATGGGGAAAGCCAGACTGGAACAGCAAAGATTCGGGACCAACAATTCACTGTTAAGCTTAGCCCTTTTTTGGGTGTTATGGCGACTGTCCCCGCTGAACCAGGTGTCCATTCTACCATTCCTCCCAGATATTGCGGCGGAAACATTGATTGTAAAGAACTAGTGGAAGGAAGTGTCCTGTACCTGCCAATTGTGGTGGAAGGCGGATTATTCTCAGCCGGTGACGGCCATGCTGCACAAGGCGATGGAGAGGTATCTGGACAGGCGATTGAAGCCCCTTTTGACACAGTAAATTTGACACTAACTGTCAGGGAGGATTTGCCCTTAAAAATGCCACGTGCTAACACTCCTGCAGGATGGATTACATTCGGCTTTGATGAGGATTTAAATATTGCAACTGCGACGGCTTTGGAAGGAATGGTAGAGCTGATTCAAGAGTTGTATCAGCTTGAAAAAACGGAAGCTACTGCATTGGCAAGTGTGTGCGTCGACCTCAGAATCACTCAGGTGGTAAACAGGGTAAAAGGTGTTCATGCCATTCTGCCACATGATGCCATAAAACATTCCATTGAGGAAAAATAAAATAGATTCATTTATTTAGAGTTTGAGATTTCTCAGGCTCTTTTTGTATACGGAAGGAAGACTCAGTAAAAGGATAGGAATGTCGTCAGGTTTTACAAAAAAAAGCAAAAATTACGCCCAAAATCGTATATTTCCCTTAGTCCTTCCCTTGAGAAAGACACTTTTGGGGGAATTGAAACAATTACGAATGGGAAATTCACCTTTTTATGAAGAAATGCAAGACTTCGAGAGAGAAATGCACGATTTCAAAGAGGAAATGCACGATTTCAAGGAAGAAATGCACGATTTCGAGAAAGAAATGCACGGTTTCAAGGAAGAAATGCACGATTTCAAGGAAGAAATGCACGATTTCAAGGAAGAAATGCACGTTTTCAAAGACGGAATGCACGGTTTTAGGAAGAAATGCACAGATTTAGGAATGAATGCACGTTCCGCAATCTCACCGCCAAGCGCATTGTATTTAAATTTTCAGATTCATAATACAACTATTTTTCCCTTTTAAAAATATCATAAAAGCAAAGTGAGTAAGTTACCTGGATGATAGTGTCTGACTTGATATAGTAGGAAAAGTTTTATAAGCAAGTAAGTTGGAATGAAATGCTATATTCATCGGTGTTGTTGACATTAGGGGACAGCGGCTCTGCCGGCCGCATAATTCTGTACGCAGTATATAACAAGGTTATAAAGCTGCGTTTTTTCTTTTGTACTAAAGTCATTTCAGTTAATATTTCTAATTGATGACTTTTTTATCATTAAGTTAAAATATTAGGAAAAAAGAAGGAGATAGAGTGAAAATTGTCTAATATAGGTTAAATAAAAGATAACTGAACGAGGGCTAAAATGAGTGATCAAATAGAGTATATTGGCAGGAAAATAAAAGAGTTAAGCGGTGTCTTACTAAAACAGTCAATTAATGACAAAAACATTTATAACCGAATGGATTCTCTCCGGCTTTCAAGAGAAAATCTCTTTTTCTTTATAGGAGAATTTTTAATTAACCAAAATGAAAAAAACAAAAATAATCTGATTACCTTTTCAGATCTTTTGGGAGTTAATTTAATCAATTCCAACGCGACCCTTGAAGAATCCATCAATTTTGTTTATTTAACCCGCAAATCCATTATGGATCTGTTGGAGAGAGAAGCACGAGAAAATAGAATATCAATAAGTGACCTTTTTGATACCATTAAGGTAATTGAATACCTGTACCAGCTGATTTCGAAAACACTTATGAATTATTACAACGAAGAATTGTCATTTACCAAGTTTGCTTTAGATGAATCAAAACAGAATTTACAAATGACACTTAAAGAATTGGCGGACTTGGATAGAGTTTTAAATGAAGCCACCATATTTGCCTTTACAGACCGTGAGGACAGAATTTCATATGTAAATGATAATTTTTGCAATTTATATAAGTATACCCGGGAAGAATTAATTGGAAAAAAACATGATTTATTCGATACCGGCTATCATCCGCCTTCCTTTTTTCGAAAAATTTGGCAGATCATAGAAGCGGGAGAAGTGTGGAAAGGGGAAATCCTCAATCAGGCAAAGGACGGAACAAAGTACTGGCTTGATACAACTATTGTTCCCTTTATGGATGCAAACGGAAAACGCTATAGGCACGTTTCCATACAGTATGATATAACTGAAAAAAAGAAAACGGAAGATACCTTGCGAAAAACAGAGCAACTTTCCATGATTGGAGAACTTGCTGCCGGAATTGCACATGAAATACGAAACCCGTTAACCACCATTCGAGGATTTATGCAGCTTTTATCAGAGGATGAAAACGGAAATAAATATGCAACTACTATATTAGATGAAATTGAAAGAATCAACTTTATCGTAAGTGAATTCATGGTATTTGCCAAACCCCATACCATTTACTATAGTGATTGCGATATAAAAAGTATTTTAAGAAGTGTCATAAAATTCCTTGATCCAGAGGCCCTGCTTAAGAAAGTCACAATCGAATATCAGATTCCTGAAGAAGAAGTCATAATTTCTGGAGAAAAAAATCAATTAAAGCAAGTATTTTTAAATTTAATAAAAAATGCTATCGAAGCGATGCCAGAAGGCGGAAAAATTCAAATTTCAGTTGAGAAAACATTCCAAAACATACATGTCACGATTAAAGATAGTGGTGTTGGAATGACAGAAGAACAGGTAAAAAAATTGGGAGAACCATTTTTTACGACAAAACCAACTGGAAATGGGTTAGGGCTGATGGTCAGTCTTAAGATTATCCAAAATCATAAAGGAACGATAAACGTTATAAGTGAGCCAAATCGGGGAACAACATTTATCCTTTCATTTGAAAATCTATCAAATCGATTAAATTAATCCTTTAAAATCATTTTAAAGGATTTTTTTGTCCTTTTTTTGAGTTGGTATTTCCTTTAGTCCTAGAAAGGGTGCAAGGTGAGTGATTAGGATGGAGAATAAAAGTTTTTTAGGACCTCGCTTTGGGGCCTTTTTTAGCGGAAAAAGTATTCAAAAAATTGTGACGATGATATAATAAAATGGAACATTTTGTAAATGTGTGAATAAATCAGCACTAGGAACTTAAAGTGGTCAATATAACAGGGCGGATGTAGGTATCAGACTTATTTAATGTAATTGAAAATAAGGATGTGTTGAGGATGAAGAAGCTATTTATTGGGATATCTATAGTTGTTGCAGCTGTTCTTATATCGGTGCTTCTAAGCGATTTTACCTTATTGTATAAAATCACCGGGGCGGTTGCAGGATTGTGTCTCATAATCGGAGCTTTATTTTCGGGTGCATTTGTTGATGGTGATAGGATGGGAAGAAATCTAAATTCTGAATCAGTGGAAGATAGAAACAAAAGATATTTCGTAACGAATTCCATATTATTAATAGGACTGCCCAGTATTTTAATGGCAGCAATTAGTTATTTTCTAATAAAATAAACAGATAAAACAGCCTTACTTTCTAAAACTAAAAATTTCTAATAGTAGCTATTGACCACGGTGGAGGTGTTTGATGGTTAGAGAACATTTTTGGATGATTATTTTTATAGGCGTGATAGAGGTACTTATAGGATTTATATGATTTTTAACAGCGTATCATTTGGAACTTCTTTTGCTGAAACTTGGTTAGCAAACAGAGAAGACCCATCACTTTATCAAGTCATTATTAAAAGTTATATAAATAACTTTTTAGTTGGAGGTGGGGTATTATCTGCTTTTGGTTTGTTTCTGATTACCTTCACAACTTGTATAAATGAAAAATAAGGGTGGGAATAATGACAAAATTAAAGGAACCCAATGAAAAAAGCCAAATTAATACGGATGATGGATGGAATCGAACCTGGTATGGGAATCCTACAATTGGAGGTATCCTTGTTATAGGGGCAATCATTCTGTATGTTGTTTTTAAATGAAAATATATCATCAGTTTTCCATCACTTATTATTGTCGGAAGATCTTTCCCTATAAAGGTGTTTATCTTATAAAAAAATAATTTTGAAAACGCACCTTTTAGGTGCATTTTTTTATGGAAAAATCCCACAAATCGTTTATTGCTATAGTTTCTTATTAGGAGTGCCAAACTATAAATCCATAATAAGTGTTTAATAAAATAGAAATAGGTCAAAAGTAATTTTTTGCAGCTTCTATTTTACTATAATAAATAATTTGATAAGATTAAAAGAAATTAATGGAAATTGGCAGGTGCAAAAAATTGAAAAGATTCATTCTCTCTAATGATGAGGATATGCGGGCAATCGAGGGGCTTCTGAAAAGTACAGAGAGTTTGGATTTAGCTCAGGAAGTTGGCAATATGGGAAGCTGGTATTTTGATTTAAATGATAATAAACTTTATTGGTCGAAACAAACTTTCCGTATATTTAAAACCGACAAAGCACCACATACGCATGATGAATATATTGCTACTTTTATACATACCGAAGACGTGCCGCAATATTTAAATCAATTTCAAGATTTCTGTTTGAAAATACGCCCCTTTAATATGAATTACCGAATCGTCCTTACAGGTGGGGATATTAGATATGTCCAGGTAAAAGCCCGCTTTCTTGTAGATAGTTTGGGTGAACCTATTAAACTAATAGGAACCATACAGGATTTAACTGAATCAAGAGAATTAGAGATTCAGGATCAACAATATAAATCTCTATTTGATTTTAATCCTGATATGATTTATTCATTCGATTTAGATGGAAACTTTACAGACTGTAATTATGCTCTTTCAAATTTAACTGGTTATTCTAAAGAGGAATTATTATCGAAGCCATTTTTAGATTTAATTTATGAACCTCATAAAAACGAGGCGATATTCCGTTTTAGAGAGGCAAAAAATGGGTCGACTCAACGATATAACATTACTGCCATTACTAAAAAAGGAGATTTGATGGAGCTTTCAGCAATGAAATTTCCGATTATCATCGACGGGACAGTGGTTGGTGTTTACGGTATTGCTAAAGACATAACAGAAGAAAACAGGGCAAAAACTCTAATGATTGAAGCAGAGTCTAAATTTCGCCATCTGGTGGAGGACTCTGTAGCTGGAGCATTTATTGTTCAGGATGAATTAATGATCTATGCCAATCCAGAGGCAAAAAAAATTCTTGGAAATTCAAATTTAGAAGGAAGAAGTATATGGGAAGTCATTCATCCTGGAGATGTTGAATTTGTTCATGAAAAGCTTTCGAAACCTTCGATGAATGGTCAGGCACAGAACTTTGTAGCAAAATTTATTAAAGATTATAGAACCACAATCGACCTCGAAATTCATGGAACACGAACGCAGATAAATGGGAAAGTTTCATATATCGGTACTTTTGTAGACATTACCGAAAAGAAACTAATTGCGGATCAAAACGCCTACCTAGCTTACCATGATCATCTTACTTCCTTATCAAATCTTCGCTCTTTAGAGGATAAGCTTGATAAGCTAATTGTATTATCAAAGGTTTTAAATCTAAATTTTGCCGTGTTGTATCTGGATTTAGACCGTTTCAAATATATCAATGATTCACTGGGTCACCATATCGGTGATTTACTGTTGAAAAATGTTGCAGAAAGATTAAAGAGCACGGTTAAGCCAACTGATTTTATTGCTCGTATAGCGGGTGATGAATTTATCTTGCTTATCCACAACATTCCTCCAGCGGCTGCAGTTGAAACTGGAAAACTTATAATTGAAAATCTTGAAAAACCCTTTAATGTCAGTGAATATGAAATCAATATTACAGCTAGTATTGGTATAAGTGTCTATCCCGAAGATGGGGACGATAGAATCACTTTGCTCCGTAAAGCAGATGGTGCTTTATATCGTGCAAAATCGGTAGGGAAAAATAATGTCCAAATTTACACACCAACCATAAATATAGATACTTATAAACTTTACTCACTTGAAAAAGACTTAAGGAAAGCAATTGAAAACAACGAATTAGAGCTTTACTATCAGCCAAAGGTTAATAAAAAAGGAAATATTTTGGGGGCAGAAGCACTAATTCGCTGGAACCATCCGGAATGGGGACTGATACCCCCGGATGAATTTTTGCCTTTAGCTGAGCAAACAGGATTTATCAAAAGAATTGAACAATGGGTTCCTGAGACTGTCTGTAAACAAATGAAGTTTTGGCATCAAAACGGCTTTTTAAAGATCCCCATTTCAGTTAATGTTTCTGCTATACGGTTTATGGACACAGATTTTATTGAGAATATTCAACGATCCATTTTAGCTTCAGAGCTTGAACCTCACTGGCTTGAAATTGAAATAACTGAAACTTCTCTTTTGCAAAATGAACAGGTTGTTTCAGAATCACTTGATAGGCTTAAAGAAATAGGGGTACAGATTTCATTAGATGACTTTGGGCAGGGCTACTCTTCGTTATCCTACCTAAAGAGGTTCAAAAACAAAATAGACACCTTAAAAGTGGACAGGCAATTTATCCAGGATATAACCAGCAGCTCCGAAGATGCCTTAATTGCACAGACAATTATCCAGCTAGCTCACCAAATGAAGTTAAAGGTGGTCGCAGAGGGTGTTGAGACGAGGGAGCAATTAGCTGTTTTATCAAAGTTTAATTGTGACCAAATCCAGGGTTATTTATTTAGCAAGCCTCTGCCAATAGCAGTTTTTGAAGGGCTGTTGAATAAGGGGAATATAGAAATAAGTGATGCTGGAGAAAATCACAATGAAGTAATAAATAGAAGGGAATATTTCCGTATTCCATTTCCCTACCCTTTAAGTGCCATGATGACCATTACTCTTTTTAAAGGGAAAAATATGAACCTTGGACATACTGAAGTACTGATTGAGGATATGGGACCGGGAGGTTTAAGATTCCTTTCGAATATAAGGCTGACAACCAGTGATGATATCATTCTACAATTTCAGGCAGAGATTATGGAAGAAATCATAATAGTAAATGGAATTGTTGTATGGGTAAAAGAAATTAAAGATAAGATCTACCAATATGGACTTCGGTTTATGATAACTGAAGGAGAAAGACAAGCCTTATCGGTTATCCTTAATAAATTATCGTTGCAATTACGCCATCATCCTACTGTAAAAGGATGTCATACGATTACTGCTGATCGATATAAATACTTGAAGTCCGGAACCACCAAAGGAAATTAAAATTAGCCAAAGGATTATTTCCTTTGGCTTTTGTCATTAGAAAGTTTTTTCATTCCGTCTATATTCGTGCAATGCTTGTTCCAAAGTTGAATAGGTTTGAATGTTTTTAAAATCAATTCCCAGAGCCACCATGGTTTGTGCTATTTCTGGGCGTATCCCGCTTATAACTGCCTTTATACCTAATAATTTTAATGCATCTATTACCTGAAATACTTGGTTGGCCACCATCGTATCTACAATAGGAACCCCAGAAAGATCTAAAATAAAATAAGAAATTCCCAATTTAGAACTTTTTTCTAATGATTCCTGCATTAGTAGCTTTGCTCTGTAAGTATCAATTGTCCCGATCAGAGGGAGTACGGCTACCTTTTTTTCCAGCGGAACAACTGGAACAGATAATTCCTCAATTTCCTGACGTGCTTTTTTCATCATTTCATTATGATGTTCTACAAAGGCGATACTGAAGCTTTGAGCTGACTGATCGATTAATTTCTGAAGGGTTAACTGTGCCTGATGATAGGATTTAATGTCAATGTCATCTTTTTGGGTTACCTCAAAAATCATATTTGACATTTCTTCTCTATAATAATTAAGTTCATCAAGAGCCATGTCAATGGACATTCCAAGTTCAGCACATAAAGCACCAGTATTTTGTCCCCACTGTGTAATTTTATTTAAGGCAGTATCTAGATCATCTAAAAGAATTTCCTCGTATAAACCTATGACTTTAATACGTTCTTCTTTCAGGATATCAGAAATGGGGCCCAGCTTATCTGGATATTTCATGAGTTGTAGATTTGTAATATTTTCGGCCAATTCTACTTTTTTGGTTTCTATTATTTTCGTTACTTCGCTAAAATTAAACATTTCAACTACACCTTCTCCTTCCAACATATCTATGTACCCAGGAGAGGGAGAGGTTAAACCTTTTTTTAGGCAAAATGTTTAATTTTTAATATTAAAATGGTAATTGGAAGCCTTTTGTTATTGATGTAAGAGTAGAGTTGCCTCTATAATAAAGAAGTGAAATCGGAGGAATATATCAATGGCAAGCCTATTAGAAAATTTAAAAATAGCACTTGAGGAAACGACACAGCGTCTTAAGCTATTAGAAGAACGAGGTCCTGATGCGGTTAAACTCATTAACCGGATGTATCCTTGGATGCTCGACAAATATATCACAGCCTGATTGAATCTTTACCACAAGAAATAGATCGTCTGGAGTTCAAAATTAGGAACCTTCAGCAAAAATAAAAGACTTCCCATAAGGGGAGTCTTATTTGTTTGGCTGTTTTAAAGCTCATTATTGATTTTGAGCTAGGTTGTTTGTAGTGGAAAGCGGGCGTGAGCGGAAATCAATAGTGAAGAGGATCTTAACCTCAAAAGTCAGGTTGATTTTTTTTATCTTTTTATTGTAGAAATAGTGGATGGATGTAGATGAATGACTACATCCGTTTTAGTGGTAAGAAATTTTAGTGGCACCAAAATAATAAATACGAAAAGAGTCAGGCATTTTATTTCATGCCTGACTCGATTTCTTATATTTCTATGATGATGGGCAGAATCATCGGTTTTCTCTTCGTTTGGGCAAATAAATATTGTCCAACTGACTTTTTAATGTTTTGCTTGATGACATTCCACTGGCGAACATTCTCTGCTCCAAGGTCATTAACCGTTTTCTTAACCAGTCGGTTGATATCATTTATTAGATTTTCCGAATCCTTTACATATACAAACCCTCTTGTGATGGTGTCCGGTCCTTGTATTATTCTTCTGTCATTTTTACTTAATGTGAGGACAATGACAACCATTCCATCTTCAGAAAGCTGTTTGCGGTCACGCAGAACAATTTCTCCGACATCTCCAACACCCATTCCGTCAACATAGGTGTCTCCGGCCGGAATGCTTCGTGTCTGGTGGGCACTTCCATTTTCAAAATCAACCACATCGCCATTTTTAATTATAAAGGTGTTTCCTTTTTCTACGCCCACGGACTCTGCTAAAAGCTGGTGATGGTGGAGCATCCGATATTCCCCGTGGATCGGAATAAAATACTTAGGCTGCATAAATGTAAGCATCAGCTTTAAGTCCTCCTGATAGCCATGTCCGGAAACATGCATTCCAGTAGTGCTTCCTGATCCATAGATCACATTGGCACCGAGGCGGAAAAGGTTATCGATGATACGGGAAACATCCTGTTCATTCCCTGGTATTGGGGATGCCGCCAGGATAACGGTATCACCTGGATAAATGTTTACATCGCGAAAGTTTCCGGTAGATAGGCGGGAAAGGGCAGCCATTGGCTCTCCCTGGCTTCCTGTACAAAGAATTACAACCTTTTCAGGAGGAAGCTTATCTGCTTCTCGGCTATCTATTAGCATACCTTCAGGAATATTAATATAGCCTCGTTCCATAGCGACTCCAACTACATTCACCATACTTCTTCCCAGCAGGGCCAGTTTCCGGTTGGTTTTAATCGTTGCATCTACAACCTGCTGTACTCTATTTACATTGGAAGCAAAAGTAGAGATAAAGATTTTACCTTCAGCTTTCACAAATGCCTCGTATACATGGTCTCCAACCATTCGCTCTGAAGGGGTGAGACCTTTACGCTCAGCGTTGGTACTTTCAGATATTAAGGCTAGCACACCTTGTTTGCCAATCTCAGCCATTTTGTGAATATCAGAATATTGGTCATTTGCCGGTGTTAAATCAAATTTAAAGTCACCTGTATGAACAACCTTTCCCTCAGGTGTGTGGAAAACAATTCCAAGGCAGTCTGGGATACTATGGCTTACTTTGAAAAAAGAAACTTTGATCTGGCCAAACTCAAGATCTGATTCGGAATTAATGGTAATTAACTTTGTATCTCTAGTAAGCCTATGCTCTTCTAATTTAAGTTCTATTAAACCGAGTGTGAAGCGGGTAGCATAAATAGGAACATTTAATTTTTTTAAAAAGTAAGGAATGCCCCCGATATGATCTTCGTGTCCATGAGTAACAATGAGGGCGCGTATTTTATCCTGATTTTCCTCAAGGTAAGCAATGTCCGGAATGATCAAGTCAATGCCCAACAGGCTTTCATCCGGGAACTTACCTCCACAATCAATAATGAAAATATCATCTGCATATTGAACAACGTACATATTTTTTCCTATTTCATTTATACCGCCAAGAGCAAATATCGATAAAGTTCTTTCATGGGTACTCAATGTAATACCTCCCAAATCCAAATAGATAGGTTTAGTATCTCTTTTGGAAATTGTGTTTATTCCTTCCATGACTAAAGATGTTTGATCTTAATATACCTAGAAAAGGGAAGCATAAAACTCATTGCGCTCTAAGACGGGTATAAGGCACTAGACTCGTGCATTTCTGGTAAAAATCGTGCATTAAGTTAGGAAAAACGTGCATTTAGTTAAAGAAAACTTGCATTTAGTTGGAGAAAACGTGCATTTAGTTTGAGAAATCGTGTATTAAGTTGAAAAAGTCATACAAAAACAATAAAAAGGCGGAAAATTCTTTTGAAAAGGTAATCATTTTTGCTGAATCTATAATATTTAAGTGAAAAAATCATATTTTTCTTTTAAAAAAGGCTTTTTTATATAAATCTTTTCTACTTTCTTGATGAATGAATGATGTTTTGTCTCTCAAGACCTTGAAAATAAAAAACTTTAAGATATGCTATCATTCGTTTCTGCAGAAAGAAGGATATGAGGTTTATTTCCTTCTAAAAAAAATTATTTCCGGGGGAAGCGCAAATAGCGACAAAACCCTCTATTATTTATCTTCATTTTTAGACAGGTTTTCTGTATTTTCGCACAAAGAAGCCGGAAAGATCAACTTTCCGGTAATCCTGGCGGTATATAAGGGGGAGGCATTTTCAACCAGCCACGTTGTTTCATAAGATTCTTAAAAGGAGCACCATATTTCAATAAATTGATTTGGACTCCCATGAACATTAGTCCTACATCCGCCCTTACTGTTTTACTCATAGCCTGTGCACAAAATTCGATAGAAGTCGCTATTTTAACAGAAATTAAATTAGCAATTTCTATATCTGTTAGCTTCACTCCCTCAGGAATGGCTTCTGACTCTGAAAGTGGTTTAGGAGAGCTAACAGCAGGAAGGGGAACTCCTTCTTTAATAAGAAATGCTTCAATCTTTTTTGTATCATCATCACTCGAAGTAAAGGCATCCTTTAAAGCGTTTTTTAAATCAGTATCGGTGGTGGTATTGATTCCAACCTGATAAAGTACATGTGCTTCATTAAATGCCGTATAAGCTGTCCATAAATCCATCACCTCACCCACATGTAATGGGGGTTTAGGTTCTTCATCGACAAAGTTTTTAAAAATCGCAGTAATGGCTTCGAAGGCACTTGTCATATTTACCCTCCTAAAATAATCAATTATTTATAGTCATTTCCCAATATGGACTTTTAATTCGCAAGATAATTTTTAGGAAGTATATCCTGATTTAAAGCTCATTAAATTTTTTCCTTTTTGCCAATTTGAAAGCAAAGTAATAAATAACGATGTAAAAAGGGACAGAATAGAAATTTTGCCAATGAACTGGATAATAGAATCCCAGCCATTTAAAAATAGGCTCCCCCACAAAAGCAGTTAACAAGCTAAATATAAATCCAATAATCCAGGGATTACGGTTATGAAAAAACTGAATTAAAAACATTATTGTTACTGGTAATAAAGTAAAGTCATACGGGAGATAAGACGGAATGGCCGGAGTAACGGGTTTAAGATAATTCCAGGCGGATACTTGTACACCAATATTATCAAGGGTTAATGAAATGAGCGCGACAAATAATCCTGCATATAATAGCCTGTCCGTACTATCTTTTTTTCTGAATAAAAACCAAAGCAGCCACGGAAGAACTGATATTAGAATGCCGAGCCACCATTCCCAGGTAAATAAAACCTCTTGTTTCCAAGCCTCTGTGCGGTGGTGAAAAGCATGCTGAAAATTCCAAAAAGATTTTTTCATTCCAGGAGTATGATTTATTTTTAATTCCCCCCATTATTAATTCTTTTTATTTTGTTATTATCAGTAAGGGTTTAAACAATAAAGGAAAGAATTTAATTTAAACGAATTAAATAAAATTTTATATTGAAAGGGAATTTATTTTCTAAATGTTCAAATAATTGTAACCATTTAATAAGCTTTACACTAAATTACTTTTATATAATTGAAACGAGGAGGGGATCGATATGAGAAAACGTAATTTAACTTTTAAAGAATTAATAAATGCTAATAAAATTCATTTAGAAAATGATAAAAAGGCGTTAGAAAAGATTGAACGAAAAATTGAAGAAAATATAGCCAAAAAGGCATTATAATAAATTCCTCAATCAGTTCAAAATGTAGCAGCATCCATTCAAGGGGTTTCAAATGGCTGAACCCTAACAAGGTATCCTATCAATTGAGGAAACTTTACATATTTCAAGGGCGAATGACTATCTTAATAGCAACAGAAAAACAGGAAATGGCGGTAGAAGAATCATCTTCTCTCTTCAGTTCCTGGTAAAAAGCCAAATTTATAATTTAGAAATAATTTTTAAAGAAATGTTCTTAATTTGTTCATTGTATTTTTAAAAGAAAAACATAAAATAAATACTGTTGTTCAAACTTCCTTATCGCGGGCAGCTGGTATAGGGTATACCATTCCTGGCTGTTGTGCATTGAAGTTTGAACAGCGCTAACCTATATAAAAATTTAACCCTCCCTATTCATTGGGAGGGTTTATTGGTTCAATTTTAAGCTGCTTTTGCTGGAAGGAAATAGAGGATGTATGTGTGGGAATAGTATAAGGGGTAATTCTTAATATATATCTCTAATTCCGGATAGCGGGATTGAAAACACCCTATGATTCTCATCTTTTAGCGAAAGAATCTGGTCAATGGAATTAAGCTGGTGTACGCGGCCTTTAAATGTTTGAAAGATACCATCTGAGTAGCAATCAATAGTTATATACCTGTCTTTAGTTAGCTTTCTTAAGTACATACAAATCCCCCTAAGATACTTATTCAACAATGTCATTATAAAGGAAGTTTTTTAAGTCAAAGTGAAGAGAATGTAAAAGTTTTATAAATAGTTCTTTAATGAACAGATGTTCCACGTTTCACCCATCTTCAAACATCTGTTCATGATTTTATTTTAGAGACTTATTACTTCATAAAGGTTGGATATGTAAACCAAAGAGAAGATAAATCGCACCTGTAGTCATATCAGCTTTCTAATATAAAAAATTTGAGATTTATAAAGGAACCAATAGATATTCCTCCAGGACGTTATGCGATTTATAAAGATCATTCCGGTAATCGATTTGAGCAAAGAATAATTAAAAAACTATTCCACATTTTGGGGAATAGTTTTTTAGCTCATCTGAATTAATATTTGCTTTATTTGACCTCAGTATTTGTTCCGGGAATAAGGCAGCCTTCCGGACCACAAATTAACCCATCCTTTAAAAGGGATTCTTGTTCTTTTTCTTTTTTAATTTGTTCCTGCTGCCACTCTATATCAATTGCAGGGGAGAATTTTTCCGGGTGACGGATATACCATCGCTGCTTTCGAATTAGAAAATTATCGGTATCTAGGAGAAGAGCCTCATCTAATTCTTTTAATGCTTCTTCCTTCTTTCCATTATTGACATATTCCATTCCCAGCTTAAATTTGGTTTCTGCTAGTTGTTTTTCTATGTCAATAACGAGATTAGCAGGACTATAATACTCATCGTCCAAAACGACCGTCTCTTCGGTCCCGTTTATTAATTTCTCCACAGCTGTAAGATGTTCGGGGTTAGTAACATGGAACCCTTGTTTAATTAACCGTATAACCCCATCTTTGTCGATGAAGATTCCATTTGGTACAATTTTAAATCCAAAATAATTGGCTAGAGAATTATCCTTATCAATAACAGTAGTAAATGATGTATCCGCTGCATAAGGTTTTACAACTTCAGCGCCTTGCAAATCAGAGGAAACGGACAAAATCTCGAAATCTTGGTCCTGATATTTTTCATAAAAATCCTGCCAGCCTGGCAGTTGAGCACGACAGCGTCACCAGGAAGCCCACATAAAAATTAAGGTGTTTTTGCCTTCAAAGTCACTAATAGATACAATATCTCCATTTAAGTTGGTAAAAGAAAAATCTTTCATCTTAGTTAATAGCATATAATCCCTCCTAGTAATAGTCTAAAGGCAGAGTTTAGAATTTTCAAATATCTAATACTTTAAATAAGGAAGGGTTCTTATCTTTCAATAGAGAAATACGGATGGTAAAGATAAAAAATCAGGATGGAGGCTTGGGGATATCTCTAACTATTTTTTCATTTTCATTATAGGCTGTTTAACACTCCTCCAAGTTTATTTAGAGGACAAAACGAAATGGAGGAGTCATCTTCTAAAGTTCATTTATTTTGTTGTGGGTTTATCAATTTTATATTATCTCTTAGATACGTTGGTAAATAGGATATTTAAGTTTTAAAGGGGGAAGTGGAGTGTTAAATATAGAGATCAGAAGACCAAGTATGGCAGATTTTAAAAAATTAAATAAATTTTTTAGAATAGTGATAACCGATACATTTATTAAAGAAGGAATAGGAGATAATCTGGAAGATTTAGCGGGAGAGATTGAGACGAAGAAAGCTTACTTGGAAAGTGATTTTAATAGTAAAGGGGATAACCGGTATTTTTTGATTGCTTTAGAAGGGGATATTATCATTGGTTCCATTGAATATGGACCAGCAAGTAATTTAATTAAGAATTGTACTCATAATGAATTAAGGGGTTTCCCAGAGATCGGAACGGTTTTTGTTCATCCAGACTATCAAAGGAACGGGTTAAGTAATTTATTATTGAGGGAAATTTTCCTTGCTTTAAAGAAAAAGGGAATCGAGGAGTTTTGTTTAGATAGCGGATACCGTAAAGCCCAAAAAATTTGGAAAAAGAAATTCGGGGAACCTGATTATTTGTTAAAAGATTATTGGGGCGAAGGGTATGACCATATGATATGGAAAGTAAAGGTCAACGATGTTATTTAAAGCCCCAGTAAAAATACTGGGGCCAATACATGATTATTCCTGGTCACTTACAAAAACCCGATGGCTTTCAAAGAACGCACTTAGGTCTTTGCCGGAAGTTTCTTGCATGACTCTCATGAAATCAGCTGTTGTGGAAACGCCAAACTTCATTTCCTGAAAATAAGCCTTCATAGATTGATAGAATTGCTCATCACCCAGTTCTAATCTTAAATCGTTAAGGGTTCTTGAGCCATATCCATAAATCATTCCATAATAATAGTTGATACCTCCCTCATTGGCCTTGGCGGTAAATGCGGAAACAGGGGAAGACAAGTGATAATAAGGATTACTTGCCGGTGCTGTTTTTAGCTGCTCCAGTGTGCCGTCATATAAGGCTGCCGAAAAGCTTGCGAAGGATTCATCAAGCCAAGGCTCATCATACTCATTATCTCCAATTATACCGTAGAACCATTGGTGGCCGATTTCATGTGCGGTAACAGATTTAACCCAGTTTTGTGATCTTGGGCTGGAGCTAGGAATACTAATCATGACCAATTGAGGATACTCCATCCCGCCAAACCAGCCTTCCATTCCAGTGATATCTAGTTCCGGCCATGGGTATTCACCAAACTTTCCACTGAACAATGAAACGCTGTCAATCCCGGATTCAAGCATGGAATCAGCGTATTTAGCCTGTTCATCCGTATAATAGACATTGATTTTAGTATTGTTGACATTCGCTGATTTAACATGATAGCCGGGATCCATCTGCATGGCAAAATCACGAACCTCATGTGCTTTGTATCTGTGTGTTGCCAGATTTCCAGTCAGCTTTGCCTCGCCTATCTCAGTCCCGGAAGCTGCTATGATCTGATTTTTGTCAGTAGTTACGGTGACATCAAAATCTCCTGTTAAGGAATAAAAGGATTCCCCGTATGGATAATAAGGATCTACATTCCAGCCTTCATTATCATAGACTGATAAAATTGGGAACCAGTTTCCGAGAGAAACAGTGTTTTTATACCATCCAAAACGGTCCTGCTGATTTGGAAGAGTTACAGTAAAATCCATACTAACATCCGAATGAGCTGCTCTCTTAACCGAAACACCAGTAATATGTAAGGCTGTTCCATTAGTTTTAAAGGTTGCCTCCTGACCGTTTACTTTGATATTGGATACTTCCATTCCTCCGCCATTTTCAGTAAACATGTCAGCATTGCCCCATAAATTGAAATATAACTCATCTAAATCGATTTTCAAATTGTTTTCAAAGGCAACATTTAATGAGCCGGTTACTTGGTGTTTGCTCGAATCATAAGAAACATTCATTTTGTATTGTGGATTTGCCGGACCTCTTTCTTTGCTTACTTTTGATAGGCTCGAATCACTTGTTTTAAATATAGTACCGCTTGTGTCATAGCTTTGTAAATTAGACATGTTTAAGGGAATGGTCTTAGCTGAAACAGCGGCCGGTAATACTAAACTTCCTGTAAGGGCTATGGACGCAGCGATTTTTGAGAGCTTTTTCATTTTCATTATCTTTCCTCCTTTTTCATTTCTCTTAATAATTAGGTGAAAGGAATAAATTCCCTTGGTAAAATCTGCTCTTTTTTCTAAAAATAGTTTCAACAAAATACTTTATTTTTTAGGGGGAAAGTCCCTTTGTCTGGTAAGAAATTTGCAATTTATTGTCGAAAATAGTAATTAGTTGTGTTAAAATAAATAGGATTTTAGATTTACTGAGTTTTAGAGGAGAAGTGATAGTAAATAAAGGCTAATTACATAGTGGTATTAGGAATGAGAAGTTTGAAAAAGTATCTAACAAGCTGAAAGCGCTCTCTTAATAGACACCTAAACAGCCAATGGATGAATTACACTCAAAATTAGATAACTTATGCCGATAGAAAATAGGAAATATAAAGACAGGAGAGATTTAAGTGACTATTGAACAAGCAAAAACAATTTTAATGAATCCAGAAATAGGGCAGCACCTGACTAGAGAAGAAATGCAAGCGATCGAGTTTTTAATTAAAAAAATGGAGCTTCAGGAACAGAAGTAATTTTACTTCTGTTTTTTCGTTCCTAATTCTTTAAATGAGTTAAATCTGATAGAAAAGTAGACAAAGGGGAATGAAATTGAAAAAGAGACTGATAAAATCTGGCATCGCTGTGGTATTAGTAGCTGTCATTGGCCTTGGAGTTGGCGGCAATTACTTTTATAATATAGCAATCAACCGAAGCCAGGAGGGACCAGAGCTGCATGGCGGCGGCAGCAGCGCAGTGGCAGCTAGTGTGCTCGGAACTGAAGAAGAGCAAGTTAAAATGGCAGAACTTATGAAATGGACCGGGCAGCAGAAGTTTGAAATCGCCGAAATAAAAACTTTTGATGGATTAAAATTAAAAGCCCGCTTTTTGAAGAACAAAAATTCGAATGGGAAAGCAGTAATCTTAGCGCATGGATATAAAGGCAGCAGCGAACAAATGCCAGGAATTACGAAATATTACTATGACCTGGGATATGATGTTTTAAAACCAGATGCCAGGGGCCACGGAATGAGTGAAGGAGATTATATTGGTTATGGCTGGCATGAACGTAAAGATTATGTTAATTGGATTCATTTTTTAATAAATGAAAAAAAAGAAAATGCCATCTTCCTTCATGGTTTTTCAATGGGAGCGGCAACAGTCCTTATGACGAGCGGAGAAAAGCTTCCGCCTGAGGTAAAAGGTATTATAGAAGATAGCGGTTATACGACAGTTAAGGCTGAATTATCTCACCAATTAAAATACCTGTATCATCTTCCAGCATTTCCGATTATGGATGTCACAAGCGTCATTACAAAAATAAGAGCAGGATATACTTTTGGAGAAGCTTCTGCGCTGACAAGTGTAAAGAAAAACAAATTACCATTGTTTATTATTCATGGAGATAAGGATGATCTTGTTCCAACAGAGATGGCACACGAAATTTACGACGCAGCCACCTCTAGCTATAAAGAGATTTGGATTGTCCACGGAGCAGGACATACGGAGGCTTACACAATCTCAGAAGCGGAGTATCAGAAGAAGCTGAAGGCATTCCTGGACCATGCCCTAGAAAAATCATTGAAATAAAACTAAAAGGTCAAATTGGTCTTTTTTCTTTTATAAATCAATTTGAAAAAGGAGAGGTTGTCTGTTAATGGACAACCTCTCCTTTTTAGGAATCAGATAAACTAATTTGAGGGGGTTTCTCAAACCAGCTGTTCTTAATCATTAGCTTAATACCCTCATCAATATAATCAACAACATCTTTTGCGAGTAAGGCAAATTCTACTTTTAGGTCACTTCTTAATGTAAAGGCAAAGCTAAAGGAATTTGCACCAAGCGTAAAATTGCCTAACATATAATTAAAATACATCATTAGGCGATCAGAGAAGGGACTATCCTTTGAATTTGTAGCGTTTCCTATCGAAGTTACTGTTGGTGAAATATTGTCTTCTAATAGAAATTCCGTATTTGCTTTTAATACTTTCCTCGATAATTCCATTCCTTTATGAAAATACTTTTTAATTTCCGCATCAAGGGCAACCTGGGAGAATGCAAACATTAAAGTCATTCCAACGTTATTGCTTTCCATATTGTGATGGATGTTCGCAAGTTCGATAGCATCAATCTGTCTTGCTTTTTTAAGCAGATTATACCCGCTTAAATAATTCAAATCATTCACAAATTCATAATTAGTAGGCATAGGAATGTGCGGCGGTCTGGTAAGTATACCTTTTTCCAATAAATATTGGGTGCAATCCTTATAGCATCCCTGTGTGATTGAAGTTAAATCCTTATATATATCAATAATATCTTCCCGGAAGGACATTCCCATATTTAACGTATATAAGCCCATACTTATTTGTTTTATTTCTCGAAGGAGCATTATATCAAGGCCATTTTCAAATAATTTTGGAGAATTTACATTAACATCTTTCGAAGAAAAAGCAATCGGTAAAGCAGCGCCTTCATTTTCAAAAAGGGTGGTTACTTTCTCTATGTACTTATCAAGGTGACCATATAATTTAGTCAAAATCTTTAAGGATTTTTCATCATCTGCATTAGGAATAAGATATTCTAAAAACCGTAAAATAAAGGTTTTCTCTTGGAAAAGTCATCCATAATGTTGCAAGCTCACTTGCAGATAGTGCGGGCTTTTCTGTCATTCCTGCCACTCCCTGTAAATAACTTTTTACTAAGAGTAATTTTTACAAGTCTTTTCTTTTTTATGTATTATGCTGGACAAAAGTATATATTTTAACGAACAAAGAAGAATAAAGAGTGGTGGTTAATAACACCTAATATAACTTCAATGGGGAGTGAAGGGTTATGGAACTTCTAAGGATCATCGAGCTAATTGTATACAAACTAAATTTCCAGCATAGGTTATACAGATTGATGAACTTTATTCGTGAATTCCAACGAATACTCTCTCGACTTAGTGAAATGCTAACAGCTCCATCGGCAGTTTAAGAAGTTATATTAATGAAGGAGGGCATTTTTTATGCTCTCTTTTCTTTTTTTTGACAGAGGTACAGGCTATTCAGGAGAATTTCATACCTTTATTTTAGCTGGAAGGCGGAGGGCAGCTAATTCAAACATTTTTTAACGGAAAAATTAGTGGATGCATTAGTCATTGCTGTATCAACGGTTTAATAGGAAAGGGATTCCTTTATATTGAGATTGAACTTTCAAAATTTCAAAATAAATTACTTTAATCATTTTGTGGATCTGCACAATGAGGTCAAAAGGGGAGAAGGAATGAAGGTTGATTATATCGCAATAACTGAGAATTTAATTTGAACAATTCAGCCGAAAATCCTGTGGGAAAGTGCAGGGTAGATTTATTTGTTTCGATATAATAAAGGAAAGGCCAAAATCCTCAAATTTTGGCCTCATAAAACAAATTAATTTATAAAAGTTATTTTAATAGACTTCCAAGATCATTTGGAAGCTGTAAACTGTAGGCACCACGACCGTAAGTTCCAACTACTATTTTCCCTTGACCTGCGTCGGCAATTGTAGTGACTGGTACGTTTGGCAGTCCTTGTCCAAGATTAAACCAATTATCGCTTCCAGGTTTTGCAATGTAAACTCCTAGCTCAGTTCCGATAATTACTGAGTTTCCAACATAAGCTACAGAATCTACAAAGGAGATTGGCAGCTTTGCGGATAGGTTTTTCCAAGAAGGAATTGCCTCAGAAGCATCTGATGTAAAGTATACGTGATTGTTAAGGCCTTCTGCAGGAGCATAATAGCCGTTGGCTCCGTAAACAACAGTGATTTCTTTATCATTAGCTGGATTTATTGCTATGCCAAAAACCTTTCCGTTTGTGTCGGGCTTATTCATTGTATCTTCAGAATAAGGTGTGATTGGACTCCAATTTGCACCTCCATCAAATGTAGCAAAAACCTGTCCATGAGCAGTTCCAACGTAAATAACCTTAGAATTGGTTTTTGATTGGCTGATTGTATTGATTGCGTCAGGTATATTGGTTCCGTTTAGTTTTATCTTGAATTCAGGACTAATTGCGTTGAATGAACTTCTTGCTATTCCGTTTTGTGTAGCTAAAATTGATGCACTTTTATAAACACGATCAGCGCCAATGAGCATGGTGCTATAATTGTTCGCATCCAAGGAAACTACATAAGGAGTAACGAAAGGAACATAGGCCCCGTCCTCATCTTCTATACCGCCACCCTCATCCTCGAGTTTTGTGTCATCCACAAGTGAAATTTCATCGCTATCAATATCTTCATCATTTATATCGTTATCTTCTTTTTCAGCCTCATCAATGTAGGTTGGTCTAGCGCCATACCAAAGCTTACCACCGTCTGTTGATTTGGCAATGCTGCCCAATTGTGTTTCCGAATACATGACACTCGTATTTCTTGGGTCAATAAAGGCCACACCACCGTCACCGCCTCTTACTTGAGACCAAGCTCCTGCTGTGCCGGTAAATAAGCTTGTCCCATTGTCCTGCGCTCCCCCTAAAATAAGGTTTCCGCCATTGGCAACCGACATTCCTGGATAGAACATGGCTGTACTGAGATTGGTATTAAGATCTAAGAATTCTCCTGAGGCGGTTTTCTCGAAAATTCCTCCATCGTTTCCAATATATGCATTTCCCTTTGAGTCAAAAACAATACTGTGCTGGTCCGGGTGAGTACTGTTCACATAATTATTTGTAAAGAATGTATCAAGCTGTGTCCAGGTTTGTCCACCATCAGTTGTTTCTACTAGAGTAATACCACCTAAAATGATATGTTTAGGATTTGTTGGATCTACAGCGATGGCGTTATCATACCAGCCCTGTCCTGACCCTGTCTTCGGCAAGCCATAGTAAGAAACATTACTATCAAAATAGTCTGGTACATTATTAATTTTCGACCAATTTGCACCACCATCTCGGCTTACAAACAGACCCATCAATGCACCAGGACCATTCGTATAAGAAGTATAGATAGTATCTGAAGCAGAATCCTTTCCTTCTACTACTGCAATGGAGGCAGAGTACATATCATTAGCAGGGTTCCAGTTAGGAAGGCCGGTGCCATCCGTTTGTGATCCAAGCTGTTTAAATGTAGCACCTCCATCTGTGCTCTTCCATAATCCTGAACGTCCCATACTAACATAAATAGTACCAGCAGAATTCGCATCCAAAACAACATCAGTAACTCTTTGAACAATTCCAGTGGAGGTAGTACTACCGCCAAAAACTTTTTTATAATTATGGCCGTTATCTGTTGATAAATACAGACCATTATCAGCTGCGACCCATACATTAGAAGAATTGCTTGGATCTACAGCAACTTTTCCGATATGCTGTGTCCCGAAAGTATCTGTTCCAAAAAGCGTCCACGTTTTACCGCTATTTACTGACTTCAAAATTCCTTTTCCATAACGTGAATCTCCGCTAAAGTGCTGTTCACCCGTACCAGCATAGATAACACTTGGGTTATTGGGATCTACAGCAACACTTCCAGTTGCCAGCGAGGCCTGGTTATCTGTAAGTGGGCTCCATTCTTTTCCATTATTTGTTGAGGACCAAACACCACCGCCAGCCGAGCCAAGATAAAGGGTTTTCCCTGCCGAAGTTTCCGAGATAGCTATGCTTGCAACTCGTCCAGAATCAGCTAAAACCTTCCCATGGAAAGGTTCATTAATTGGACCGGGCCCAAGTGGAGACCAACGAAGGTTAGACCCAGTTGCCTGAGGGGCAGGATTTCCTTTCATTACATTATAAGGATGGTTGACCTGTTCAACGCGATCCCTGGGATGGACATTTTTTGTTTCTGCTTTTGCAGAAAAGGGAGAGATAAGGCTTCCGCCAAATCCTGTATATACAGTCGAGGTGACTAGAGCTCCAGCCAGTATCATTTGTTTTACTTTGCTTCGTTTATTGCGATTTTTCTTCTTCATATTTTTCCCCCTGTGAACTAATTTGCTCATATAAAGGATTACAGGGGAATTATAATATGTTGTTAACTGAAAATTATGTCAGATAATGATAAGCTGGAAAAATTTTTTTCGACTTCCGTAATATTAGGAAAACAAAATAATTGGGACTTTAGTCCGTATAAGTGAGGGGGATTTTATATAAAAAGAAGAGAGAACAAAGCGAAGAAATAGGAAAAGAATAATAAGTTCTATTTACATAGATTAAAATTTTTCCATTAATTTAAATAATTATTTGAAATTTGTCAAAAATTGTTGAATTTTTGGGAAGAAAGTTTTATGATGAAATTATATATTTGTAAAAGGCAAACTTGTTGAAAGGCAAGGACGCAAAGCCACGAGTCTAAGGTATTCTTACTATGATCGTCGGGCCGCCAAAAAGTTCGGGACAAGAAACTTCTGTTTTTTAACCTCTCAGTCTGCCAAAACTTTTTGGTAGACTTTTTTTGGAAATATAAATTTAGGTCTTTTGGACCAGGTGTAGAGGGGGAGTTAAATGTTCCATTTGATGGAAGTAATTGAAAAAATAAATAAAAGTGCTGATGAAGCAGATTTTGTCACTGCTAGAAAGCTAATTGAAGCAAATATGCCTAATCTTCATCAGCATTTAAGTAAGCTTAAAAGAAACGCGAGGGAATTATTCGAGTTTTTAGTAACCAATATGGATAATGACTTTGAAACACTCACGCGGCAGGAATTAGGAGAAATAAACGTTATTAACACATATGCTACAAGATTTGATATAAGAGGATTAAAGGTTTATATAAAGAATAAAGGAAAACTGCTGATCAAAAAAGAAGCGTTACGTTATTTGAATTCAGATGCAAAGATTTTGTTGGAATCCATGGGTTCAATAATCAATCCGGTAAAAAAGGCAGATATTTAAGCTAATGGTGATTCTAAAAAGGAAATGTTACCTGTCTCTTTTCCTTTTTCATCAGTGATTAAGTGATTGTAATATTTTCTAAGAATTTTTAACATGTCTTTTTCATTTGAAGCGATGATCACTGCCTGCTGTATTTGGCTTTTCCCGCCTAGTGTGACGGTATACCTTCTTTTATCTTTTCTGCTCATACAAAAATGACCCCCAAAGATCTTTTGATGTTTATACACTGAGTGACTAACGGTATGTTTTACCCAGATAATTAATGTTCTAAACCTAATAAACAATTTTTTTGTAAGTAAATGTCGAAATAAAATCAAAAATAGAATTAAGGTTGAAGAGAAAGGTATTTTGACTTTGACTAACTAAAGTTTTGGTTATACAAAGTGAGAAAGCCTATCCTCTCCAAACCTTAGCAACGGAAGGAAGAGATTAATGACTTTTTTATTTGGTTCAGTAGAATATTTTGAAAGAGAATTATTGAATACCCTGGAAAAATCGAAGGCAGCTGGAAGTTTTAACGGCTCTTTAAAAGAAGCTTACCAAATTTTACTGGATGATCTGTGTTTTGATTTTGTCTGTAATGATCATATAAAACAAGAGTGTTTGAGTAACCTGAAAAGTGCATTTTTAAGAATATCTAGTGAAAAGCTTGAGGAATTACTTGTATTAGCTTAAACCTGTCTTATAGATAAGTTATGAAAGAGTGGCCAAAAAAAGTCGCTCTTTTTTTATTTTTTACTAGGATGCATTTGAAGGAATCGTGATAATTTAAAGGAATATATTAAATCACAGAACTTCGCTTTTTGCTTGTGAAAAAGTATAGAGGGAGATAATTAAATGTCCGCAGGAAAACTTATTGGGAGAGGGAATACTGCAGAAGTATATGAATGGAGAGATGAAGGGGATAAGGTATTAAAGCTTTTTTATGAAAAGATACCTTTTGATATTATTAAAAGAGAATATGAAACCAGCAGTGTAATCCATCAGCTTGGTATACCTTCTCCTGGAATTGGAGAATTAATCGAATTCAATCAAAAATGGGGCATTTTATATGAAAAAATGTCCGGCAAGGGTTTTACACAACTTCTATCTTCACGGCCATTGTTTTTAAAGAAAAATGCAGCTCTCTTTGCTGAATTACAAGCCTCTTACCATACTATTGCCACCAATAATTTACCACAGCAAAAGGAATACCTGTCCCGGAACATCCTTGGCACCAACCTTTTAACCGATAAAGAAAAGGAAGAAATTTTAAAGTATTTGAAACAGCTGCCGGACGACCATAAAGTCTGTCATGGAGATTATCATACGGAAAATATTATTTTGATGGATGGAAAGCCAAAGATACTTGACTGGATGACCGGTGCTTCTGGAAATCCCTGTGGAGATGTCGCAAGAACCCTAATGATTTTGCGTTATTCTTATTTGCCACCAGATATGCCAAAAGTGACAAAGCTTATTATTCGAACGGTAAGAAAAGCATTTGCCCGCTCCTATTTAAACTCTTATAAAAAAGCCACCAACACTTCAGAAAAAAGTATACGTGAATGGATGCTTCCGGTAATGGCAGCAAGACTAGTTGAAGGAGTTCCGGATCAGGAAAAACAATTCCTTTTAGAAAAAATCCGGAGAGAGATTAAAAGTTAAATCAAAGTAAACGCCTCCTTTTGAGAAGGTGTTTTTTTGTTAGTTTCATAAGTGAATCTTGGGATAAAAGTAGATTTATGAAAAAATTATATGCAATCTTATGGAATTTAATTGAAATTTGGACGTTGTTGAAAGTTTAATGCCATCTCAAAATCCCCGTATATCCCGTAATGTGGTCGCCTTTATTTCCCCATTTTGTATTAACTACTTACATGTATAACCAGCTAACAACAGTTCATGGATACTAGAATGAGCAGTGTCATGGGCAGCACTTCCTTCTTATGAAATATGCAGGAATTTAGAGTATTCGTCTAGAAGACTAAAAGAACTTAAAGCTTATGGAGGAAAAGATGAAAACTATAGAAGTAAGACACTCCTTATTTACAAATAATACAATCGAAGATTTATTGCATTCATATGAGATTGGAAAAAACCTCAAATGTGAGTTTTTAACGAGAGGATTAAATGATACATACATCATTGAAACGGAAAATAATAAATTTATCTTCCGTATTTATAGAAATAACTGGCGGGATAAGTCGGATATTTTATTTGAACTAGATGCCATTAATCACTTATCTCAATCTGGATTCTCAGTTTCTAAACCTATAAGGAAAAAAGAGGGTGAGTGGTTAACAGAAATTCCTGCTCCTGAAGGGACAAGGTATGGCGTGGTGTTTACCTTCTCAAAGGGAGATAGGCCAGAGATTAATGAAGACAATTGTTTTTTAATCGGAAAGGCTTTAGGGAGAATCCATAAAGCTAGTGATTCCTTTAGCTCAAATAATAAAAGGAATTTCGAATTAAATCTGGACCATTTATTAAATCAGCCGTTCACTTTGATAAATTCTCGTTTAGAGCCATTTTTGAAGGAAAAAGGGTCTTTCTTAAATCGGCTTCAAGCGAATCTTAATGCAGAGTTATCCAATATAAAAACTCTCGATTACGGATTTTGTCATGGCGATTTTCATAATTTTAATATGCATATCGAGGAACAAAAGATAGAGGCATTCGACTTTGATTGCTGCGGTATTGGGTACCGGTCATATGATATTGCAGTGTTCTGGTGGAACCTGAAACAGAACTATCCTAGCTTAGAGAATCAGTGCTGGGATAAGTTTTTAAATGGTTATTTTACTGAAAGAAGTATGAATAGCGAAAATATAGACGTATTAATTAAGTTTATTGCTCTAAGAAGAATATGGTTTATGGCAACCTTATTAAAAAATGATGACCTTTGGGGGAGGAATTGGATAAATCAGAAAAATATAGATCATTTTGCAGCTCAATTAGAAGATGATGCATCCAAGTTTTAGACAGGGATTGCTTAAACAATTCCTTTTTTGATTTTGGTAAAGGCTCTTTTCGTAAACTTTGTTGTTTTTAAAAGTAAAAATAGACCCTCTTTTCGCGGGCGATAAAGCTACTGCCTGTAAATAACTTCGATAAGCATCTGTATACGGCTACTTACAGCTTTACGATGAGCTGATGTCGGTGATCTGATCCATTCCCAATCCTCAGGTGATTCGGGAGACTGTGACTAAATGAGCAAAATTTAGAAGAGCAAGAGGGGAAAACAATGTTAAAAAAGTGGAAGTTAGGCGTTATTTTAATTCTTGGTACTTAATTTTTTCTTACCATTTTGTCTTTTTTGATTCTTACAAAAATGGATACTGATTTCATTGGTGAATGGGGATTACTGTCTGGCTTTTTACTACTCTTAGTTGCTTTGCCTCTTCATAAATTAATTTATTTTGGAGGAAGAGGAATTGTCGGTTCTCAATCACCTGAGATTCCATCTGATGAACTTTTACACCAGAAGCTTCATCAGGAATTTGAGAATGGAAATAAAAGGAATGATCAAGATCCGTTTGTGATCGCAGGAACAATCATTATTTTAATTTCTTTTTTTATTGTGAATTTATCCAGTATGCCCTTGAAGAATGATCGGGTTCTTATCCTTTTAAAAACAACATAATAAAATCATCATCCTTGTCTTACTGCCAATTTTCTTACTAAAGCCATAATACTTCTGACCACTAAGAAAGAGGAGAAGATTGAAATAAAACTGTGTATAGAGGTCCAGGATCTTTTATATTTAATTAATTTAGTGTTTTTTTCGATCCAATATTCAACAATGGCGGAGGGGCCACTAAAAAGAAGGCCTTTAAAAATAATTCCAGGCACACCCGAATTTTTTGTTACTTGATTATAATAGATACAACTTACAGGAAACAAAAGGTAACTAAATAAAACACTTATGTCAAAGGTTTTAAATAAATTAACAGGGTATTTTAAATATCCCTTTTTAACTAGAACATTATCTAGGAATGAAGCATAGAAACTTTTTAATAAAAATACAAGTAACCAGTCTTTAATAGGGGGTTTTCTGATCAAATTTATAAACAAAGCAATACCAAGTATATAAAGGAATTTTAATATATTTTTTTCAAACTTTTTCCCCATTTTAAGTCCTCCACAAACAGTTTCCATTAGTTTGACCTGTTTCCTTGAAAAAATAACTTTTTATTTGCCCTTAAATTGCCATTATGCTGATATAGTTATCAAAAATATCTTCAGGAAATACTAAAAGAATAGTTAAAGGAATTTTCGGTAAGGAGGAGTTTAATGCCGCGTAAAAATACCCCAGATGAGGAAACTTCGGAAGAAAAAGTAAAGGAACTGTTTCCTGATAATGAAAAAAAGAATAATAATGGAGAAGAGAATCTCCAACGCATGTTAGGAGCAGTATTAAATTATCTATCAGATGAAGAAGTAGTTGAGATAGATATCGAGTACATTTTGGATAAGACAGAGGGTCTTCGGGACTGGTGGGACCGATACCGGGAAAGCAACCGCAAACATATCGAGGAAGAGATAAAAAAGTCCCTAGGTGAATTGTCATTGAAAGAGCTTGAAAAGATCCGAGAACAAATAAAAGAGAAACAGTAATGAAACTAAACCGGCGTCCTAAAAGGATGCTTTTTTTTCGTTGGAAGTGTGAGTAGTGGTGAACAAATAGGCATTAGCCGTTTCCTACTCCATAGTGGCACATAATCTATAGGGTATTAACCCAAAAGGAGAGATGCCAGATGTATCCCTATGGAAATTATCAGATACCGACAGGTCAATTTGACTTTAACCCATATGTTCAGCCTGAGCAATATGGCTACAACGCATATGGACAGCCAGGACAACAATATGATTTAACTTCATTCGTACAGCCAGAACAGTATGACCCAAACAGACAGCAACAATTATCTCAACTATTTCAATTACCGCAATGGCAGCAGCTTAACCGCAGAGTCAATCAGCTGGAAAAAGAAAATGAGCGCCAATCAAGAGAAATTGAACGGATCGAACGCCGCCTGCAAAGAGTGAATCAACGTTTGCGTGCAGTTGAAAACAGATTAAATATTCCATTTCAACCATTTGACGGTGAGTTTTAATAAGAAATTAAGAGGGCTGCAGAGGCAGCTCTTTTTGCTTGTTAATAAAGCATAATGTTTTACCTTTTAATTTGTCTAGCTCCAGCGCCCAGCGCCTAGTGTCCATCCCGCTTCTCCCTACGATAAGTCAACATCGAAATGCTATACATTTCGTGTATCCTTTATCTCAGTCGAAGCGGGCCCCAGTCCATACGTCGCTGAACGGGCGCTTGCGCTTTTCTTACTTTTATGAAACCTTTTTAATTTTTGTACGTAAATGAAGCTAATGCTAAAACAGAAATATAAATTTAATTTATTGTAAGAAGCGGAGGAGCCTGTCACCAAGGGGAATTTATGCCCTTTTGGTGTTCAGGTTTTTTTTGTTTTTTTACAGTAGTGTCTGTTAAAGCTAATTGTTGATTTTTCCTGCAGTCAGTAGCTTGAACGCCCGCGGAAAGCGGGCGACGATAGCGGAAATCAATAGGCAAAAGATTAACAAAGCCAAAAAAATAAAAAAGGAGAGGATATTTAACGTGATAATACTTCAATTAGCCATTATTTTAATTGCTTCAAAAATATCAGGGAGTTTAAGTGTAAGACTTGGGCAGCCATCGGTACTGGGGAAACTTCTTATTGGCATTTTACTGGGTCCATCTTTATTAGGATTGGTTAATGAAACAAAAACCCTGGAGGAGTTTAGTCAAATTGGCGTAATACTGCTAATGTTTATCGCTGGGCTAGAGACTGATATCGGTGAATATAAACATACAGGAAAAGGAGCAGCCTTGGTGGGATTTGGAGGTATTATAGTACCGCTGGTTCTGGGGTATTTCTCTGGAATTATGTTAGGCCTGTCTGATATTCAGTCTTGGTTCCTAGGTTTATTGCTTTCGGCAACAAGTGTAAGTATCAGTGTCCAGGCGCTAAAGGAGATGAATCAGCTTAAAACCCGTGAAGGGACAACAATTCTCGGTGCTGCTGTAATTGATGATGTAGTGGTGGTAATTGCCCTGGCATTTTTAATGAGTTTTGCTGGTGGAGATGTCAATTTAAGCACAGTTATTATTAAAAAGTTTTTATTTTTTGCTGGAGCTATAGTAGTTGGATGGAAATTGGTACCTTTGTTTTTAAGAAGGTTTGCTATTTTAAAGGTTTCGGAAACGGTCATTTCTTCAGCATTAATTATCTGTTTTATATATGCCTATCTGGCAGAGTATACAGGAGTTGCAGCAATAATAGGTGCATATATTGCTGGTGTTGCTATAAGTTTAACGGAGTTTAAACATGAAGTTTTCGAAAAGGTTGAAACGATCAGTTATTCAATTTTTGTTCCGGTATTCTTCACTTCTATTGGAGTGACAGCGGAGTTTGCTGGAATTAAGGAAAACTTAGGACTTATTGTCTTATTAAGTATTTTGGCGATATTAACCAAACTGATCGGGGCTTCTTTGGGAGCGAAGACGGCGGGTTTCTCGTGGAATAGTTCTCTTGGGATAGGTTCAGCCATGATTTCCCGCGGTGAAGTTGCTCTAATCATCTCAGCTATTGGCCTAGAATCAAATCTTTTGAGCGAGGAACTGTTTGCTGTCATCATCGTTGTGGTGCTAGTGACTACGATTGTTACTCCTCCAATGATGAAAATATTTTTTCAATCAAAATTGCAGAAAGTAATAAATCATTAATAGAGAAACCACAGGAAATTCCTGTGGTTAATTTTGGAGTATCGATCAATAATCGTCCTAAAAAAAACGCCTAAAAACGGCCTTTTAGGAGAATTATTATTCGTTTTTATCGTTTGAGTTATCAGGAACCATGTTTTTCACACCTTCAGTGGCAGCGTTTACTGCCTTAGCCGTAGCATCCACTGTATTCATTGCTACATTCTCTGTTGTTTCTAAAGCACTATGAACAGCATGGAAAGCGGCACCTGCCGTTTCTTTAATGCCCTCGGTCACTTGGTTGTCCTGCTGGTTACGGTTTTGTTGGTTTTCCATATTATCACCTCCCAATAAGATAGGATTTGATTAAAATCGTTTTTTATTCCTAAGCAAAGAAACACTATTCCATTTGAAATAGTGTTTTTTTAAAAGTTAAAATATTATTTGGGAAAAAATAAAATTTTTACCAATAAAAACGGATATTTAGCCGTCTACTTAGTGAAGGAGGCGAAAAATGAATCAAACTAGTTTGCAACACTCAAATGAAAGATACAATGATGACTTAACAGAGTTTAAAAAAATATTCAGCGAACATAAGAAGCATGTGTTTGCGATGGCGTTATCAATCCTTAGGGATTTTGAATTAGCCGAGGATGTATTACAGGAAGTGTTTATAAAGCTTTTCCAGCATATGGAGCATCATGAAATCACTAATATAAAAGCATGGCTGATCAGTGTATCCAGAAACACGGCATTAGACCTTTATCGAAAAAAGAAGTGTGAAATTACAGGATTTGATGATAGCTACTTTGAGCATGTGCACTATATTTTAGAGGATCCTTTGGACAAAATGATCTTTTCAAAATATTTAGAAGTGCTTAATAGTGAGGAGAGACAGATCGTCATTTTAAAAGAGATTTCAGGGATGAAACACAGAGAAATTGCAAAACTCATGGAAATGCCATTAGGAACAGTTCTTTGGAAGTTTAACGGTGCTCTGAAAAAACTAAGGAAAAGTCTAAGGTAAGGAGGGTTCACATGGAGAAAGAGAAAATATTGAAGCATTTGAATAATGCTTTTGAGGTACAAGTGCCGGATGTCTGGGATAATATTCAAAGTAAAATCCATCAAGTAGATAAGTCAAAGAGTATCTATCCAACTAGGGTAATCCCTCTGCCTCAAAAAAGAAAAACATTTAGGAGATTTTATGCTGCGGCTGCGGTTTGCCTGATTGTGGTTTGTACCTTTACCTTTACTCCGGCGCTGGCATCTATACGGGATTTATACAATAAGGTATTTTTAAGCGATCAAATTGACGATACGGGATTAAAAACAGCACTTAGTGATGGTCTGGGGCAGACTTTGGATCAGACGTACTATGATAAAAACCATGATATTACGGTGCATTTTGAGAGTGTTTTAACAGATGATAAGGAAACTAAGCTCTTAGTAACCTATCAAAGCAAAAAAACAAATTTAAAAAATTATTATCTGGATATTTTTGAAGGCAAAACTTCAATTAATTTAGATGGCTATAAGAAATTAAAGTGTGTTGGCTGGGGAAGCAGACATTATGACCCTCAAGAAAACAAAGTCTCTGAAGCTTTATCTTTTGAATCAATAAAATCTCTAGCCGGAAAAAATGTTCATCTTGAAATAAAAAACCTAACTATATATGAAAAAAATAAATCCCAGGGAATGGCAGCACTGTGGCCAGTTAGTTTTACTCTGGATCAATCTGCAGTGGCAGATAGAGAATCTATAGAATTAAATAAAACTTTTAATTTTGAAAATATTACTTACACGATAAAAAAGGCAGAGTTTTCTCCGCTTGAAACAAGAGTGGTTGTAACAGCCTCCGACACTAAAATGTTTAAGGATGAAAATGGAATGAAGTACAAGGTGATGAGCAGATTAGAAAATAAATACCTAACTGCTAGGAAATTTAGTAAAGAAAATGGTTATACGTTTGATGAAAAAAAATCCGGTATTCTAGTGAGATCGGCCGGTGAAAAAGCCCTACCCATCTTCAGTAAGAGTGAAGTGAAGGGTGGAGAAGACGAATATATCATGACATTCGAACCAGTAAAAAACAGTAAGGACTGTGTATTGGAAGTTGGAGAAGATTTAAAGATACCACTATATAAGTAGAAAAACGGAACGCTGCCTGGATTGGCAGCCTTTTGTTTATTCCTGCTTTATCCTGCCCTTAATCAAATCCTCTAAGGTGGTTCGATCCAGCATTTCTGCAATGGTATCTCTTACTAAGGCCCACAAGGGTTTTAGCATACATGCGGCTTCTAAAGGGCAGCTTTCATAAGAGGTAATACTTACGCAGCCCATAGGTGCAAGTGGACCATCCAATTTCCTGATTACTTCACCGATAACAACCTCGTTATTTTCTTTGCTTAGTTTATACCCTCCACCTACACCTCTCTTGGTTTCAACATAACTATTTCTCTTAAGCTGTAAAAGAATTTGTTCTAAGTATGGAATAGGAACCAAAGTTTTTTCCGATATTTCTCCAATGGATGTAAGGGTTTCTTTGCGTGTGCCGAGATAAATTAAAGCCCTTAAGGCATACTCTCCTCTAGTTGAGATTTTCATTTGAACCCCCCTGGAATATAGGTAACTGCCTATTTTCACTGTTATAAAGAACCCACTCAACCTTTTTTACATAATTTAGGTTAAAAACTTGATTAGATTAGTCAACAATCAGATATAAAAAATCCTTTTATCTATTCTATTCAAGTGTAAATAAAAAAGGAGTGTTTGCTTTGAGAAGGTTGGTTGTCCTGGCGCTGATTGGCCTCGCGGCACAGTTAGTGGATGGTTCTTTAGGAATGGCATATGGGGTTACTTCGTCCTCGCTTTTGCTTATGTATGGGATTGCACCCGCTGTGGTTTCAGCATCTGTTCATATGGCCGAGGTAGTTACAACTGCGGCGTCTGGAGTTTCACATTTGCGATTTAAAAATGTTGATAAACAAGTAGTTTTAAGATTAATTTTGCCTGGTTCCATTGGAGCTTTTCTAGGGGCCTGCTTTTTAGGAAGTATACCGGGGAACCTGATAAAACCTTATATTTCTTTTTTTCTCCTTTTATTAGGCTTCTATGTCATTTACCGTTTTCTTATTTTCAAACAAACTGCTTCGACTCAAAAAAACATCTCGGCAAAACAGCTGCTGCCTCTTGGTTTCATTGCAGGTTTCATGGATTCAACTGGAGGTGGAGGCTGGGGACCAATCGCTACACCTGTCTTACTTACGAGCAACAGCATGGAGCCTCGAAAAGTAATCGGGTCGGTTGATACGAGTGAATTCGCAGTTGCAGTATCCTCTACATTAGGCTTCCTTATCACATTAGGATGGTCAGAAATAAATATCCAGTGGGTGCTTGCGTTAATGATCGGCGGTATAATCGCTGCTCCAATCGCAGCATGGCTTGTCCGGATTATTCCAACCAAACTTTTAGGCGTTTTGGTTGGAGGGATTATTATTATCACTAATTTAAGAACACTTCTTGGCACAATGAACATTTCCCACACCGCAAGCATTTATACGTATCTCTTCCTATCTCTTCTATGGGTGGCTGCGATCGTAAATGTTGTAATAAAGCTACGAAAAGGAAATATGAAGAGTATTCCTTTAGGAGAATAAAACGAACCAAGTGCTGAGGATTTGTGTCCCCAGCACTTTTATTCATTATTCTTGTAATCGGGGTTTTGAAGGATCACAGTTTGGCATCTCTATATTCGAGGATTGTGCTAACTTCGTTAAATAATAACATTCTTCCCGAAACATATGGTCAGCCATTAACGGAGCGAATGTTCCCAACGCTTGCTTGCTAAGCCTTAGTTCTTCTATTTCATTTAAAAAATTTTGGAATAACTTTATTTCTAGCTGGATGTCCGAATTGAATTTTGCCAAAGCGGGAAAGGCAGTCAGATTAGTTCTTAAATAACCTGCCATTTCAACAGCTTTAAGATAAAAATTCTCAAATTGCTTCGTAAATAAATCACTGTTGGTTCTTAATCTCTTTTCTACAGCATCTAAATTGGCTGAAATGGCATCCGAATGACCAGCAGCGTCCATAAGCCAAAGAAGATGATGATGCAGTTCATGGTAAATAGGGGGAACTTGCCCGGATTTTAAATAGTTGATAATTCTTACATATTCCTCTAATTCATTTACCATATGATTGATAAAGGTGGGAGAAAGGTGAATTTTTATCTTTCCGGCAAGATGTTTCCTTAATAATTCAAGTTTAAATTCTCTAAGATTTATGACCTGATCTTCTGCTGATGCCGCTATTTGCATGGGATTCATTGTTTTTGCCTGATCGAGAAGGGTATCAAATACCTGGATAAACATCGAAGCCTTTTTAATCTCCTCCTGCTGAACGGGTGCTAAAGCCTCTAGAATAAACCGGGAATGATCACCTAATATTTGAAGCCAGAAAAGATGTTCATTTCTTGCAGCTGTCTCAAAAACATCATTCACTTTTATGCTCCCTTCATTGAAAAAAAACATAGCCTTCTAATGTTTATGACATTTTCATATTGCTTATGAACAAACAACAGAGAGGTTCATATAGATTTTCTTAAAAGAGGGATAGGACTTCACTAGGCCTTTTTCCGTAAAACCGTGATAAAACCATCCAAAATATTATGGCTAACATGAAAGCCTTTTGCTTTATAGAATTCGAGAGCGTTTGTGTTCCCATTTGATACGAAAATAAAATAATCATCGACATCATCATATTCCTTCAGCCAATCCATGGACATGTTGAAAAGCTTAGATCCAATTCCATATTTTCTGTACTCATCTTTTATATAAAATTGAGATAAACAACCTACATTGTTGTTACTGACAGAAGAAAGGTCAAAAAATGTAGCGAAATCATTTGAATACGCCTCTTTTGGAGAAATATTGGAATAAACATAAGCAACTACTTTCTCCCCATCTTTTACAATAACAATGTAATTTTGCAGGGCACTTTTAACAGAAGGTACCATCCGTGATTCAAAATTCATGCTGTCAAAACGTTCGGGTGTTATGTATGCCTTTGACTTTTGAAAAGCCATGAGTTCGTTGCACAAATCTCTGCAGGATTCAATTTCCTCGTCAGAAATAATTTCATATTTTAAATCCATATTCATCACTACTCCTTTAATTAACATTCTATTGAAAAATTCCTTATCTATCTAGATTAATTTTTTCAGAAAAAGGCTTGAATGAGTGAGACTACTCGAAAGTCGTTCAACTCCACTTCGTCTGGTGATTTTTGGCGGAAAACAACTTTCAAGACCCTGCAGTGGGAAAAGAGCGAGGAGGCTTGGCAGTTAGACCTCTGAAAGGGAGCGAATTCTGTAAAATGAACCGTGGCTTAACAAATCTGGACAAAAAACTAGGCACCCTCAAAGAAGGTGCCTAGCTCTTTATATAAAAAAAGGGGGAAAATGATTAAGCATTGCTTGTGTCCTAGCAACAAAACTAATATTAAAGGATATTTATGAACAAAGAATGAACAAAGTATTATGTTCTTATTAATAATAAGAAGGGATAGGAAAGACGAAAATCAAATTAGTACCAAGTATTAATACTAGATGTTATACTGTTAAAATAGGATTAACTTTGAGGATTCTTACACAAAATATAAAGTAGGACACCTCTTAGAAACCAATATATTTAAATTCAAGGAAAAGAAGGATGACAAACTTGGAATTACATACTTTAATTGCACCTGAACAGTATAATATTGCAAATGAGATTGATCGTTATTTTTCAGAAAAGACTGCTTTAATTCTTGAAACTGACACAGGAGTAAAATTAACCATTACATATTCTGAACTAATTAAAAAGGCCAATCAGTTTGCAAATGGATTAACAGAGCTTGGGCTAAAGAAAGGGGATCGGGTAGTCGTTATGACAACCCGCCTCATAGAATCCTATTTCATTTATTTGGCGTGCTTAAAAGCAGGGTTGGTTATCAGTGCTGCTTCTGAATTACTCCGTGCTAAGGATTTGAGCTACAGGCTTAATCACTCAGAGGCCAGAGCGGTTATTGCTTACCATCCATTTGTAACTGAATTTGAAAACATAGAAGAAGAAACGCCATTTCTCGAGCATAAGATTACTTTTGGTGAAGTGGTTCCAGGCTGGCAGCTAATGGAAGATATTATAGAAGGGAAATCCGAAACCTTCGATACCGTTGATACTTCTAAAGAAGATTATGCTTTTCTAGCATATACTTCAGGAACAACCGGAATGCCAAAAGGTGTGGTACACAGCCATGGCTGGGGATATGCTCACTTAAGAACGGCTGCTTCAAAATGGCTGAATATTAGCGAGGATGATACCGTTTGGGCAACTGCCGCACCAGGCTGGCAAAAATGGGTCTGGAGTCCGTTCCTATCCATTCTGGGATCCGGTGCAACGGGCTATCTTTATAATGGAAGGTTCAGCCCTCGTAAATATTTGCAGCTCCTGCAGAACAACAAAATTAATGTACTATGCTGTACACCCACTGAGTATCGGATGATGGCTAAATTAGAAGAAATTAAAGACTTTGATCTTTCAAATTTACATTCGGCTGTTTCGGCCGGTGAAGCATTGAACAGGGAGGTTATAGATGTCTTTAAGAATGTTTTTGATATTCAGATTCGTGATGGCTATGGACAGACAGAAAGCACACTGCTTATTGCGAATTTAAATGTGGATCCCGAAAAGATTGGTTCCATGGGACAGCCGTTGCTAAAAGACTTTATAGAGGTAGTTGATCAGGAAGGAAATCCTCTTCCTGTTAATGAAATTGGAACAATCGCGATTCGAAAGGATTTCCCTGCTCTTTTTAAGCTGTATTATAAAAATACAGAAAAGACGAATGAGGCATATGTTGGTAACTTCTTTTTAACAGGAGACAGAGCCTCCAAGGATAAGGATAATTACTTTTGGTTCCAGGGCAGAAATGATGATGTTATCATTAGTTCGGGGTATACCATCGGGCCATTCGAGGTAGAAGAAGCATTAATGAAACATAATGCAGTCAAAGAATGTGCCGTAGTAGCTGCTCCAGATCCAGTCAGGGGTAATCTTGTTAAGGCCTTTGTGGTATTAAAAGATGGTATAACAGGAAATGATCATTTGGTTAAAGAGATCCAGCAATTTGTTAAAAAACTAACTGCTCCATATAAATATCCAAGAATCATTGAATTTATCGAAGCTCTTCCAAAAACAGATTCCGGAAAAATAAAACGCATTGATTTACGCAACCTTTAATTATATAGATGCACAAATAAGAGGGCTGAATGGCTCTCTTATTTTTTTAAATAGAATTGGAATTGTACTTTTTAAAATTTTCTGTCAATATATAATTATATATGTTCTTTTGGATACAAGGTGGTAGGGAAAAGTCATTGTTTGACTGTTATACTGTTCAGGATTCTCAGCATGGCAGAATGAAAACCTATCAAAAAAAGGAGGAAAAAGGAAAGTATACTATTTTATTTAGGAGCTGTTAATTGTGCCTGTTTATTTCCGAGGCCGGCGCTTTCTTCAAGGGTTCGGGAGCCTGTCAAACTTCCGCGCCTGGGCCCTTGAGGACGTTTCAGTCGCGAGGTTGAAATAAAGAACGACTTCCACCTCAGTCCCTTACACCGCACAGGAATAGCTAGTACCGGTGGCGCCAGACTGCGCTTGTCAGGGCTGAACAAGGCTAAAACATTCTTCCTTAACCTCAGCGTTTTGCACTTGTGGGTGTTTCCTTGACCCGCTTTTCCTGCTAGATTCTCGCATAATCCGCTTAAATTAGCCATATCCAACAATGAGCTTTAACATCATAGCCAATATTTATGAAAATACCTCGTTAAAAAAAGCAATATGTTTAGGACCAATAATGAGAGATTATCTAATAAAGAGGAGCTGGTTATATGTTATCCCCATTAACCCCTTTAGACTGGAAACGCCGCGCCCTAAAGTATTACCCGAATAAAATTGCTGTTATTGATGGAGAAGAAGAATTTACATATAAAGAGTTTGGAAAGAGAGTGGACCAACTTTCAGCTGCTTTATTTCATGCTGGAATAGGAAAGGGAGAGCATGTAGCTGTCATGCTGCCTAACACGCATTATATGCTGGAGTGTTTTTATGGCATCGGCCAGCTGGGAGCGGTTATGGTACCTTTGAATTACCGACTATCAGCAGGAGATTTGGAGTATATCATCCGGCACAGTGATGCAAAGATGTTAATCGTTGATGAGGAATTTTGTGATCCTATAGAAAATATTGTGGATAACATTTCCCTTGAACAAATTATTATTGTCCCAGTCCCGGGACAGAAAACCACTTTGAGCGGTGTAAACTACGAAGACTTTCTTCAGCATACTCCGGCAACTGTTAAATTGCCTGAGGTAGAAATTGATGAAAATCAGCTTCTCACGTTAAATTATACGAGCGGGACAACCTCTAAACCAAAGGGGGTTATGCTGACTCATCGCAGTAATTATTTAAATGCAGCTAATTTCATGTATCATTTGGGAGTCAATCATGATGATGTATATCTTCATACTTTGCCTATGTTTCATGCGAATGGCTGGGGCGGGGTTTGGGCGTTAACGGCATCAGGCGGCACTCACGTTTGTTTGAGGAAAGTGGATCCTCCTCTTATTTTGGAACTATTTGAAATGAAGAACATTTCTCTTTTATGCGGAGCGCCTACGGTCGTTAATATGCTGGTAAACGAACCGAAGGCAAAGGAAATGGAAATTAAGACAAATCCTCGTATGGCAACCGCTGGTGCTCCACCTGCAGCTGCATTAATTCAAAAAGCGCAGGATCTCCTTGGTTTAAATATGATGCACGTTTATGGACTGACAGAAACCTCACCATTTATTCTTTATTGCGAGTGGAAGGTTGAATTTAATACTAAATCACCAGAAGAACAAGCAGCTATTAAGGCAAGACAGGGAATCGAGCTTGCTTTCAATGGAGAAACAAAGGTTGTTCATCAGGATGGAGATGAAGTAGCTTGGAACGGGGAAGAACTTGGTGAAATCATTACACGTGGTAATGTGGTAATGGCAGGTTATTATAAGGACCCCGTTACGACAGCGGCGGCCATCAGGGATGGCTGGTTCCATACCGGAGATTTGGCAGTTACTCATCCGGACGGGTTTATTGAAATACGGGATCGTGCAAAGGATCTAATTATATCTGGAGGGGAAAATATTTCCTCAACAGAGGTAGAAGGAGTTCTTTATAAGCACCCAGCTGTTTTGGAAACTGCGGTCATTGCGATTCCTGATGAAAAATGGGGCGAGGTACCACTGGCTATCATTGTGTTAAAATCGGGTTTAAATGCTACAGAAGAAGAGATTATACAGTTTTGCCGCTCGGAAATGGCACACTTCAAAGCACCAAAAGCGGTGGAATTTGCTGAATCTTTACCAAAGACTGCAACAGGTAAACTTCAAAAATATCGTTTAAGAGAAATGTACTGGAGCGGTCCTAAGAGAGTTAATTAAAGGGAATATGTTACCAGGTCTATTTTCTAGCTGCCATCTGCGCAGCTTTTTTTAATGGATAAGATATAGTTTTACCTTTTAAATTGTCTAGCTCCAGCGTCACCGTTCGAACAAAGAAGCTTATGTTCAGCCCGTAGCAAAGCTGCATGTCGTCTATTCAGAGAAGCCGTTACTCAGGTAGTAGTTGCTCCGCGGAACGGGCGTTTGCACTGTTCTTATTACTGCTTAAAAATAATTTAAATAAAAATGAAAAAATAATGGTTTAGGAAAATAAAAATAGGGGTATAAGGTTATTTAGATAGCAATTAAGGAGGAACAATTGTGGCAACACTATTAGAAAATTTGACATCCTCTTTAACCCAAACACGCCAGAGAATGGCTTCCTTAAAGGAAAAGGGTATTAGTTCTATGCGTGAAATTTATCCTGATGTCCCCTGTAATCCAGAGTTATATTATCAGCTGCTAGAAACACTACCAGATGAAATTTCACGTTTAGAAAAAAGGATTAGGCAACTTAATAATAAATTTTAAGCCTGCCGAAAATGGCGGGCTTTTGGTTTGGGAAATAAAAACATAATCTTAATAAAAATAAAGAAGAGGTACCTACTGAAAATAAAGGTTACTTTATGAATAATGGGAAATAGAAAAAGATAAATAAAATACGTAGGTGATTAATAATGAGCATAAATAAAAATATCAATGTGGGTGGTCTTAATTTCGCTTGGGACCTGGAGAATGGGAAGTTCCTTTTCGAAGAGCAGGATGCTGTGTTGTTTTGGATAACTTCAGCAATGAAAACATTTTTTGATACGATTGAGGAGATTTCAGGGGAAGAAGCTTCCAGCCTAGTATTTGAGTCTACTGGTTACCGTCAGGGTTTCGTTGTGGGGGAATATTTTGAGAAGATGAAAGATGTTGATGTAGCCGAAGCTGCCAATATGATAACAAACACTTATGCCTCAGCAGGCTGGGGAAAAACGGAGATAAAGGAACTTAATTTTGAAACAAAAACACTCATTGCGTATATTAAGGACAGTTGGGAGCACAAAATTAACGTGGCTCAAAGGAAGAAAAAAGGTACCACTTATCTTCCAGCTCATTACGCCGGGGTATTTAGCGGTCTTTTTGGTACAAATATCTGGTACAAGATTATACAGCACCAATTAGATGGCCATGAATACAGCATAATTGAATACTTTCCTTCGGATATAACTGCTTCAAACAATATCCATGAATTATCCCGAAAAAAAGAATCCGAACAAATCAGGCAGCTTGAAGAGATGGTTGAAAACAAGACAAAGGAACTTGTGGAGTTGGTTAAAAGGCTATCATCCCCTATGATCCCTGTTCTTGAAGGAATTGTTGTGGTTCCTCTAATCGGAAAGTATGATGAAGATCGTTCAGAAGAGTTAATTGTTAACACACTAAATAACTTGCCTAAACATAAGGCGAATTTTCTGGTCCTGGACCTTACCGGGATAGATAAAGATGTTAATCATCATACTGTTAACCTAATTGAAAAAATCGGCGCTGCGGCCTCACTGATTGGCACACAAACCATTTTGGTGGGGATTTCAGCAGAACTGGGAATAATCCTTACGCAATCAAATATAAATCTTTCGCGCTTCGAAACGTTTCAGAATTTGCAGCATGGAATTCATCATGCACTAGCACAAGAAGGCAAGGCAATCATATAAAAAACAAAGGTGCCCTTTAAGAAGGGGCACCTTATTTAATGGTTAAGAAAGCATTCCTGTATTAAAGCAAAATGAGGTTTGAACAAAAAAAGCCCCCTTGGTATGATACGAGGTGTCCAG